>JASMAS010000096.1 GCA_030754235.1 Litorilituus sp.
CTAGTTCAGAACGCATTATTAACTACCTGAATGACAAAGCAAAAATACCAGTAAATGCCGTTTTCTTTAGTGTTTTTGAAGATAACGGAAATAAGTATTTGAGCCGTGCTTGGATGATTCCGCCAGAGGAAACCCAAGAACGTGTTATTTCAAAATCAGCAAAAGAGCCGTGGAACGGCGAGTTTTATGTATCGTTTGGTCATGGTAAAGAACGCCATTGGGCTGATGCTAGGAAATATGGTTACATCAGTGCAGGTCATGGCCGTTGGTATTCTAATACATTAAACATGCTAGAAGTTGGTGACAGAGTTTGGGCCAATATTCCTGGTACAGGTTATGTTGGTGTAGGCGAAATTATTGGTGATATTTGCCGAGCAGAAAAATATCAGTTTAAAGAATTTGATAATAAAACCATTAATGAATTATCTACCGATGGTAATTATTCATCGTTTGAATGTTTAGATGATGATAATGCTGAATATCTAGTACCAGTTAAATGGCATGATACAAAATCAATTAATTCGGCTTTTAGTGAAACAGGTTTGTTTGGTAATCAAAATTCAGTATGTAAGCCAACAACACCTAAGTGGTCTCATACAGTTGATAGACTAAAGACAGAATTAAAATATACTAATAATTAAAGTTAATGTCGTGACGCTACGTGAAATTTACTAAGGGAATATACGCAAATATATATTTCATGCACGTAGCGTTACGAAAAATAGGATCTAGTTGTTAACTTGCAAACGGTAAAATGTCAGCAAGCTAAAACATCAAATACTTAAACTAATTCAATAACATGATTTCCCAGTGAAGACTGGATCCGATCTAGCTCTTAATTTGGATTAACAACAGTATCTCTGATATGCTGATAATTGCAATAATTATTACTTATTAAAATGCACATTTTAAAAGACTATAGTATTTATTGTAACATTTAGTCATAATTTAGTGAATATTATATAGCTTTTATAAATCTTCCAAGTGTAAATCTTGTAACCATTGACTAGCCTTAAGAAACTCAGCTTGTACTTGTTGTTTATCTAGGGAGAAGTGATCGAAAGATTCTTCAAGAGTACCGTCTGTTTGAAGCTTTTCATGACCAAGAATATAAGTTGTAGTTAAATCTAAGAGTTGGCCAAGTAAGCCAGCATGAGTAACTAAAGCACTCTCTATTGGCTCTGATAATGGCATTGTTTTAACAATTTCAGCCATTGGCATGGCTAGCATAACTTCAATAGCACTTAATAATCCCGTTATGAATGCTGATTCACTTACCGATTTAAATGCACTGTTGTTACTTAAAGCAAACATCATTTTAGCTGTTATTAACGCTTGTTTACATACTTCATCAGTTTTATCAGATGTTAAATTAGATAAGGCTAAAATTGAAACAAACTGTCTTAATTTGTCTTCGCCAAGGTAGGCTGCACCTTGTTTTAATGAAGTAATTTGAACCCGGGCTCCTGTCGAAACATTGTTCACCATTTTCAACAAACCAACAGTTAAATTAACATCATGACTGATAATATCGGCTACAGTTTCATAGTTAAGTGGTGAGTTAAATGTTTCACTTAAAAGGTTTAGCATCTGTGCTTTTATAGGCTCTAGAGCTTGGCCTTCAACTATTTCTGGTTGATGATAAAAATACCCTTGGAAATAGTCAAATCCAACTTCTGCCAAGGTTTGCTTTTGATTTTTAGTTTCTACTTTCTCTGCGGCGATAGAAATATTAAAGGGTTTCATGCGCATTACTGCAGGAAGTAAACGTTTGGTGTTAATTTTTTCAATATCAACTTTGACAATATCTATATAAGGAAAAAGAATATCCCAGTGAGGTGCTAAGTCATATTCAGTTAACGCGACTGTATAGCCCTTATCTTGATAAAACTTAATGATCTTCAAAAGTTTTTTAGTGGGCTTTTCTTGGCCAACCAACTCTATAACAATATTATTCTTGTCAAACATTAAAGGAAATTTATGAATGAGGCAGTTTTCAGTGAAATTAATAAAAGCCAACTTACCCATACTTAGTGTTTGTATATCACCATGAATATGATTTTGAATAATGAGTTTTGAACTTGCAATGTCAGGTTCAACTTCTGGAAATTTATTGTCGGGACTATCTCTAAACAAAAGCTCATAACCAATAGTTTCTGATTTTTCATTGAGAATAGCTTGTCTGGCAATATAGGTGTTTTTCATTATAATTTATAGTTTCTGTTAAGTTATGGGCTAATAGAATCTAGAGCCTATTAGCTTAAAACAGTTACTTGCTAGCATCAACATTTACCTAACATTTTGCGATAATTAATACCGTAAAACTGAATTTAAAACATCGACTTTGCCATCAATATTCTCTGGAGGGGTAATTCCAAGTAATTGACTCATAAAAGGCACGATATGAATATTTTCAAAAGGTATGACTGCTCTTCCTTTAACAATATCTGGTCCAGCGGCTAAAAATATACTCATTAATCCACTATGCTGCAATGCATCGTAACCATGGGTTGCTTTACCATTATGTGCATAATTGCCATAGGTAAAACTTGCCGTTGGTTTTGCATTAATAATAATGTCAGGAATAACTAACACATTAGTTTTATTTAAATGCCAGTGTTTAGGGTAATTACCTTTTCGATAAACCTCATACCATTTAGTATTTTGCTTCTGAGTGATCTTTAGTTCATTTGTAAAATTGCTTTGTTGTTGTTTTGTAAGCTTTGTGTGATCAAAATACAAGTATAATTGTGTACTGCTTTTTGCGACAACAATTCTTTTATTATCGATTGATTCCTGTATTTTCTTATTAAAAACAGTATTTAAGTTAATTTTTCTTTGTTGATTAAGCTGTACCATGCCATGATCTGACAATAATATAACATTGACCTTTTGCGTTACTTCCTTTTCTAGTCTATTGATAAAACGACCAAAGGCATGATCAATCTGAGTAATGGCAGCTGACAGTTCAGGTGAATTTAACCCATATTCATGTCCGGCACTATCCACACTAGAAAAGTAACTAAGAATTAATTTGGGTGCTTGTTCTGTAGGCTTTTTTAACCAAGTGATAATTTGATTAAAACGCATTTCTATCGAGTCAACATTATTATAAGGAATATGATAACTTGGTTCACTCCCCTGACCTTTTGCTTCTGATTCAGGCCAAAAATAGATTGCCGACTTAACGCCTTGCTGCTGTGCATAAAACCAAAAAGGCTGAGCTGTTAACCAAGAGGAGTTATGTTTACCTGCTCCAAGTTTATAGGTTTGCCCTAAATCTGGATGATAAAATTTATTATGTACAATACCGTGCTTTGCTGGATATACACCGGTAATGATTGATAAGTGATTGGGGAATGTTTTGCTTGGGTAAACAGGAATTAATTTTGCTTTTATGCCTTTTGTCGCAAAATCAAGAATATTTTTAGGTTGGTATTGTGATAAGTAATCATAAGAAAAACCATCGATTGACAGCAAAATCACTGTTGATTTTGCTGTTTTACCGTAAGCCACACTTGAGATGATTACTGTTACAAAAAACAGAGCTATCCGGTTCATAAGGTTACCTAATCGATTCTACTTATACTAATAAGTCTTGAATATTTACTAAATCTTTTTTGCCTTCAATGATTTCATCGGGCGTTAATCCAGATAACTCATGAGGAAAAACTAGCCATTCATCAGATTTATGCACATGATACGTAGGCTCAATATCTACTTGGTTATTTGCTGGCTTATACCATGGGCACGCAGTACGTACATCTTTTGGCATATTTTGACGCATTGATATTTTCAATTGCGCTATCAGTGCTTTGATACTACGACCAGAATCAAAAACATCATCAACAATTAATAAGCCATCATCAGCATTAGCGTTCTCTATAATATAATGTAACCCATGAACTTTTATTTCTTTACTTTGTTTATTGATACCATAGTAAGATGATGTGCGTACTGCAATGTGGTCGGTGTCAACTTTTTTAAAATCAAAATACTCTTGTACGGCAATGCCTATTGGTGCACCACCACGCCAAATGCCAACAATAAATTGAGGTCTAAAACCATCTTCATAAACCTTAGCTGCCAATCTAAAAGAGTCTTCGAGTAACTCTTGTGCAGTGATATACTTTTTTTCCATTGAGAGAACCTTTAATCTTGTTGCCAACGCGAGTGCTTGGCTTTTCTTAAACGCTCTTATTATAACTGGATTAATGACTTTTTAAAATTAATTGTCCAATTAGTCAGTATTTTTCTACTTTTTACTTATGTGTATCAATAAACGCTATAGACAGTGCCGCTATTTAGCTGTTTTAGACATAAAAATGTAGGGTTATATGTTTAAATGCCCCTTTGTTATTAAAAGTGTAGTGAACCAGTAGCAATATTGATAAATGAAAAGGATTGTCATCAAGGGGCTTTAAACAAAAAAAATTTAGCGAAAATTCGAAATATCCACTTTGCTAGATATGGTTAAACCAAAGACATCACTGCGATACATGGCTTCAACTTTTGCTGGGGCAAGGTTAAACTTCCCTACATGCCGAACACGACTGTAATATGATATTTTCTGCTCTCCTTTAGCAAGATGCCTTAAATACCAATAAGCCTTACCTTCACGAATTTCAAACCGTGTATGTGAATGCCAACCTCTACCTAATTCCTCTATATAACGTTGATTCCCTAAAGCAGGGTTAATTGCTTCAAAACCTCCCGCAATTGAGTCTGTTATTGCTATGTGTTCACGCTCTAAAGGTGAATTAATGGTTATTGTTGTTTTTACAATGTCACTCACACTAAGCTGCGCGTTCTCTGTTACTTGATGCCATTCATCGTTTTTTTGAACATACAAGTCTCTGGTTATAGTTATTCCAGAAGAGGCAACTTCTACATCCTTAAGTTTTTGTTGATAGTCCATTCTCAGCCAATGGCTACTGTCATTATTAACATTGTAATTTAACACTGAGTCTGAGTTTTTGTACTCAATTAGAGCGAAAGAAGAATTACCTAATTTATTGTCTTTTAAGGCGTAGCTACAAACTGCATTTGCGAATGTAGAACCAAACTGTCCATTTTGCTGCTGTTGTAAAATAACTTCTGAAAGTAAACTTTCTCGTTGCTCTGAGTCTTGATTATAGGCTAAAGCAGCTAAGCACTTGTCACTATTTTGATTAAATACATTGTTATTAGCATCAGCGTAATGAACGCTACTAAGATCTGTTAAATCACTTTCATATAAGCTTGAGTCTGCACCTAATACTTTCAATGCTAACGCCTGCAATACAGTAGCTGTAGCATTACTCTTACCAAGTTTTTGCCTAATAGATAATGCTCGTTCTAAGTTGACATCCTCATTTTGGGCCAATGCTAATAGCGCCATACTTTGTACTTGGGCATCTATATTAAAATACTGTGCATATTCATTACCTTCAATGATCTCTTCCATTACTTCTTTCATTTTCTTTCTATCTAACTCAATTGGTGTTGAGCTTTCTTTTAACCAACTATGAGCCAAATAGGTATAAGCAGTAAGAAAGGGATCGGCTTTTATTAACGGAAAATAACTGAACATATCAAAGTAGCTTTTGTACTTATGCTTTTGCCCAATTAACTTTGTAAGTTTTTCTTCCCCTTCAGGCCATGCTGTATTGGAAACCGGATTAAACTGGTAACTTATCGCTCTAGAAACTGTTTGCTCCCAGCATTGGTGCGGATAATTTTCATCAAAACGGGATAATGCATGCCAATCAGGAAATAATTGGCCTGTTTGCATTTGGGTCAGTTGAATACTACCAGGTATAGAGTTATCTGGTTTAATAACCTTACCAGCATTACTCCCTTTAACTAACCAAGTCTTTTGCTGGTTAAATACACCTCCAAGTACATTAATTTCGTGGTAGGTTGCAAAATCTGGTTGTGTTTCACTTGTTAACATCAGAACATGTTTACCCTCTGCTAACTTAGGTAATACAAGGTTAGTTCTTTTGTATTCTCTATCATTTAACTGCACATCAACTGTATCTACCTTTTTACCATCAACCCAAAGATACAACGTATCTGAAAGCTTTAACGCTCCTTTATTTATTTGTGTAATAGCAAAACTGGCTTCATCAATGTTGAAAATCGAACTAGGTGCATCAAAAAAGTACTCGACATCCCTCACAGTTGAAATAGAAGTAGAGTCAATTGCCATTGCTTGTGGTGTTGCCGTTAAAGCCAATATCTTCCAACGCCCTATCAATTGAGGTAGTTTTATTTTAACTGTGCTTTTCGTATTCGCTTTTAAATTAACAGTATCTAGCCAAACTGATTGAG
>JASMAS010000097.1 GCA_030754235.1 Litorilituus sp.
AAAAAAAACAGCAAAAAGGCTACTTTTTAGACAAGCCAAAAAACATCAAACTTGATGTGATGTTATAAAACAAGGCAGTAATAGGGTTGGTGAGTTACGCTAACAATTTATCGCAACAACTAACATTACTTCGTCGTTTTAACCCTTTATGCTCGCAATAATCCGTTAGTACATCACTATGACCTACCGCGCCATAAATAAAAGCGAGTGTCCTTCTTAATTTTTAAGTAAAAACCTGAAAAATAATAGAGCAACCGGCTATTCAGTTTTACAAACGGTGACACACCAAATTCTCAAGTTTTTCCCGCAGGTCTTCATCTTGGGCGATTTCCCCATGAGATGGAATTAAGACAGTGGGGTTATCAAGCTCAAGTCGGTCCAACAACCACAATTTAAACGTTTTCTTATCCTTTAAAATAAACCATTTAATCACTTGGCTTATTTTCAAACCTGGAGCAGCATTCAAGGCTTTTTGCATAATCCGTGCAATAGACTGGTTTGAAAGACGCTCATAATTTAAAAAGCTATCGCAAGTTATCCAAACGCTGGAGTGTTGCGTGTTTTGTTTTTTAAGCCACACATCACCCCCACGATGGCCGGGAGGAAATAATAAGCTGTAACCTTGTGGCAAAGGAGGCTGCTTATCTTCAAGACAGATGATGTCACTTTCATCTTTTGCTACGTCCTTTTCTATTAACATAGCTCTTGCCGCTTTACTGGCATACAAAGCAGTATTTGAAAAAGCCAATTGCCAAGCGGCAACCCCCATGTAATGAAAACCGTTAGGCATGATGATATGAATTTTTGTATCCTTTGCATGCCCTTCATCTAAAAAAGCTTTTAGCAAGGGCTCACCTGGACTGATCAAAATGTATTCTGAGTCGGTAATTTTTATGGCGACCGAATTAGAAACAAAGTTAGGGACAATGTATTGCCCAAAGGAAATTTCTGGATGGACTTCTAACTTATGCCAAATATTTTTTTTCAAAATGTTTATCCATTAAACTTATAGGCTCGTACAAACCAGCACACGAAGCCGAATATATTGATGATTTTTTTGAGGTCTTTGCAATTATAAATGCAAATTCAGAATAGTGCTGACGTTTTAGCTGCCATCGCGGATTTCAGACCTTTTTTTGCGTGCCATTGTTTGTGACCTTGTTAACTTATTAAGTGACCAAGGTGATTATTATGCCTTGATCTAGTCACTGCTTGTTCTATAAGTTCAATTTATAATGATCTTGCCATGGTACTTTTAGCAACATTGTACGTAAATAACTAGGCATCATTAGCAAAACTTTGTTAGACTGCTGCGCGAACCAAGGAGTGCGATTCTATCTTGTTAATAAGATAGAGAATCGCTGAGATGTTGATGTTATCAACAAACCCTTTGAACCTGGACGGGAATTAGTTATCACCTAGTGTGACAAGCTAATATAACCGGCGTAGGAATGGTTAATATTTTCTATATCTAGAGACCTCCCAGTGCCGGATCCCATAGTATATCTTTACTTATGAGATCTTTATGAATTTTACTCAAGCAACACTTACGTTAGCTGTTTCTACAATGCTACTTGCCAATACAAGTGCAAACGCAGCTCAAAAAAGCCACACGAATCAAACCGAAGTCATCACGGTTACCAGTGATTTTCGCCAGCAAAGTTTACTTAAAACACCGGCTTCACTCTCTGTGTTAACCGATATTGAAGTTAAACAGCGTAATGCTCAACATTTAGAAGAGCTAATCACCATTAGCCCAAATGTTAACTTTGCCAGCGGATCACAGCGAGCACGTTATTTTCAAATTAGAGGCATTGGCGAGCGTAGCCAATTTAATGAGCCCATTAATCCCTCGGTAGGCATGATTATTGATGGTATCGACTTTACTGGTATAGGCAGTATTGCTAGCCTTTTTGATACCCAACAAGTTGAAGTTTTTCGTGGCCCACAAGGTACTCGCTTTGGTGCAAATGCCCTTGCGGGTATGATTAATATCACCACCAATGCACCGACAGATACATTTGAAGGCGCACTAAAAATTGATGTGGGCAATTATGATAGCTATGGTTTAGGCTTAGCACTTTCTGGCCCTGCTAGCGATAAAGTTAACTATCGTTTAGCCGCTAATCAATACCAAAGCAACGGCTTCATTGAAAACACTCACTTACAAAAAGATGACACTAACAACCGAGATGAAGTAAGCATTAGAAGCAAGTTGTTTATCCAAGCAAGTCATCACTTAACCATAGACTTAGCTGCTTTTTATTTTGATTTTGACAATGGTTATGATGCTTTTTCACTAGACAATACTCGCCAGACCCTTTCGGATCAGCCGGGTTTTGATAAACAAGAAACGGCTGCTTTTTCCGCTGATTTTACTTACCAAGGTTTTGAACTGTTTACTTTAAAAGCGCTTATTAGCACAGCTAACTCTGATCTTGCCTATGGCTACGATGAAGACTGGGCCTATGAAGGTATTTCTGCACCTGAGAATATAGCCAATCAAGATTTTGCTTATTGGGAATACTCATCAACCGACCATTACTTCCGTGATAAATCAACACAAACCATTGAGTTACGTGCTTTATCAAACGCAGGTAATGAAATATTTAACGGCACAACCAACTGGGTAGCTGGCTTCTACTATAAAAACGACGATTCAGATCTTAAGCGCCAATACACTTATTTAGACAATGATTTCACTTCTACTTTTGATACGCAATCCATAGCTGTTTACGGACAACTTGATAGCCAGCTAAACGACAAATGGTCACTAACGACAGGGGTCAGAATAGAGAAGCGTGATGCTGATTACATTAACTCTTTGGGCTTTAGTGACAGTGATAAAAATACTATGATTGGTGGTAAGTTAGTACTTAGCTACCAGCAAGATAGTGATCAATTGTGGTACGGCTCAATTAACCGTGGTTATAAAGCCGGTGGCGCTAATACCGATGGTAGTTTGCCTGATGAACTACGTACTTTTGATCCTGAATACCTACTCAACTATGAATTGGGCTATAAAGTTTCTTTGTTAGATAATGCCGCTTTTATTCGCGCTTCGGTATTTTATATGGATCGAGACGATGTACAGGTGAAAAGCTCTAAAACCATTACTCGAAATGATGGCAGTTCAGAGTTCATTGCTTATTTAGGTAATGCTGCAACAGGCTCAAATAAAGGCATTGAAGTTGAAGCTAGTTGGCAGATAAATGAGCTGATTGAACTATATGGTTCACTTGGCTTGTTAGATACCAGGTTTAATGACTTTATTAACGCCGATGGTGCTTCATTAGATGGTCGAGAGCAAGCCCATGCTCCAAACTACCAATTTAATTTAGGCATGAATTATCAACCTAATGAAAACTGGCTAGTAAGCTTATCTGTTGACGGTAAAGATGAGTTTTACTTCTCTGACAGCCATAATGAAAAATCAGCATCCATTGCTCTGCTTAACGCTTCACTAAGTTACTTAAATGATAATTACCAAGTTAAAGTATGGACGCGTAACTTAACTAATGAAGATTATGCCAGCCGAGGTTTTTACTTTGGTAATGATCCTAGAGATGGTTATACTGCTAAACAATATACACAATTAGCAGAGCCATTAGTTTTTGGTGTTACGCTAGATTATCAGTTTTAGTTACTTTCACCTTCCTTCGACTGCTTTTAGTTCAGGACGAACCAATGGGTATTGCCAATAATCCTGAGCTTGTCGAAGGGTCGAAGTATTAGTAACTATAACAAGCTGTACACTAAAATATTGATTTGAGGAGTGACCATGCAAATATCAATCGAATTAAGCTTATATCCACTTGCCAAAGAGCAATATAAAAGTGAGATTTGGGCTTTTATCAAACGTCTTCGTGCTGTTAAAGGTTTAAAAGTGATCACCAACGGAATGAGCACACAAGTATTTGGTGAATATGATTTAGCCGTCAGCAGCGTGATGAGTGAAATAAAGCATGTGCACAGTACTACAGGTGCTGCGGTATTTGTTTGCAAGTTTATTAATGGTGATCGTTCATCGGTTGAAGCAGAGCAATAATGGCTGAAGTTACCCAATATTTTTCAAACTTACCTTGGTTAGAGCTAATGGCAATGCTACTGGCTTTGGCTTATGTAGTGCTTGCGGCAAATGGCTCATTGTGGTGTTGGCCTGCGGCCTTTATCAGCACAGCCCTTTACACGATAATTTTTTATGATGTCTTACTGTTAATGGACAGTGCCCTCAATCTTTATTATTTAGTAATGGCCTTTTATGGCTATTGGATATGGCAAAAAAAACACCCTCAAGTTAACTATCAAAAAACAAGCCTTGAGGTTATTTCACTACCTGCAAATAAGCACCTAAAAATAGGTATAACGTTGGCCGCAATATCTCTTGTGTTAGGTTATGTTATGGCAAACTATACACCTGCTGCTTTTCCATATCTTGATACCTTTACCACAGTTTTTGCTATTTTTGCTACCTACTTAGTCACACAGAAAGTATTGGAAAATTGGCTGTATTGGCTGGTAATCGATACTGTTTCAATTTATTTATATCTTGAAAAAGGGTTATTTCCTACCGCAGCACTTTTTGTTATTTATATAATAATTGCAAGCTATGGATATGTGAAGTGGTATGGTTTTTACAAAAACAATCAACTGACTTTATCAGCTCAAATAAGCAATTAGCTGTGCCATTCAAACAACTCCAAGCATTAAGTTTTTTCAAAACAATCACGGCTATTGAAGAGGTCAGCACTGGATTAAGCAGCCAGTGCTTTAAAGTGATTGCTGATGGCAAAGCCTTTTTTGTCAAAAAAATAACAACGCCTAACGAGGTTTTTGCTAGCTTATTTGCTAGCGAAAAAGGTATTGGTGCTAACGTTGTTTATCATGATAAAAACTGGCTAATTAACCCATTCATTGACGGAGAAAACCTAGCACTAAGTCAGCAACCTATCGAGCAAAAAATAGCTATTTCGATGAAATTAATGCAGAAAATCCATAAAGTAAATGCTAAACCAGCAATCTTAATGCCTGCTCAAATTATCAATGAACATATTTGCCAGCCACATTTTTCAACGAGACAACAAGCCGACTTAACACAACTTGCAAAACAACTCATCAAGCCGTTAACTCAAGATGAAAATACGGCTTATTGCCATGGTGATTTAAATTTTAGTAATGTCTTAATAACAGCGAAAAGTGAAGCTTTTCTTGTTGATTTTGAATGCGCTTGCTCAGCGCCGATTGAATTTGATTTAGCTATGTTTATTGCAGTAAATAATATCAAGCATCACGAAATAACCATGGTATTACAGTGTTATCAACAAAAATCTTCAGCACCCATTAACCGCCAATTACTCAATGCCTACGTGCTATTTTGTTATCTTATTAATGGCTTATGGTATGTCAATCGCTATCACATAGGCCACCAGCCAACATTCAAGCTATTAGCACAGCAGCAATGGGAGAAACTGAATAAGTTGCTAAAAAACAAGTACAAGCAGCTATTTTGTTGTTTGGGTATAAAACTCTGATATATATTGACCTCCTTTGATTTTAGCGATTAAACGCAACTTGTAGCTGGCACCCTTTTCACCAACCAATGACCTCAGCTCGGTAGGGCTCCGCCAATAATAAGGGCTTTTTTGCATGCCTAATGGGTAAGGTGTCATTTGGTCAGATTGGTTAACTAAAAATAAGGTTGCACTATCAAGAGGAAAGGTAGAATTAACCTCAGTAACCCCCGCTTCATCAGAAATATTCACTTTGAACTCACCTGATTTCAACACACAGCTCTGATTGATAATATCACAATGACCTTCTGGTACTAGCTGAATTATTTTATTTTTAGCCGCTTGATTTTCACTGTAATAATCAGCACCAATAAAACCTAATATTCCTAAAAATGGGGCGACCATAAACGCCATTTTAAGATGTCTATTCATATTAATATCTTCTTATTTAAACAATGAGGGTAATTTAACAGAAAAGGCTAGACGACTCTTTTAAAAATTATCGCCTAGCCTTTTTTTATTTTAATTTCGACACTTAATCGTTAACTGTCGAATTTTTTAGTGAGCATGTGCTGCACTAACATTGCCTGGCACACGCATATGGTCAACCATATCTTGTATTTCAGATGGCGCTGGACCAGTTACTTTAAGCATTGCAAACGCTACTGCAAAGTTAACTAACGCACCCACTGAGCCAAAAGCATTTGGAGAAATACCGAAGAACCAGTTAGGCCCCATATCACCTAAGAATGATGTGCCAGGAATAAACATAACACCTTTATGCTGGAATACGTATAACATTGTGACACCGATACCGGCAATCATACCTGCAACCGCTGCTGTACCAGACATTTTTCTAGAGAAAATACCCATCATCAATGCAGGGAAAATACTTGATGCCGCTAAACCAAAGGCTAATGCAACCGTACCTGCAGCAAATCCGGGTGGATTCATCCCCAGATAACCCGCAAATAGAATAGCCACCGTCATGGTAACACGACCCGCCAGCAATTCATTTTTCTCCGTCATATCAGGCACAAATACCCCTTTCATTAAATCATGAGAAACGGAAGAGGAGATTGCTAATAATAATCCCGCTGCCGTCGAAAGTGCCGCGGCTAAACCACCGGCGGCAACTAAAGCAATAACCCAGTTTGGTAAGTTAGCAATGGCTGGGTTAGCGAGTACCATAATGTCACGGTCCACTTTAACCATTTCATTGGTTGCTTTATCAGCGGTGTATTGAACTTTACCATCGCTATTTTTGTCTTCAAACTTTAATAAACCAGTTTTTTCCCAGTCTTTAAACCATTGTGGACGTTCAGCGTACTCTAAGTTTTGACCTGCTACCGGCTCAATGGTGTTCAATAAGTTGAAACGAGCCATAGCACCCACTGCAGGAGCAACAGTATAAAGTAAAGCAATACACACTAAAGCATAACCCGCAGACTGACGTGCAGCTTGCACTGAAGGTACAGTAAAGAAGCGCATGATTACGTGAGGAAGACCCGCAGTACCAATCATTAGTGACATAGTGTAAGCAAACATATTTAATGTGCCACCCATGTTTGCCGTTGTATATTCTTTAAAGCCTAAGTCTGTAACTACCATATCTAATTTATCAAGTAAGTAAACACCACTACCATCAGCTAAAGTACTACCTAAACCTAATTGTGGAATGGGGTTACCTGTTAATTGTAGAGAGATAAATACCGCTGGAATTGTATAGGCAAAAATCATGACACAGTACTGAGCGATTTGCGTATAAGTAATACCTTTCATACCACCTAATACCGCATATACCCAAACAACAACCATACCGATCACTAGACCTAAATCATAATCAACTTCTAGGAAACGAGAGAATGCAACACCAACCCCCTTCATTTGACCAATAACGTAAGTCACTGATGCAATAATTAAACAAATTACCGCCACTATACGTGCAGTTTTAGAATAATAACGATCAGAAATAAATTCAGGAACGGTGAACTTGCCGTGCTTACGCATATAGGGTGCCAGTAACATCGCTAGCAATACATAACCACCGGTCCACCCCATGAGGAATACCGAACCACCGTAGCCCAAGAAAGCGATTAAACCAGCCATTGAAATAAATGATGCTGCACTCATCCAGTCAGCACCAATTGCCATACCGTTTTGAAATGGTGTAATACCACCACCAGCTACGTAAAAATCACTGGTTGAACCCGCACGAGCCCACCAAGCAATACCGAAATATAAAGCGAAGGTGCCAAATACGGCAATGTATGTATATAGTTTTAACTCATCCATGCTTAACCCTCCGCGTGATATTTTTTATCAAGCTTATTCATTTTGGCTCCATACCAAAAAATTAAGACAAGAAATGAGTAAATAGAACCTTGCTGTGCAAACCAAAAACCCAGTTTGTACCCACCTAGACGAATTGCATTTAGTGGTTCAACAAGCAGTAAACCTAAACCAAATGAAACCGCAAACCAGATTGCAAGACATATAAAGATAAGGCGAAGATTCTCCGACCAATACGTTTCTTTATTTTCCACAATAGTCTCCTAGCGACGTTGTAGCCTTTATTTCACAGTAGTGTGAGTATTTTTATTAGGCCTCTTAGTAATAATTTTAGTAAAAGTATGAATATAGATTTCTGTCAGTTGCTTCATCTGTAACGCAGAAACAGCAATCCATAGTCAACTTCAACTGTCAATTAATCTAGCAAGCTTTTTTTTTGACGGATATTAAACTTTAGTCTAGATCACCCAAACAAAGGTTGACGTCAAATGACAGCCCTCTTAAATTAGTACTGTCATCAGTTAATTACAGGCAAATAAGTTATTATGGATATTGAACTGTCTGAAATATCTAGCTTCATACAAAGCATCCCGCCCTTTGACAGCCTACCAAAGCCAACAATCGCTCTTTTAATTAGAGAACTCAGCATTAATTACCTACGTAAGGGTGAAGCCCTACCACCAAAAGGTATCAATGAACCACGCTTATATATTGTCCGTAAAGGAGCATTAAGCTGCTTATCACGTAATGGTGAACTCATTTCTCGTCTGGGCGAAGGGGATTTATGCACAGCGTTTTGCAAACATGACTTACAAAATACAAAACAGGGAATATCAAATACTGTTTTTAAAAATCAATCCCATGTAGTCACTGATGAAGACAGCTTATTGTACAGTGTAGAGAATAAAATATTAGCTGATATTGGTAATAAATACCCTTGTGTTAATGACTATTTTAGCCATAATTCTGCTGAGCGTCTCAAACAAAAAATGTCACAAGTCAATGAAGAAGCAATTATTTCTTCTAGCTTAATGAATACCTCTGTAAGTAATTTTTATCATAGCCCTGTTGCAGGCATTGCTTGTGATGAAAGTATTCAGCAAGCAGCAATTCACATGACAGAGAAAGGGTACTCTTGCCTTGTAGTGCTAGACAATAACAAGTCGGTTGGCATAGTAACAGATAAAGATATTCGCCGACGCTGTGTCGCCAAAGGTATTGCAATTACCACCCCTATTAGCGAAATTATGACGCGCAACATGAGTACCATTGATATAAAAAGCAATGCCTATGATGCCTTAATGGCGATGACGGCTAAGCATATTCACCATTTACCCGTCACCCAAGAGGGTGATGTGGTTGGTATGGTAACCGTGACTGACTTAATGAATAATGAAGGTCATAATGCCGTTAATTTTTCAAGCATAATACATAAAGCAAAAAACCTAACCGAGCTAAAGGAAATTAGTGATTTACTGCCTAAATTGCAAATTAGATTAGCTAAACTGGGTTCAAGTGCCGATCATGTCGGTAAAAGTATTAGTGCCATTACGATGGCCTTCACCAAACGGCTGATAGAAATGGCCGAACAAAGATATGGTCAAGCACCTGTGCCCTATGCTTGGCTAGCTGCAGGGTCACAAGCAAGACAAGAACAACTAGCCCACTCTGATCAAGACAATGCCATTATTATTTGTAATTCCATGAAGCCTTATGATGATGCTTGGTTTGAAAATCTCGCTCACTTTGTTTGTGACGGCCTAGCCAATTGTGGGTTTATTTATTGTCCCGGTGACATTATGGCTACCAACCCTAAATGGCGACAGCCTATGCGTATTTGGCAAAGTTATTTTAGTGATTGGGTAGGTACCCCGGCTCCTAAAGCGTTATTAAATGCCAGTGTTTTTTTTGATTTAGACACCCTTTATGGTGATCCCTCTCTGCTTAAAATAGTACGTAGTGATATGTTGTCTAAAACTCAAAGTAATAGCTTGTTTATCGCTCATTTAACCAAAAATGCCTTAGGGTTACGCCCACCACTTGGCTTTTTCCGCGACTTTGTTTTAAAGCAAAACGGTAAACACAAGGCGACTCTAGATTTAAAACACAATGGCATTGCACCCATCGTTGATCTTGCCCGTATTTACGCTCTATCCCAAGGTATAAGCGCCGTCAACACCATTGAGCGTATTCAGCAGGCCGCCGGCACAAGTGCTATCACTAAATCTTCCGCTGAAAATTTACTTGATGCCTATGCTTTTTTAGGAATGTTACGGGTAAAACATCAAGCGCAAAAACTTATACTGGTGCAGGAAGCCGACAACTACCTTTCCCCTAAAGAACTGTCAAAATTAGAACGTGAACATTTAAAAGATGCCTTTAAGGTGATCAAAACTCTACAAGACTCTAGACAGGCAAGTTTTTAATGGTAAAAAATGCATTATTTAATTTCTTAACGGGTTATGAAGCCAAACGAAAGCGGCTAGTCAACAAAGCCCCCAAAGGGCCACTCAAAGATTTTCTTTCAGTGCCTTTTCCTGATCTTAATACCTCAATCAATCAATTGTCCATGCTAGCAGTTGATTTTGAAACCACCGGACTAGATGCCAAAGGTGATAAATTGCTCAGCGTTGGCTTTGTTGCCATGGAGCAAGGACAAATAAAGCTAAACACTTGCTATCATCAAATCATAAAAACCAAAGACCTACTTCAAGAAAATAACGTTATTATTCATCACATCACTGATGAGCAAAAAAACAGAGGTGAAAAACTACGCACCGTTATCGAAGCGCTATTAAAAGCGTTGGCAGGTAAAGTCATGTTAGTGCACTTTTCTCGAATTGAAAGACAATTTTTAACGCAGGCTTGCATAGAACTCTATGGTATATCACCACAATTTCCTATCATAGACACGCTTGTGATTGCTAAACGACAGCTAGATAAGCGCGATGTGGCTTATGATCCTTCCGAGTTGCGTCTAGCTAATCTACGTCATAAACATCAACTACCCGCTCACCATGGTCATAATGCCTTAAATGATGCCATAGCCACCGCAGAGCTATTCCTCGCACAGATAAATACCAAAGCTAAAACAGATAAAATTCAGCTAAAAAATCTACTTTTATAAAACAAACGCCGTCAGTTTCTAATGTCGACATACTCACAGTAGGTTACAATCAAAATATCTCTCTCACCATTTAAGAATAAAATATGAATAAATTACTCAATGCACAAAATACGGGTGTCCCACTAACGATTATAGAAAAAAGCACTTATAGTGCATGGCAATCACAACAAACACAGTGCACACAAACATGGCTCGCACAAACCAATTTTTCAGGCGATGGATTGGCATTAATTCCTCATTTTTCAGCTAAATTACAAGGTGAATTAGCACAGGCTCTTTTTGTTGTGAATGATATTAGTCATTATTTTGCCTGCGGTGATTTAATCAATAAACTCCCTACAGGTCAGTATCTATTGAAGGCTGATAGTCAATATTACTCGGCTATTTGTTTTTCTTGGCTTATGGGGGCCTATCAATTCTCTCCATACAAAACCAATAACACTGAAAAAAAATTACCGAGTTTAGCGCTAGAAAATGAACAAACGATAGTGGATAAAGCGATTAAATATGCACAAGCAACCGCGTTAGTTCGCGATTTAGTCAATACTCCTGCTAGCGATATGATGCCAATAAACTTAGCCGACAGTGCAACCTATTTAGCTGATAGCTTTGGTGGCGAGGTAAAACAAGTTATTGGCGATCAGTTACTCGAGCATAATTATCCGACCATTCACGCCGTAGGAAGAGCAAGTACTAACTCACCTCGCTTAATTGATTTAACTTGGGGAGATAAAAATCATCCAAAAGTAACACTAGTTGGTAAGGGTGTTTGTTTTGATAGTGGTGGTTTAGATTTAAAACCCGCCGCAGGCATGCGTAATATGAAAAAAGATATGGGGGGTTCTGCCCATGTTTTAGGTTTAGCGCGTTTAATTATGTCACATAAATTACCCATCAACTTAAGGGTGTTAATTCCTGCCGTAGAAAATGCTGTTTCAAGTAATGCCATGAGACCCGGTGATGTGATCACCACTCGCAAAGGACTAACAGTTGAAATTGATAATACTGATGCTGAAGGTCGTTTAGTACTTTGTGATGCGCTTTGTGAAGCCAGTCAAGATAAGCCTGAATTAATCATAGACTTTGCCACATTAACTGGCGCAATGCGTGTTGCTTTAGGTACTGAGTTGCCCGGCTTCTTTTCAACCAACGATCAAGTAGCACAAGACATTACCGCAGCGGGCAGTAAAATAACGGATCCGGTTTGGCGCATGCCACTTTATGCTCCATATAATGATTTATTTAAAAGTACGCTTGCAGATATGACTAATTGCTCTGCAGGTCCTTTTGGTGGTGCCATTACCGCCGCATTATATTTACAAAAGTTTATTGAATATGATGTTGATTGGGTACATTTTGATGTGATGGCTTTTAATGTCCGCGCCTTATCAGGACGCCCATTAGGCGGTGAAGCATTTGGTATTCGAGCGGTTTTTGATTATTTGCAATCAAGATACCAACAATAGCCCCTTCTTTGATAACGTGTACTTTTTTATGTCATGATATAGCGAGTAAAAGTACGCGTTAACAATCATTGGGGTCTGTTGGCATTATGTTTCTTACCACTAATCTTATAACCTCCCTCAACAAAGACGAAAAACACTCAATAATGCTCACATTTCGACTAAAGTCTACCTGCTAAAAACCTCTTCTTAGACTTAGGTCTAATTCCTTTATTCAATTAATGACTCTACTTTATTAGCTGAATAAAAAACAATCACGACTTAAATGTATAAACCATAATAATAAGGTTATCACTACTTCATCAAGCAAAAGAGTCAAAGAACTCTGCGTTAATAACAATAAATCAAAATACCTGCCATGTGCAGACAAAATGGGGATAAATATGTTTACATTTCAAAAAAATAAATTACTACTTGCTACCGGCTTACTCACTATAGCTGGCGCTGCAAATGCAGGTTATAGTTTCGATTTAACCGATAAAGATAAAATTACCTTTGGTGGTTTTATTAAAGCCGATGCACGCTACGTTAACGGTAACATAGGCGCAACTGACTACTGGTATGGTGGTGGAACAGTATTAGATAATAGTCAGTCAAACTTGGGTATCGCGGTAAATGAAACCCGTTTTAATGCTAAATACCAACACGGCGATGTGACTGGCTTTATCGAAATGGATTTTTATGGTGATGGCGTAGCTGGTGGTGGTAACGAAGTTATTTCAAATTCATCGCATCCTCGTTTGCGCCATGCTTTTATCAAGTATCAAAATATTTTAGCGGGTCAAACGTGGACCACCTTTATGAATACTAGCGCTTTAGCAGAAGCAGCAGACTTTGGTGGGCCATTAGTGGCTGCAGCTTTTATCCGTCAAAGCCAAATTCGTTATACCAATGGTGGCTTACAGCTCGCTATTGAGAACCCTGAAACCTATGGCGGGTATCGCGGCTCTAAAACAACTAAAGATGACTCCGTACCAGATTTTATTGCTAAATATACCTTCAAAGGCGATTGGGGTAACGTATCTGTATCGGCTTTAGCCCGTCAATTAAGAAGTTTAAGCAATGATACCCAATCGGCTTTAGGGTACGGTATTGCTGGTCGTATTAACACGTTTGGTAAAGATGATTTCCGCTTCCAGCTGCACGGGGGTGAAGTTGGGCGCTATGTTGGTGTGACAGCTTCTACAGATATGGTAGGCGAAGAAGTAGAAGAAACGACTTCAATTTCTGTTGCTTATCGTCATTTCTGGACAGACGATATGCGTAGCACTGTATTTTACGGTAACACTGAAACAGACTTAACCGATAGAGATCGTAGCCATTGGGGTGTGAACTTATTCAAAAATGTTACTAAGCAACTTTCTTTTGGTATTGAAGTGGGTAACTTTCAAATGGCTGAATCTGATGCTGATTCAGACTACGTTCAATTCTCAGCTAAATACGTTTTATAGCCTTAAATCTCTAACAAACTGACCAAGTTGCGTTAGTTAACCTCTAAGCGAGGTTATTTTATGGGGAAGCTTATGCTTCCCCTTTTTTTAAAAGATTTTGATGCTCTCTCCATAATGTAGCCTCACTTTATTAGCCAATTAGCTATTTACTTGGACTTGATGACAGATATTTGACTGCTCTTGGCTATTCAACTTATCTAACTAATACCATTATGGTTAAGGGTAATCTTTTATCCTATATAACCAACATAAACTTAAATTTAGTCTAAACTTATCTGTTATAAGTATTTATTTTGGGAATTGTTATGGGGTTTTTAAGAAGATACACAATTCAAAGACGATTCATTTTTCTGTTGGCATTGATCATCCTTAGCTTAATCGTTTTGAGCTCAATCAGCTTATCTCAAGCATATAAATCGCTCATGCAACAAAAATATAATACCACCGAACAAGTCGTTGAAGTTGCATACAGTGTTATATCACATTTCCATCAGCGGCAAATAAAGGGGCAGCTCAGCGAAGTAGAGGCGAAAGCACAAGCACTTAACGCAGTTAAAAGTCTACGATATAGCAAAGATCATTATTATTGGATTAATGACTTTACTCCCACTATGATTATGCACCCCATTAAGCCAGCATTAGATGGAAAAAATGTCGGCGGGGTAAAAGATCCTGACGGCAAGGCACTCTTTATTGATATGATCAATATAGTTCGTGCTAAAGGGGAAGGTTTTGTCCCTTATAAATGGCCTAAACCCGGAGTCGATGAGCCTGTTGATAAAATTTCCTTTGTCAAAGGTTTTACACCATGGCAGTGGATTATCGGCTCTGGTAGTTATATTGATGATATTGATGCCTCCTTTGCCCAGCAACAACTTAGCTTACTTATTTATGCTGCTACCCTAATACTTTTTATCACAACTTTAGGCTATTTTATTGGCAAGAGTATTATTTCTCCCACTCATCAAGCCTCTAATCTTATGAAAGATATTGCCCAAGGTGAAGGTGATTTAACCCGTGTTTTAAATCATCAAGCTAAAGATGAAATATCGCGTTTAGCACATTATTTCAATCAATTTACTAAAAAAATCCGAAACTCTCTCTCTGATGTAGCCAATAACTCAAAAGTAGTCCTTGAGCATGCCGAATCGGTTGCACATGCCAGTGAAAGTGCACAATCATTAACTCAAAATCAAAATAATATTACTACGCAAGTTGCCACGGCAATGGAGCAAATGACCTCACAAATTAGAGATGTTAGTAATAATGCCAATGCGGCAGAACAAGCTGCAAGTGATGCTAGAAACAATACCTCTCAAGGCAAAGAAATTATTTCCAACACTATTGGACAATTACAATCATTATCTAGCAATATTAATGGCGTAGCACAGGTAATCTCAAGTCTTGCCACAGAAAGTGACAATATCGGTTCGGTACTTGATGTTATTAGCGGTATTGCAGAACAAACCAACTTACTAGCACTAAACGCTGCAATTGAAGCTGCCAGAGCAGGTGAGCAAGGACGGGGATTTGCTGTAGTTGCTGATGAAGTACGGACCTTAGCCAATCGCACAGAGCAAAGCACAAATGAAATTCAACAGATGATTCAAAAACTGCAGTCGGGTGCTCAAGAGGCCGTTTCAGCAGTGAAAGTAAGTCAAGAAATCTCAAATCAAACGGTTGACCAAACCAGTGAAGCTGATAACTCATTATCTGAAATTGATAGGTTAATGGCTGTTATCTCTGATATGAATACTCAAATTGCCCGTGCCACTGATCAACAAACCCAAGCTGCGGATGAAGTCAATAAAAGCATTCATGAACTATCTGGCATGACTGGTGAGTCATTAGCAACATCAAATCAGCTAAATGAGGACAGTTTGCAATTAAAATCTGGCAGTCACCGTATGTCTGAGGTATTGAGTCACTTTAAGTTTTAATCCTATTATGGTCGTTTTTACTAAACAAAAAAACCAGTGTTTACATAATGTAAACACTGGTTAAACCATCAAAAATTTTTAATCGATAGACTCTAAGAGAGTTAAATCAATAGTCAAAGAAGAACTTAATGGTTATGTGTCCTGAGTCATAACCATCAAGTCTCTTTCCTTGTTACCAGTTAAAGCAACTGAGAGAGCATTCACTTGCCTTAACCGATAAAACAATGATAATCATTCTCATTCGTATCGTCAACTGTTTTTTTCTTTTTTATTAAATTATTTTTTTAGCTTAGCAAACGCATCGGCAAAAGCATTGCCCATCGCAGCATTCTCAGCTTTCTTAGGCTTACCATGCCTTGATTGCTTCGACTTACTTCCTGGGAGCTTATTTTTATTATCATTCGCTTTATCGCTCTTATTGTGTATTTTAGCGATTGGTTTTGATTCACCCACTTTGTCATCTAATCGCATTGATAAACTAATACGCTTTCTATCAACATCTACTTCAGTCACTTTAACTTTAACTATTTCGCCTGCCTTGATGATTTCATGCGGGTCTTTGATAAATTTATTGGTCATGGAAGAAATATGTACCAATCCATCTTGATGAACGCCTATATCTATAAAGGCCCCAAAATTAGCAACATTAGATACAACACCTTCTAAAACCATACCTTCGTGCAAATCCGCTATGGTATTAACTCCCTCCGCAAAAGATGCTGTTTTAAATTCTGGCCTAGGATCTCTATTGGGCTTTACCAATTCTTTAATTATTTCTTTAATTGTAACTTCGCCAAATTGTGCATTGACTAAATTACTTATATCTACCGTGCGTAAAAGTTGTTCGTTATTTAGTAAATTTGCACTATCAAGGTTAAGCTGCTTTATCATGGCTTCAACCACAGGATACGTTTCAGGGTGAACAGCACTTTGATCCAAAGGATTATCGCCACCGGTTATTCTCAAGAATCCTGCCGATTGTTCAAACGCTTTAGGCCCTAGACGCGCAACTTTCTTTAGTTGCTGCCTATTAGTAAATGCTCCTTGCTCGTCTCTAAACTTCACTATATTATTTGCCATAGTTTTATTTAACCCTGCAACACGTGTTAATAAAGCCCCCGAAGCTGAGTTTAGATCAACACCAACGGCATTTACGCAATCTTCTACCACGTCATCAAGGCTTTGACTTAGTTGACTTTGACTCACATCATGTTGATATTGGCCAACACCTATTGCTTTAGGATCAATTTTAACTAGCTCAGCCAACGGATCTTGTAACCTTCTTGCAATTGATACTGCACCTCGCAAAGAAACATCAAGATCAGGAAATTCATTAGCAGCAAATTCTGAGGCTGAATAAACAGAAGCCCCCGCTTCTGAAACCATCATTTTTTGGGGTTTATTGCTCTCAAGCTGAGTAATCACATCACTCACAAGTTTATCACTTTCACGAGAGCCGGTTCCATTGCCTATAGCAATGAGCTGTACTTTGTGTTGTCGACACAAGTTTACTAATGTACGTACAGATTTATCCCAATGATTTTGCGGTACATGGGGAAAAATAGTGGTGGTATGCAGTAATTTACCTGTGCCATCAACAATGGCAATTTTACACCCTGTTCTTAAACCGGGATCTACACCCAATGTAACTTTAGCGCCAGCAGGTGCAGCCATTAATAAATCAGATAAGTTCTGAGCAAACACTTTAATTGCTTGTAGTTCTGCCTTTTCTCGCAGCTTTGTTAACAGCTCATTGCTTAAACTTATACTTAATTTCGTTTTCCACGCTAATCGTACAGTACTAGTTAAGAACTCAGCACCGGCTTGTTTTGTTAAACGCAAAGTGAAATGTTCATTAATAATTTGCTCTGCACTTGATACAGAAGACTTTCCTTGATTGGGATCTACCTCTATTTTCAACGTTAAGAAACCTTCATTTCTACCTCGCAACATGGCAAGCATACGATGAGAAGGTACGCCTTGCAGTTTTTCACTATGATCAAAATAATCCCGAAATTTTGTTGAAGCATTCTCTTGCCCCTTAACTATCTTACACGTTAGATAAGCTTGCTTGAGCATGTGGCTGCGCAATTTTTGCAACAAGTTAGCATCTTCGCTAAAACGCTCAGCTAAAATTGAGCTAGCTCCTTCAAGTACAGCCTTAGCATCAGCAAAGCCAGCCTGTGAATTTACAAATTTTAATGCTTCGTGCTCAGGATTAAGTTGCCAGTTATTAAAGAGCTTTGTTGCTAGCGGTTCAATGCCTGCAGATATCGCTATTTGCCCTTTAGTACGGCGCTTTGGCCTATAGGGTAGATATAAGTCTTCTAAACGTGTTTTATTATCTGCTGCATGTAATTGACTGATTAATTCAGCAGTTAATTTATCCTGTTGTTTAATGCTCGTTAAAATAACCTGACGTCGAGCCTCTAAATCACGCAAATAATTTAATCTAGTCTCGAGTTCACGTAAATGATTGTCATCTAAACCTTGAGTTGCCTCTTTACGATATCGAGCAATAAAAGGGACGGTTGCCCCCTCATCTAACAAATTAATAGCGGCGTTTATTTGAGAAGTGTTAACGTTAAGTTCTTGAGCTATTTGCTCACTGATTTTTTCAGCAATACCAGACATGGGGTTACGATTCCGACGTTAATTTAATGATGTTTTACAATGTAGTCGAATCATACCAGAAAGTGACTTTATCGAATAACTACTAATAACAAATATCACCCTTTGCAGGCATTTTTGCGTGATAGGTTAACTCATCAACTAAAGAGAACCATGAGCCAACATCAATGTTACCTGCTTTATC
The DNA here is from genome assembly GCA_030754235.1 of Litorilituus sp. GTDB lineage: Bacteria > Pseudomonadota > Gammaproteobacteria > Enterobacterales > Alteromonadaceae > Colwellia. The sequence goes on from JASMAS010000097.1 coordinate 18,599, forward strand.
AGTCTTATTTCGCATGAGAATAACACGCTACGCGACCCCCTTTTTATGTACGCTCAACCGTTCAATTATAGTGAAAAGAAACCAGTGTTATTTTACAAAAAGGCGAAAATATATATGCTATTGTGAACATGATATATCAACCATAAAACACCTAAAGTTAACCCAATAGAAAAACCCATGAGGAAGCATATGTCTATACACCAAGGTGAAAAAATTCGCAGGCAAGTGATGGGGGATGACTTTGTTGATCGCGCCCTTAATAATACCAGTGACTTCACCAAACCCATGCAAGAATATATTAACACACATGGCTGGGGGTCAACTTGGCAAAGAGACGGCATTGATCTAAAAACACGAAGCCTGGTTACCATTGCCATGTTAGCCGCACTCAAAGCCCCGCAAGAATTAAAAGGCCATATACGCGGCGCGTTAAACAATGGCGCAAGTGCAAATGAAATTCGTGAAGTTTTGCTTCACAGTGCGGTATATTGCGGCGCGCCAGCAGCCCAAGAGGCTTTTAGAGCAGCCAAAGAAATACTAGAAGATTATGAATAACCACAGTATTTAGTAGTCATCTCCACATATGACGAGTGCCATTGTATATAAACGATTTAGAGTTTATAGAGAGTGTAGGGGCTAAACAACAAAAAAGATTGCAATAGCCCCCACACACAAAAACCCCCTAACACTCAAACCAACATTTAAAATAGAACAACGGGTAAAAACAACTACCTTCTAGTTTTTAGTTAGGCATAATAACGAAAATTATAAACCTAAGTTCTGTTTTATTATGGGGAATACTGCAATGGTTAAAAAAATTTCTAATTTACGTGAAAAACTACAATCATTAGTAAAAACATACAAAAACGCTTATATGCAAGGTGCTGTCGCTGACTATATTCCTGCCTTAGCTGAAGTTAATCCCAAAATGTTAGGCGTTTGTGTTGCAACTATTGACGGAAAAATTACAGGTGCGGGTGACTATCAACAACCTTTTTCAATTCAAAGCATCTCTAAAATATTTGCTTTAGTGATGGCAATGGAGCGATTAGGCGATTCATTATGGCAACGAGTTAATATGGAACCGTCTGGGCAGCCTTTTAACTCTATAATCCAATTAGAATGGGAAAAAGGTATTCCACGTAATCCTGTAATCAATGCCGGCGCCCTATTAGTTTCCGATGTACTAACAAGTCATTTTTGCGCCAGTAAATTAGCCTTTTTGACCTTTCTTCGCTCACTTGCTGATAGCGATGCGATTAAAATTGATAATCATGTTTATCAATCTGAGCTTTCTCATGGTAACCGAAATGCAGCCTTAGCTTACTTGATGAAAAGCTTTGGTAATATAGAGTCAGAAATACCAGACCTACTAAGTCATTACTTTACCCAATGTTCAATTAAAATGAGTTGTCAGCAACTTGCACAAAGTTTATTGTTTTTAGCTAATAAAGGAGTCAACCCAAGATCAAATAAGCTGATATGTAGCCCAAAAGATACACATCGAATCAATGCTATTTTATCAACCAGTGGTATGTATGATCAATCGGGTGAGTTTGCTTTCTCTGTTGGTTTACCCGCTAAAAGTGGTGTAGGTGGAGGCGTTGTTGCAATAGTCCCCAACTATGGGGTTATTTGCTCTTGGAGCCCACCATTAAATAAATTCGGTAATTCCGTCGCTGGTGTTAACTTAGTCGCCGATATAGCTCAAGAGCTAGGTTTATCAATTTACCATTAGCTTTTTCCACTGTGCTGACTTAACATTTTAAGTATGGAGTATATTATGACCACACCTTATTGCAGTTTTTTATCGACGCCCATTGGTGAATTAGTTATTTTGGCTAATGAGCAAGCGCTTTATCGCATCGAATTTATCGATATGATAAAACCAGAAAACCTCATTAAAAAAAATCGCGCTCAAGCGAATAAATTCACCTTAAAAGCCAAACAGCAATTAACCCAGTATTTTACAGGGAAAAGAACTCATTTTGACTTGCCGTTAGCTCCTCAAGGCACCCCATTTAGACAAAAAGCTTGGCAAACTTTACGGCAAATTCCATACGGTGAAACGCGTTATTATAGTCAGCAAGCTGAATTAATGAATAATAAAAAAGCAGTACGCGCTGTGGGTGCCGCCAATGGTGCTAACCCTATTACCATTGTTATTCCTTGTCATCGTATTATCGGCAAAAATGGTAGCTTAACAGGTTACGCTGGTGGCTTGCAGCGAAAGGCATGGTTGTTGAACTTCGAGCAAGTACAACAAAAAAACACCATAAAACGCGTTTAATCTGATTGCTGTAGGTCTTGATAAGAAATATCAATCACAGTCCACACTTTTTCTCCCGAAGGAGTGTTAACTACCGCCTCATCATCAACTTCCTTTTTCAATAAAGCTCTCGCCATCGGTGAATCTATTGAAATAAAATCATTTCGGCCAAAAATTTCATCGGGCCCAACTATTTTAAATTTAAGCTGCTCTTCCTCATCATTTTCAATAACGACCCAAGCACCAAAAAACACCTTCCCTTCTTGCTGTTTATTAAAATCGATAACTTGAATATCTTCAAGACGCTTAGTTAAATACCGAACACGACGATCAATTTCTCGGAGGCGCTTTTTGTTATATTGATAATCTGCATTTTCAGAGCGATCACCTAAACTCGCCGCCCACGACACCTTTTTAGTCGTTTCTGGTCGCTCTACTTTCCATAAATGAGTAAGCTCCTTTTGTAGCAGTTCAAAGCCTGCTCGGGTAATCAAATTGGTTTTCATAAACTTTCTTTACACTTTACTTCTAAAAACACAAGCTATCTTATGTCTATGTTGAAATTATTTAGCAGTAACCAAACGGCTACGCAGAGGCACTTGACATACATCTAACACAGGTGGTGGCTTTTGATAAAAAAACTCGTGCTCTCTAGCTCGACGCTTTATTAAACGCTCTTTAAAAAGCGAAGACTCAGTATTTTCTACTTCAATGATAATACGATCACCCACAGGAACATCTGCCATTATTTGCATGCTACTGATAACCGTAAAGTCTCTGTGATCAACAGCCCTTTCTCCTTCGATAACTGAGGTACGCTGTATAGCTTGAATATGCTCCATACCGTAAACCACTCGGCCAAAAATAGTCATGATTTTATCTAAATAACGCGGTGCCTGGCCTATAACAAAGTAGAAGTGACTTGAGGCTGAATCGGCTTCATTACCGCGAGCCATAGCCAATATGCCGGGACAATGCGTTAACCAAGCATTTTGTGTTTGCTCATTACTTGCTATGGCAAAGCCTTGTTTAAACCCTGTTTGAGGTGCAAATAAATCATTATTTTGCACCAAGGTAAATGCCGTCTCTTTATCTATACCCCAACTCCCCTCCATTGTTAAAAGTGGTACAGATTTGTCTTCCTCGCTACCATCTTTAGGACCAGCCTGTGCGACAAAGCCATCAATAACGCGATAAAACTTATTGCCATCATAAAAACCTTTTTTGACTAATTGTCTGAACTGAGCGACATGGTTGGGTGAAAACTGTGGCGCAAGCTCAATGACAACCTTACCGTAGGGTAGTGTCAGCAAAATACTAGTATTTAAATCTAAACTACGCCATTGCGCATCTGAAACATCATCAGCATCACAAGCATTAACCAACAAAAGTGCAGACATAGCTAAAAAATATTTTAAGGATTTTTTCATCATGGTGACTTAAGGTATAATGAATAAAAATTAACTATATCATTATTGTGGAGCGATCAGTGAACAAAAGCTTAATCACTAATTTTTTTGCTTTAGCATTTACCCTGTTAGGTTTAATACTAGGAAATCACATATTATATACTATTGGTTTATTTGCCTTATCAGGCGCTGTCACAAACTGGTTAGCTATACATATGTTATTTGAAAAGGTACCTGGCCTATATGGGTCTGGTGTCATTCCTGCCCGCTTTGAAGATTTCAAGATGGGCATACGTCAACTGATGATGGAGCAATTTTTTACTAAAGAAAATATCGATCGCTTTTTATCTTCCGGTTCAGGTTCTGCAAGTCGCATTGATTTAAGCCCTGTGATTGAAAAAGTTGATTTAACCCCAGCTTTTGACAATTTGGTGAGTGTCATAGAAGGATCATCTTTTGCACCTATGCTTGCCATGGTAGGCGGCAGTGATGCTTTACAGCCAATGAAAAAGCCTTTTATTGAAAAAATGAAAACGTCCATTACCCAAATCAGCCAAAGTGAAGACTTTACTAACTTATTACGTGATGAACTAGAGCAGCCCGATATGATTGCCACAATGCAAAATAAAGTGAGTGATATTATTGAGAAGCGATTAAATGAGTTGACACCTCAATTAGTGAAAGAGATCATCCAGTCAATGATCAAAGAACACTTAGGTTGGTTAGTGATTTGGGGAGGCGTTTTTGGTGGCATTATTGGCTTAGTAGCCGCACTCACCAATAACTTTTAATGTACAGATTAGTGTAAAAATTTCAGGACAATAATTTGTCTTAACTTTTGTGTGAAAAGTCTTAATATCAGCACACTTTTAGGCTATGCTTCCTCTTTCAATTTTTGGTGCTAAGTCAATATTAGCCCCCCCAAATATAAGGTAAATTTCAGTCATGTTTGCTAGCCTAAAAGCTTTGCCTGCCGACCCTATTCTAGGTCTTTCTATTAAATACCGCGCAGATACCAACCCTAATAAAATTGATTTGGGTGTTGGTGTTTACAAAAATGAAGCGGGTGACACCACGGTGTTAACTAGTGTTAAAAAGGCTGAAAAATTTCGATTAGAAAATGAAATAACTAAAACCTATATTGGCGGCACAGGCTCCTCTGCATTCAATGAAGAGATGACTAAACTGATTTTTGGTCAACACCACAAAGTATTACTTGAAAATCGTGTACAAACGGTGTCAACCCCTGGTGGTACTGGTGCTTTGCGTATTGCCGCTGACTTTATTGGTCGCTGTAAAAAAGGCGCTAAAATTTGGTTCTCTAATCCAACTTGGGCAAACCACAACGCGGTATTTACTGCGGCTGGTTTAACTATTGAAGAATACCCTTACTATGACTACGAGAACAAAACCTTAGATTTTGACGCTATGTTAAACACATTAAAAACAGTCTCAGCCGATGATTTTGTACTATTACATGCTTGTTGTCATAACCCTAGTGGTATGGACTTATCACCAGAGCAGTGGCAACAAATAGCACAAGTTGCAAAAGACGTTGGCTTTACGCCGTTAATTGACATGGCCTATCAAGGGTTTGGTGATGGTTTAGAAGAAGACGCTTATGGCGTACGATTAATGGCTGACACAGTTAATAACATGATTTTATGTAGTTCATGCTCTAAAAACTTCGGCTTATATCGAGAACGCATCGGGGCATGCACAGTGATAGGTGAATCAGCAGCAACTACCGATGTTGCGCTATCTGTTGTATTAAATGTCGCTCGTGCACTTTATTCTATGCCTCCTGCACACGGCGCAGCCATCGTAGAAACGATTTTAACCTCTCACGAGCTACGCCAAGAATGGTATGGTGAATTAGCCGAAATGCGTAATCGCATCAATAGTAATAGAACCGTTCTCGTTGATAAACTCATCGAAAAGGGTGTAACACGTGATTTTAGCTTTATTGCTAATCAAAAAGGCATGTTTTCTTTCTTAGGCATAACCCCTGAGCAGGTGCAGCAATTGCAGGATGAATATAGTATTTATATGGTTGGCTCGAGCCGTATGAGTATTGCTGGTATTGCACCAAGCAATGTTGATTATTTAGCAAAATCCATTGCTACAATTCTCTAATAACATAGCTCTAGCTAAAATTTAGCGCTAATTTATCATCAAAGCTAAGCTTTTTTTTCTTGAATAGAGTAAAATAAAGTTTAGCTTTTTTGTTGCTTAATTTTACTCCAAAGGAAAGTCTTGTGACCACACCAGGTAACTTATTTATTCTTTCTGCGCCAAGTGGTGCAGGCAAGTCTAGCTTAATCAGTGCTTTACTTAAACAGGAATCAACTCGGCCTATGCAGGTCAGTGTATCACACACCACTCGGTCGCCTCGCCCTGGCGAAGTCAATGCAGAACATTATCACTTTGTTTCTGTTGAACACTTTAAAAAGCTTATAGAACAAAATGCTTTTTATGAATACGCCGAGGTCTTCGGTAATTATTACGGCACAAGTGAAGCGGCTATTGATGCACAACTTGCTCAAGGAATTGATGTTTTTCTAGATATAGACTGGCAAGGCGCACAGCAAGTGCGTATGAAAAATCCTTCAGTGACGACTATCTTTATTAGTCCGCCATCAAAAGAGGAGTTAGAAAACCGTTTACGTGGTCGAGGCCAAGACAGTGAAGACGTCATTGCTAATCGTATGGCTCAAGCTCAGGCTGAGTGTTCACATTGTCAAGAGTTTGATTATATCCTTATTAATGATAGTTTTGAGCTTGCCCTTAACGACTTAACCACCATAGTAAAGAACCAAAGACTAAAACGCTCCCAACAAGTTATTCAACATAAAGATTTATTAACCGGGCTGATTTTGTAACAGCACAATAAACATTTAAACGTTATCAGAAGCACAACTGTACGCTAAAAGTAGAACTTTTTTACCTAGCATACAGCCTTTTACTTGCTATATGGCTTAGTGAACAGTAAAATGCAGCGCTATTTTATAATTTTAGTTGGAGTGACCAAATGGCTCGCGTAACTGTTGAAGATGCCGTAGAAAAAATCGGTAATCGTTTTGATTTGGTGTTAGTTGCATCACGTCGTGCTCGTCAAATTGCAACGGGCGGAAAAGATCCTTTGGTTGAAGCCGAAAATGATAAGCCAACGGTATTAGCTTTGCGTGAAATTGAAGCTGACCTAATCAACACTGAGTCAATGGACTCATCTGAGCGTAAAGAACAAATACAACAAGATACTGCTGAATTAGATGCTGTTGCAGCAATAGTTGGTGGACAATCACAAGAATTAGGTTAATTAAGTAATACTCTATTAGTCTAATCACATCAACGCGTAATTCTATCAATACGAAAGAATTACGCGTTTTTTATTGCTTGTTATATCCGTCATACCAAACAGATTAATTTCCTTTGCATTTAGCGCAAAGATACGTATTCTATCCTTATGTCAACGGGGCTAATTAGACCTGTTGGTATTACAGTCCTATTGCTATTCTTATTACCTTCAAGAGGGAGTGAAGAGTGTATTTATTTGAACCATTGAAAGAACTGAGCTCAACCTACCTTTCAAAAGTACAAGTTGATCTACTTAAACACGCGTACATTGTTGCCCGTGACGCACATGATGGCCAAATGCGCTCTAGTGGTGATCCCTATATCACTCACCCTGTCGCGGTAGCATTAAACCTCGCCAAAATGCACTTAGATCATGAAACGCTCATGTCTGCTCTACTTCACGACGTTATTGAAGATACCGAAGTAACCAAAGATGAACTAGCCGAATTATTTGGCCATACTGTTGCAGAATTAGTTGAAGGTGTGAGTAAGCTAGACAAACTTAAGTTTAATAACAAAGAAGAGATGCAGGCGGAAAACTTCCGTAAAATGGTATTAGCCATGGTGCAAGATATTCGTGTTATTTTAATTAAGCTTGCCGATAGAACTCATAATATGCGCACACTTGGCTCGCTCAGGCCTGATAAGCGTCGCCGCATTGCCCGCGAGACACTTGAAATTTACGCTCCAATAGCTAACCGCTTAGGTATTCATGACATTAAAAATGAGCTAGAACTACTCGGTTTTGAAGCACTTTACCCTATGCGTTCAAGAGCGCTTAAATCAGCGGTAAAAAGTGCGCGCGGTAACAGAAAAGCTATTATTGATAATATTGAAGAAGAAGTTTGCGCCCGACTTTCTGAAAGCAATATTCGTGCACAGGTATTAGGTCGAGAAAAACATTTATACTCGATTTATCGTAAAATGCTCAACAAAGAGCTCATGTTTAATGAAGTCATGGATATTTATGCTTTTCGTGTGATTGTCGACGATAAGATAGATGATTGTTATCGTGCTCTTGGCGCCATGCACAACTTATTTAAACCGATAGAAAGTCGTTTCAAAGATTATATTGCAATCCCTAAAACCAATGGATATCGTTCGTTACATACCTCACTTATTGGCCCTCATGGTATTCCTGTTGAAATTCAAATTAGAACCCAAGACATGGAGCAGATGGCTGATAAAGGGGTTGCTGCCCATTGGTTATATAAAGAAGGCGGCGGTAATACCGACACCACTGCACAAATGAAAGCTCGCCGTTGGATGCAAAGTTTATTAGAATTGCAACAAAGTGCAGGTAGCTCATTTGAATTCATTGAAAATGTAAAATCAGACCTTTTCCCAGAAGAAATCTATGTTTTCACCCCTGAAGGGAGAATTATAGAACTCCCTATGGGCGCAACGGCAGTAGACTTTGCTTATGCCGTTCACACCGATGTTGGTAACTCGTGTGTTGGTGTTAAGGTCGATAGAAAGCCTTACCCTATGAGTCACCCCTTAGATTCAGGACAAACCATTGAAGTGGTGACCTCTACCGCAGCTAGACCCAATGCCACATGGTTAAACTTTGTTGTTACCGCTAAAGCGAGATTACAGATACGTACCTATTTACGTAGCCGAGAACAAACAGAATCAAAAGTGCTAGGTGAACGACTGTTAAGCCATGCACTCGGCAAAGTAAAGTTGGCAGACATTAGCAATGAAAAAATTGCAGAAGTTGTCGTTCAAAGCGGAAACAGTACTTTTGATGAACTACTAACCAACATAGGGTTAGGTAATGCCTTAAGTATTGGGATTGCCAGAAGATTAACCGACGAGTTTACCGACGATAATGACATTACCCCAACAACGGGGAAAACCAAAATGCCGATCAAAGGTACTGAAGGTATGTTGGTGAATTATGGCAAGTGCTGTCGCCCTATTCCGGGTGATTCAATTTTAGCTTATCTTAGCCCAGGTAAAGGTTTAATGGTTCATCAGCAAGGCTGTAGGAATATTAAAGGGCATGAACAAGGCGGGTTATTTCCGGTAAAGTGGGATAACGATATTGATAAAGAATTTATCGCCAAACTACGCGTTGAAATCGTGAACCACCAAGGGGCTCTTGCCCTGCTAACTAGTGTTGTCGCCAAATGTGGATCAAATGTTCACAGTTTAAATTCGGGCGAAAAGGACGCTGGCTTATATGTTATCGACATGGAAATAACCTGTCGAGATCGTATACATCTTGCTGACATTATTCGTAAAATTAAAGTAATGGTTGATGTTCAACGCGTCATCCGTAATAAATAAAAGTCTACTTTGGGGCACTCTATGAAAAGCATTATCAATACAAATCAAGCGCCAAGCGCTATTGGCACCTATAGCCAAGCCGTAAAAGTCAATAATACTGTTTATTTATCTGGCCAAATTCCATTAATACCTCAAACAATGGAGGTGATTGAAGGAGGGTTCAATGAACAAGCTGAGCAAGTATTTAAAAACCTGTCAGCTGTTTGTGAAGCTGCTGGTGGTTCAGTTAATGACATGGTAAAAGTGAATATTTTTATGACTGATTTAGATAACTTTGCTCAAGTCAATGAAATCATGTCTACATATTTTAAACAACCTTACCCTGCTCGCGCTGCTATTCAAGTTTCAAAATTACCCAAAGGTGTTGATATTGAGATTGATGGCATCATGGAATTACCAAACGTTAACTAATTATGACTCCAGAAAGACTTCAACGCATAAATACTATGCTAGATAAACGCCAACCAGATCTTACTGTTTGCATGGAAGGCGTACATAAAACCCATAACTTGGCAGCGGTAGTGCGTACTTGTGATGCTATTGGCGTCAGTGATGTTCATGCCGTCTGGAAAAGTGAAGAAGCTGAAGTACGTGGTGGTAGTGCTGCTGGCAGCCAAAACTGGATCGATGTTCATAATTATCACCAAACAGCCGATGCCATACAGAAACTAAAATCACAAGGCATGCAAGTACTGGTGACCAACCTATCAGATACTGCGGTTGATTTTCGAGAAATTGATTACACCAAGCCAACGGCAATCATCCTAGGGCAAGAAAAATTTGGAGCTTCACAAGCAGCGCTCGATCTTGCCGATCAGGACATTATTATTCCTATGGTCGGCATGGTGCAGTCATTAAATGTCTCTGTCGCCTGTTCTGTCGTGTTATATGAGGCACAGCGCCAGCGACAAGTTGCAGGCATGTATGAACAAGCAAGGCTTAGCCATAAGCGTCGCCAACGTGTTTTATTTGAAGGGGGGCATCCTATTTTTGCTGAAGCCTGCCAACGCAAAGGCCTACCTTACCCAGCAATTAATAACGATGGACACATTATTGCCGATGAAACTTGGTGGCAAAAAATGCAAATGGATAAGAGTGCTTGGCAACACCTTGATGATTAATTAACCTCTAATGACAACAGAAGCACTGACAAAGTTATCAACACTAGCCTTATCTTCCCTTAAAGGGGTAGGACCTAGTATGACAGCTAAGCTAGCTAAAATTGGTTTAGTGTCAGTGCAAGACTTACTTTTTCATCTTCCACTTCGTTATGAAGACAGAACACGCATTACCACCATACGTGACTGCTTAGTGGGCACCCACACCAATATTATTGGCGAAATCACTCACCAACAAATTACCCAAGGCAAACGCCGCATGTTGGTCGTTACGCTCAATGATGGTACAGGTAACTTACAGCTTTGTTTTTTTAGCTTTTCAGCTAGTCAAATGAACAGTTTAAGTATCGGGAGAACCATACGTTGTTATGGCGAAATAAAGCGTGGACCTAAAGGTTTTCAAATAGTTCACCCTGAGTATAAGTCTTTGGATAACGACGTTGTACTAACACCGGTTGAAGAAACTCTAACGCCCGTATACCCAACCACAGATGGGTTAAAACAAATCACGCTACGTAACTTAACTGAGCAAGCACTAGCACGGTTGCAACGAGGCCAGATCGATGAATTACTACCTAGCAGTCTATTTGATGAAAAGTACGCTTTAGCACAAGCCCTAGCGGTTATCCACAGACCGCCACCTGACACATCAACGAGCCAACTTGAGCAAGGAAAGCACCCTGCCCAATTACGATTAATTAAAGAAGAATTGCTTGCCCATAATTTAAGTATGCTGAAAGTTAGGCAAAATAACGATGTGCATCAAGCCGTATCATTAACAGCTAATGATAAGGTTGAGCATGATTTTTTAGCGACGCTTCCTTTTACACCTACCAATGCACAATCAAAAGTAGTTAATGAAATAAAAACTGATTTAGCTAAAGCACAACCTATGATGCGATTGGTGCAAGGTGATGTTGGCTCTGGCAAAACATTAGTAGCAGCCTTAGCCGCATTAAATGCTATCAACCAGGGCTATCAAGTCGCATTGATGGCGCCAACAGAAATATTAGCTGAGCAACATGCGCTCAATTTCCAACGTTGGTTTACCCCGTTAAGCATTACTGTTGGCTGGCTAGCAGGCAAAACCAAAGCAAAAGCAAGACGAGTGGCGTTAGCAGACATTGAAAGCGGAAAGATGCAAATGGTTATCGGCACCCATGCACTATTTCAAGCTGAGGTGATTTTTCATAAACTTGTGCTAATTATTATTGATGAACAGCATAAATTCGGTGTTCATCAGCGGCTTTCATTGCGCGAGAAGGGCGAGTTTGAAGGGAACTACCCGCACCAATTAATTATGACGGCCACACCCATTCCACGCACGCTAGCAATGACCGCTTATGCTGATTTAGACACTTCCGTAATTGACGAATTACCTCCTGGACGTACGCCAATCAATACCATTGCCTTACCTGATGCTAGACGCGATGATGTCATTGAGCGTATTCGCCAAGGTTGCATCAAAGATGATCGCCAGGCCTACTGGGTTTGTACCCTAATAGAAGAATCTGAAGTATTACAATGCCAAGCGGCAGAAGATACGGCCATTTTTCTTCAGGAGCAACTACCCGAGCTAAAAATAGGCTTAGTACATGGTCGCATGAAAGCCAACGAAAAACAGCAAATAATGGATGCCTTTAAAGCAGGAAATATTCACTTACTGATTGCCACGACAGTGATTGAAGTGGGGGTAGATGTCCCCAACGCTAGTTTAATGGTTATTGAAAACCCTGAACGTTTGGGTTTAGCACAATTGCATCAATTGCGAGGTCGTGTTGGCCGTGGATCGGTGGCTTCTTTTTGTGTGTTAATGTACAAAGCACCTTTATCTAAAACAGCGACCAAGCGCATGGCGGTTTTAAGAGAAAGTAATGATGGCTTTGTAATTGCTGAAAAAGATCTAGAAATCCGTGGCCCCGGCGAGTTACTCGGAACAAGGCAAACGGGTTTGGCTGAGCTGAAAATTGCCGATTTAGTACGTGATGGGTATTTAATTCCTAGCATACAACAAAAAGCTTATTTATTATCTCGCCAGCACCCTCAAAGTGCCCAATCTCTTATTCAACGATGGTTAGGTAATAAGGAGCATTACTCTAACGCCTAGTTCTTATTCAAAACAGACCAAATTATCCTCTACCTACCTCACTTCAACGACGTGTTACAAGAGATAAAAAGCAACAAAAAATAACAGAAAGTAGGAGGTCCTACAAATATTGCGTTAGAATAAAGAGTAAGGTTTAAAAATAAGTGACAACTATGCAAGAACAAGCAACCTTTCAATCGCACAAAATGCTTTTTTTCAATACCTTTGCCTTTACTGTCTGTTTTGCTGTCTGGATGCTAAATGGTGTATTAGTCACTTTTCTTGCTGCTAATCAAATTTATGATTGGGGCCCTGTAGAGATTGGTTGGCTAATGGGGATACCCGTACTTACAGGCGCTATTTTTAGGCTACCCGCAGGCATATTAACCGACAAGTTTGGTGGAAAACCTATTTTTACTGCTTTATTGTTTGTCTGTGCTCTACCTATGTATTTACTCTCTTATGCTGACAGCTTTTGGGTTTTTGCCGCGTGTAGTTTTGGTTTTGGCTTAGCTGGAGCAAGTTTTTCCGTTGGTATTGCTTTTACCTCAATCTGGTACCCAAGAAATAAGCAAGGTATGGCTTTAGGTATTTTTGGTGCTGGTAATGCAGGTGCAGCCATTACCACGTTACTCGCTCCAACCCTGCTCAATCAACTCACCCAAAACGGCAACAATATTAATGGTTGGCGTGAGTTACCTGTTATGTATGCCATCTTATTAGTGGTCATGGGCGTTATTTTTCTATTTTTTACTAAGAATAAAAAAACGGCCTCACATAATAAACCTGTTAAAGAAATGCTTAAACCATTAAAGAATATAAGGGTTTGGCGGTTTGGTCTTTATTATTTTTTAGTATTTGGTTGTTTCGTCGCTTTTTCACAATGGCTTGTGCCCTACTTTGTCAATGTCTATTACATGCCTTTAGTAACCGCAGGTATTCTCGCGGCTCTATTCAGTTTTCCCTCTGGAGTTATACGCGCACTCGGCGGTTGGATGTCTGATAAATGGGGCGCAAGAAAAGTAATGTATTGGGTGCTAGGCTCTTCAGTGATCATTTCAATGGCGCTCTCTGTTCCTAAAATGGAGGTCTATTCAACGGGTCAAGGCATCATGGCTAAAGCGTCTGGAAAAATTACGTCAGTAACACCTCAAGCAATAATAGTTGCCGATAGGGTCTACCCATTAAAGGTTAAAACCAGTGGTTTTGAAGATCTTGATGAAAAGATGCTGGTATTTCCCACCAAAGAAAGCTGGCAAGAAAGTGTTGTTGAGGTTGGTCAAAAAATTCAGAAAAAAGAACTACTCGCTAAAGGCGTCACCCGAATTTATTTTCAAGCTAATGTATGGATATTTGCAGTCATGGTCGTTGTGTTAGGCAGTATTTGGGGGATTGGTAAAGCCGCTGTTTATAAGCATATTCCGGACTATTTTCCTGATGAAGTAGGGGTTGTTGGCGGTATGGTTGGGGTACTAGGCGGCTTAGGTGGTTTTATTTGTCCAATTATTTTTGGTTACTTACTTGAGTGGACAGGCCTTTGGACCAGTGCTTGGATGTTTATGTTTACCATTTCACTTATTTGTCTAGTGTGGATGCATAAATCAATAATGAAACAAATAGAGCTTCCTTTTGATCTTGAGTCAAAATTCTCAAGCTTAATGCGTGCTGGTGGTAATGATTTTTTAGCCCCTTTATTAACTTGGAGTAATAAGTTAAGTCTCGGTGTTGAGGAAATAGATAATCAACATAAGTATATGATGGAGTTAATTAATAACATTGATGAAATTGTAAAATCTGGCGGTGGCTATTCACAACTACAACCGGTTATTAATGAGTTAATCTCATATACTCGAATGCACTTTAGCAATGAAGAGAAGTTATTAAAAACCAACCACTGCCCTGATTTTGAATCACACGCTCGCAATCATATCATGTTACTTAAAGAGTTGATTGATCTTAAAAATAAAGCAGAAAATGCCAATGCAGAACAATTTAAAGATCTCATGTCTATGCTTAAGTTGTGGTTTCCTGGGCATATTCTTAGTGTCGATAAAAAACACGCAAACTACTTAACAACACCATAATCACTTAAAAGTGTGGTAAAAATAGATTAAAAGCTCAGTGTTATGCCGAACTTTTAACAACCTACTTGCTAATGGGCTTCATCCCAATTATCGCCAATACCGGCCTCAGCAATAAGTGGCACAGAAAGTTCAACGGCATTATTCATTAACTCCACTAATTTTATAGTGGTTTTCTCAACAATATCCTGATGAATTTCAAAAATTAATTCATCATGCACTTGCATGGTCATGTTAATGCGATCATCATTTTGCTCTGCCAACCAATCAGCCACTGATAACATGGCTTTTTTGATAATATCTGCGGCAGTGCCTTGCATTGGCGCATTAATTGCCGCACGTTCAGCTGCTTTTTTACGCATGCCATTTTTAGCATTAATGTCAGGTAAGAACAAACGTCGACCAAATAAGGTTTCAACATAGCCTTGCTCACTTGCCTGCTGACGCGTATCTTCCATATAAGCCAATACGCCCGGATAACGCTGGAAGTATTTGTCTTGGTATTCTTGTGCTTGCGCTCTACCAATATTGAGTTGTTTTGCTAAGCCAAAGGCTGACATACCATAAATTAAACCAAAATTAATGGCTTTAGCACTTCGGCGCTGATCACTTGTGACTTCATTTAACTCAACTGCAAAAATTTCTGCCGCAGTCGCTCGGTGAATATCTTTTCCCTCACTAAAAGCAGTCACCAAGCCTTGATCATTGGATAAGTGCGCCATAATGCGAAGCTCTATTTGTGAGTAATCAATGGCCACAATTTTATGATCAGTTGGCGCAATAAAAGCTTGGCGAATTTTTCGCCCTTGTTCGCTGCGAATTGGAATGTTTTGTAAGTTTGGATCTGTTGAAGATAGTCGACCTGTTGCAGTCACCGCTTGATGGTATGACGTATGTACTCGTCCAGTTTTATTACTTACCATCATAGGTAGTTTATCTGTATAGGTGGACTTTAATTTACTTAAACCACGGTTTTCTAAAATAATTTTAGGTAATGGATAATCAAGAGCGAGTTCCTGAAGCACTTCTTCTGCAGTAGAAGGGGCTCCCTTTGGCGTTTTTTTGATCACCGGAATATTTAACTCTTCAAATAAAATTTGTTGTAACTGTTTAGGGGAGCCTAAATTAAAACTTTTGCCTGCTAAGTTATGAGCTTCAATTTCTAATTCATCTAAACGTTGGCCGATACTTTGGCTTTGCTCTGCCAGTATATCGCAATCAATCAGCACCCCTGTTTGCTCCATTTGAGCTAACACGGGTATTAACGGCATTTCTATGTCGTTATAAACGCTCAATTGCGCTGGTAACTGCTTAAGTGCGGGAAAGAGGGCTTGATGCAAACGTAAAGTAATGTCGGCATCTTCTGCGGCATAATGCCCGGCTTTGTCAATATCTATTTGATTAAAGGTTAACTGTTTTGCACCTTTACCGGCAATATCTTCAAAGTGTACCGTTTTATAATCTAGATACTTAAGCGCAAGCGCATCCATGTTATGACGGGTGGCGACACTGTTATAGCAGTAGGACTCTATCATGGTATCAAAGTCAATACCCTGTAATGTAACCCCCTCATGGCTAAGTACATTGGCATCATACTTTAAGTTCTGACCAATTTTTTTGATTGTGGTGCTTTGCAATAAAGGTTTTAATTGTTCGAGTACCCATGCTTTATCTAACTGCTCAGGTGCACCAACATAATCATGAGTAAGAGGTACATAAGCAGCTTTTCCCACTTCAACAGCAAAGGATAAACCAACTAACTCAGCTTTCATGTAATCAACACTGGTGGTTTCAGTATCAAAAGCAAACACTTCTCTTTGTTGCAATTTGTCTAACCAGCGCATAAAGCTAGTCTTATCAAGAATAATATCATATTCACTTTGTACCACCTCAACGCCAATAATATCATCGCCTGATTTATCTGTGGTAGGCTTTTTGGTTAGAGTCATAGAGGCTGTTTGGCTATCGCCCGCTTTGTTAGTTAAATCCGCTAACAAACGTTTTAACTCGTACTCTTGATATAAAGTCGTTAATGCTTTTATATCAGGTGTTTTAGGTTGCAATTGCTCAACATTTTGCTCAAGTTCTACATCACACTTTATTGTCGCTAACTGGTAAGAGAGTGGCAGTTGCTCAAGTGCTTCACGTAAATTTTCACCAATTTTTCCTTTAACGTTTTCTGCATTGGCAATCACCTCATTCAAAGAGCCATGCTCGGCTAGCCATTTAACCGCCGTTTTAGGGCCACACTTAACCACACCAGGAATGTTATCAACCTTATCTCCCATCAATGCTAAATAATCAATAATTTGATCAGGGCGAACACCAAACTTTTCGATAACCCCTGCTACATCCATTTCAACATCAGTCATAGTATTAATTAAACGTACGTGAGTTGTTACAAGCTGCGCCATGTCTTTATCGCCGGTAGAAATCACCGTTTCAATGCCTTGTTCACTGGCCTGTTTAGCTAAAGTACCAATAACATCATCTGCTTCAACTTCAGGGATAACTAACAAGGGCAACCCCATGGCACGGATAATATCATGTAATGGCACTATCTGGCTGCGTAGGTCATCGGGCATGGGAGGACGATTGGCTTTGTATTGAGGATATAAGTCATTTCTAAAGGTTTTACCTTTCGCATCAAATACGACAACGACATTGCCGTTAGGGTAATCTTTTTTCAAACTGCGTATCATGTTTAATACGCCGGTTATAGCACCTGTTGGCCTACCATCTGCCGTTGATAACCCCTGCAAGTAAGGAACATGGTAAGCACGAAATAGATAAGATGAACCATCAACCAAAATAAGTGGTGACAATTGAGAAGTTACAGAAAAGGTTGCCATAAAAATTTACACAAAGATTAAAATTTGGCTAAGCATGCCATAAAGCAAACATTTGCTCCACTGTCGAATATAAAGAGCAAGATTGTTTTGTGGATAAGTGTGTTGAAAAGCACAACAAGAGACCAAAAAGGAAAAGACCACCCTTTAAGATAGCTATCCCATAGCTATGATTTTGTTAAGAAAAGTTAATAACAAAACCCTTTTTACGCTCAATGTTTTTTATTTTTGTTTTTGTGGATAAAAACATTATCAACGTTACTTTTTTTGTACAAAAGGTATACAACAAGAAATAACGAGCTAAAAGACTATCAGATTTTGACAGCTTTACTAGTAGATTATTAAACTTTTTTTAAAGCTTTTTCTTCAATTAAAATAACAAAAAAACATAAGCGAGAAATGACGTGACCTGACAAGACCCTCTGTGTTAACAAGGAGGGAAACTTAATCAACATGTACTTAATATTGTGTTAGCTTAGCTCCTTATTGAAAACCCTTCATTTCTAGCACTGCGATCAAAAAGCATTTGATTGACTACTTTTGTTTCGTTTCCTAAAAAAATCTATCGTTTATAATTTACAGGCCTAACGGGTCATAGTAACAAACTCTTCCGCCGAAGTAGGGTGTATTGCAATAGTATTGTCAAAGTCCGCTTTAGTAGCTCCCATTTTTAACGCCACAGCAAAACCTTGTAGTAATTCATCACTACCAAAACCAATAGCGTGAATTCCAACAATTTTTTCTTCTTTGCCCACACAAATAAGTTTCATTCTGGTCGGTTGTCGATATTCTTCGGTAATGGCTTGGTACAACGCAGTGAATTGAGAGGTAAACACGGTGATATTGTCTTGGCCATACTCAATTTCTGCCTCTGCTTCAGTTAAGCCTACCGTACCAATAACAGGGTGGCTAAATACCACGGTGGCAATATCGGTATAATCGAGATGTTCGTCAGGCTTGTTATTAAATAAACGTTCACACAAGCGACGACCTGCAGCAACAGCAACGGGAGTTAATTGCGCGCGACCTGTATTATCACCTACCGCATATATACCTTCAACACTAGTATTTTGATATTTATCAGTTTTAATATAACCTTGTTCATTGGTTTCTATACCAATACGCTCTAAATTAATATTGTCTGTGGCTGGTTGTCGGCCTATTGCCCAGACAAGCTTTTCTACAGGCCCAATCGTTTGTCCATTAGTCAGATGCACCAATAAATTACCATCATCACGCTTTTCGATACGCTCAGGCGTTGAATGTTTGTGCAATGTTGGTCCGTGCTTTTCCATTTGCTCTACAAGGGTGGTTGATAACATTTCATCAAATGTGCGTAATGGTTTTTCTTTGCGTATTAACAAGTGTGTTTGCGTACCAAGAGCATGAAAAACGCCAGCAAGCTCAACCGCTATATACCCTGCGCCAACTACTGCAACAGACTTAGGTTGCTCTTTTAAAGCAAAAAAACCATCTGAGTCTATACCATATTCCGCACCTTCAATACTTGGGATAGATGGTTTACCACCTGTAGCAATCGTAATATGATCAGCGGTATAAAGCGTACCATCTACTTCAATGGTATTTTCATCAATAAACTTAGCAAAACCCTGAATAACGGTCACATTGTTAGCATCAAAACCACGTTGATATGCACCATGAATACGCTCGATATAAGCGTCACGGTTGTCAATAAGTTTGCGCCAATCAAAGCCGTTTTTATCCACCTTAAAACCATAATCATTGGCATATTTAAGAGCATCACTAATTTGCCCTGCATACCACATGGCTTTTTTAGGTACACAACCAACATTCACACACGTGCCACCAATATGTTTTGCTTCTATTACCGCCGATTTTTTGCCTAGCTTTGCGGCTCTGTTTGCTGATGCAATGCCACCACTGCCTCCACCAATCGCTATATAATCAAAGTGTTGTGTCATGGTCAGTCCTAAAAGTTATTTCTATACTGATTAATATTGGTACAAAACGAATTTTTTCAAGCACTACTGGATTACTCCCCCTGATTACTCAGCATAAGTAGATTAAATTAATTAGTTTTTATTTCTGTCGTGTTGGCCGCTAAATATTCACTAATAGTTTTCGCATCAACAGGTTTGCTATATAAATAACCTTGAATATAGTTACAGTCTCGCTCGGTTAAATATTTAAGTTGCGTAATTGTTTCAACCCCTTCGGCAATACAATGCATATTCAGTCGCTTGGCTAGTACTAGGGTTGCATCAACAATCGCCTCATCAGTTTTCTCCTCTCCAATGCCAGAAACAAAACTACGATCAATTTTAATAATATCAAGGGGTAAACGTTTTAGATAACTGAGGGAAGAAAACCCAGTACCAAAATCATCAAGCGCTAGAATTACGCCAAGTTTTGACAATGCCTGCATGGTTCTTATCGATTTTTCAGGCTCTGAAAGCAAAGCACTTTCTGTTACTTCTATTTTTAATAGGTGGGCAGGTAAATCATAAGCTTTTAACTGCGTTGAAATATAGCCAACCAAGTTTTCTTTAGCAAAATGCTTTGGAGATAAATTAACAGATAAGTACAACGCTGGACGCAATTTATGCCATTTTTTTAAATCTTTCAAGCCTCGCTCTAATGCCGCCTCAGTCATAGAAACAATGATCCCAAGCTCTTCAGCAATATCAATAAAGGCCCCTGGTGCCACTATGGTATTATTTTTTTGCCAACGCATTAATAACTCAAATCCAACAGCTTTTCCCTTATTGGCATTGATGATGGGTTGATAGTGATTAAAAAATTCATCATTGCTGTAAGCTAACTTAACATTAGATTCCTTCGTTAGTCGCTCATTCGCTTCTTTATTCATTCTTGGAGTAAAAAACTGAAAAGTATTTCTCCCTAATTGCTTAGCATGGTACATCGCAACATCGGCATGCCTTAATAATGAAATACAATCATCGGCATCATTAGGGTACAAAGAAATCCCAACGCTAGCACCAATACTCACTTGATTTTGTGATAGTTCAACGGGCTGTTCTACACAAGCAATAATTTTTTGAGCTATTTTCCCTAACTCTGAAGAGCTACGAAATGATTCCAGTAAAACCACAAATTCATCACCACCAATACGCGCAATGGTATCATCTACCCGTAATAAATCGGACAGCCGTCGTGTCACCTCAACTAACAGTAAGTCTCCACAATCGTGCCCTAAAGAGTCATTAACTTGTTTAAACCTGTCCAAATCAATAAAAAATAACGCAATTGAAGTGCCTTTTCTTTTTGCTATGTCAGTAGCGTGTTTAATTCTCTCTAATAATAAGCTTCTATTTGGCAAGTCAGTTAAGTGATCATAGTTAGCTAAATAGCGGAGTTCTTTTTCTGCCGCTTTTTGCGCACTGATATCAGTAAGTACACAAACATAATGTAATTGCTTAGTTGTTTTATTGGTACCTACATTAATATTGACCAACACATGAAACTCTTGCCCTGAATCTGTAATAACCAACTCTTCACCGCGCCAGTGCTCTCCCTCACCAAGTGAGGTAAATAATTCATTATAAAACAGCCATTTTTTCCTAGTTAGCCCCAATAATTTACTATTAAATTTAAAATTTTCTTCTTTCCAGCCAAAAACTGTCCTCATAGATTGATTTGCTGTTACACGTGTAAAATCTTGATTTACAATAAGAACCCAGTCAGTTGTTTGTTTAAATGCTTCGCCGTAATACTGACTACGCATTTCTTCATCTCTATTTTTGGTAATGTTGGTATATGAGCCCGTAATTCTACTTGGCTTATCATGTTTATCTACACTGACAATTTTGCCAAGGTCTTTATACCATAACCAATGGCCCCGTGAATGTTGTAGGCGATAAGTACAAGAAAATGTTTTTTCTGGCTCATTCTCTTCAATAAAAGTTTGCCAAGTCGATACAAAGGTCTTTCTATCATCGGGATGAATTAGCTCAATATGTTGAGATAGCGAATGGGATGTTGCTAAATCTACATAACCCAACTCTTGAGCAATGCGCTTACCAAACATTAAATTATCATGGGATTGCCAATCCCACACTTCACTATTACTACCCGCTAAAGCTAATTGTAAGCGGTTTTCTCTAAATCTTACCTCCCGGTGGCTCTCAAGCAGTTGTTGCCTTTGCACATTACGATTATATATCCAAATCAACAACACCCCCAAAGAGAAAACAGTATAAAGAACATAAGCTAAAGGTGATAAAAATGGTGGATAACTAACTCTTATTTTTATGTTCTTCGTTTTAGAATACTTTCCTGTGACTGGTGATTTAGCACGAATAGAAAGAACATGTTGTCCTGAAGGTAGGCTAGAAAAGGTAATTTTATTTTCAGTGGTTGCTGGGTACTTAACACTGCTAACTCCTCGTAGTTCATACTCAAACACTACATTATTTTTTCTATCGGCATAAGAAAGTGTCGAGAAGTCAAACTGAATACCAACATCGTCATGTTGTAATAGCACCTCTTCTTTTTGATTAATAAACCAGGAAGAAACTAACTCTCTGGAAATAATATTAATTCCGGTAACAAACACTTCAATTTTACGGTTACTTTGCTTATTTTTTAATAAGTTAGGTTCAAAAACACTGACCCCTTCCATAGAGCCATACATCAGCTTACCGTCAGGTAACTTCCCCTTTGCCCCACTATTAAATTCCATCGCAGGCAAACCATCGAAGGTGGTAAATTGACGTAAATGCTGACTATCAACATCTAGTAAAAATAAGCCTTTATGAGTTGAAAACCATAAATCTCCATCTTCATCGGTTAATAAGCTATAAACATTGTTATCGATAATCGAGTTATTATTATGATAAAAATACTTAACCTTAAATGATGATAACTCTAAACCTAACAAACCTTTAGTGGGGTAGCCTAACCAAAAAACACCATTTTTATCAACAACCCAATCATCAAAGGCGCCCCATTCACTCGCGGCAACATCAGGGTGTTTGTATAAGAGATTGGTTTCTTGAGTCTCTAGGTCATACTCCCATAGACTGTCATTTGTACTAAACAACATGCGCTGTGTATTGGGCAGTAAGCCAAGAAATTTATAAATTTTTGCCGCCGGTACTATGGTGGTAATTGCCGTTAAGTTATCTAGCTTACCCGTAACTAAATCAATCCTCGAGATTTTCGACGCTTCAACCAACCAAAGGTAACGGTTTTCTTGCAAATAAGGGGAAAAGTTTTTTTTTGCTAATACATCAATAACAGCCTTACTAAAAGGCCAATTGATCACTTTTTTTAAACCTGTGTTATATAACAAAATCCCTTTTGCGGTAGCCAGTATTAAATGATCTTTTTTGTAGTGATAAATTTGGTAAATATGATTTTTACTATACTGGCTTTTTTTACTTGAACCCACCATATATTTTTCTATGGTGCCTTTTACATTATCAACAAAATTAAAACCTTGGCTTGTTCCAACCCAAAAGCTATCATCCACTTCTTCTCGTAATGCCCATACGGCATTGTTACTAAGGCTTTCTGTTGCCCCTTTCTTATAGCGATAATTACGAATGAGTTCGCGACTAGGATCCCATAAGTAGACACCAGAGGTTAATGAGCCTAACCAAAAAGTACCACTGTTATCCTGCGCCAGAGAAATAATGAGGTTATTAGATACA
This sequence comes from Litorilituus sp., assembly GCA_030754235.1. Taxonomy (GTDB): domain Bacteria; phylum Pseudomonadota; class Gammaproteobacteria; order Enterobacterales; family Alteromonadaceae; genus Colwellia. The sequence goes on from JASMAS010000097.1 coordinate 41,720, forward strand.
TCATCAAAATAATCACTAAAACCAAATAAAAATTCGGCTTGCCTTGTGCTAATATTAAATTTATATAACCCCTTATTACTAGCAATATACAGTTGATTATTTGCATACAAAAACTGCCGAGCAGAGATGTCTTCTATGACCTGCTGATAGTTTGAAAGTGATGACTTCCCCTGTATATAATCACGAATATTATCGGTGTTGATACAATAAACACCATCATTTGAGCCAATATATAAATCATTTTTTTGACTTAAAAATAAAGAAGACGTGTTATTTGCTTCAGCAGCACTGACGCTGTTATCAGGATATTCTGCTGATGTTGAGGGAAGTTTTTTCCACTGTTCACTATCAATACTGTATGCGTACACGCCAACACGTGTTGCAACGTAAAGCATCTGATTAACATATATAATTTGAAAAATATTATTTTGTTCTATTAGCTCTTTTGATAAATCTAGCGCTACTATAAACTTTTGCTTTTTGTCGGAGTAAAAGCCAACCTTCTTAGTGGTAGCAATCCAATACCCTTGTTCACCTTGGTTATTTTTACCTTCAATCACATCTACTGCAAAGTGATTTAGTTCATTGATAAAAGGTTGCTGATAATTATTGTTTTTAGGCTCAAAGCGGTATAAGCCGTTACTTGCATTAATCCATACCCAACCTTGTTTATCCTCTTTAACAAAGTGAATACGGGTATCAACAAACTGATTATTAGGGCCTGAAAGTTGTTTTATTGAATAACCATCATAAAAGTTAAGTCCATTCTCTGTAGCAAACCAAACCAAGCCATTTTTACTGGCCAAAATACTTTTAACCGTACCTTGCGATAACCCCTGTTCAACTGAAATTTGCTGTAAAGACAAATTTTTAACACGAGAAATTTGTTCAGCCCATGTGCTAAAGCTCAACATAACAGCCAGAATAGCTAACCATGAAGTTATAGAGAAATTAATACGCTTCAAACATTTATTACCTTAATTATTTAAACGAATAATCTAACAAATAAGTACCCTCATTATAACAACTCTAAAACAAAGTAATAAATTTGCTGACAAACTATTTATTTATCGTATAAAGCACTTGAATCTGCAAGATAATGACATCACATTGATACTATCTTTTCTATTATTGTGCTTACTGCTATGTCTAACCCTTTATTAAAAAGCTTTGATCTCCCCCCTTTTTCAAAAATAAAACCTGAACATATAAAACCGGCTGTTGAGCAAGCCATTAACAACTGCAAAAAAGTTATTGCTGATGTGTTAAGTACAAATACCCATTTTACTTGGCAAAACTTAGTTGAGCCCATTAATAGCATAGATGATGTGTTATCAAAACTTTTTTCTCCTGTTTCACATATGAACTCAGTAGTGAGTACCGATGAATTACGAGAAGCTTATGAATCATGTTTACCTCTACTTTCTGAATATGGCACTTTTGTAGGTCAGCACCAAGGATTATATAAGGCATATCAACATTTAAAAGAAAGTGATGAATTTAACGTGCTAAGCACGGCGCAACAAAAAGTGATCATCAATGCACTGCGTGACTTTAAGTTATCAGGCATTACCTTAGAAAAAGAAAATAAAAAACGTTATGGTGAAATTGTAACTCGCCTATCGGAGCTAAGTTCAAATTTTAGTAACAATGTGCTTGATGCCACCCATGCTTTTAGCGTCAATATAACCGATAAGGCTCAACTTTTAGGCTTACCCGAAAGTGCCCTTGCTGCTGCACAAGCTCTCGCTGAAAGTAAGGAACAACAAGGCTACTTATTTACTTTAGACATGCCCAGTTATTTACCGGTGATGATGTACTGCGACAACCGTGAATTACGAGAAAAACTATACCATGCCTTTGTGACTCGAGCTTCAGATCAAGGGCCTAACGCAAGGGAGTTTGATAACACTAACATCATGAATGAAATACTGCTATTGCGCCATGAGTTAGCCAAACTACTTGATTTTTCAAATTATGCTGAACACTCACTCGCAACCAAGATGGCCAACAACACAGATGAAGTGATGAACTTTTTAGACGATCTTGCTCTTAAGTCAACACATCAAGGAGAAAAAGATTTTACCGAGTTAACCAACTTTGCCACCCAACAATACTCTCAAACAAACTTACAAGCATGGGATCTTCCTTATTATAGTGAAAAGCTAAAACAACATCGCTATGCCATATCAGACGAACAACTTCGCTCTTACTTCCCTGAAAGCAAAGTCGTCAGTGGGCTTTTTGAAGTAGTACATCGTTTGTTTGGCTTAACGATAAAATCACGTGACGGTGTCGATGTTTGGCATACTGATGTGAAGTTTTACGATGTATTTGCTAAAGATGGCAAATTACGTGGTAGTTTTTATTTAGATTTATATGCCCGCGAGAAAAAACGCGGCGGGGCTTGGATGGATGACTGTGTTGGACGCGATAAACTTGCCGATGGTTCAGTTCAATACCCTGTAGCCTATTTAACCTGTAACTTTAATGGTCCTGTGGGGGATAAACCTGCGCTTTTTACTCATGATGAAGTCGTTACTTTATTCCATGAGTTTGGTCATGGTATTCACCACATGTTAACGCAAGTTGACGCCAGTGCTGTTGCTGGCATTAATGGTGTTCCTTGGGATGCCGTAGAACTACCCAGTCAATTTTTAGAAAACTGGTGTTGGCAAAACGAAGCATTGACCTTTATCTCTGGTCACTATGAAACAGGAGAGCCTTTACCTCAAGCGCTATTAGATAAAATGCTCGCTGCTAAAAACTTTCAATCAGCCATGCAGATGCTAAGACAGCTTGAATTTAGTATTTTTGATTTTACCATGCACGCCAGCTATAACACAGACTCACCAGCAGATCATATTCAGCAAGTGCTTAACAAAGTGCGTCAGCAATATGCCGTAGTAAAAACACCTGATTTCAATCGCTTTCAACATGGTTTCAGCCATATTTTCGGTGGTGGGTATGCGGCTGGTTATTATAGCTATAAATGGGCTGAAGTGTTATCAGCCGATGCTTTTAGCTTATTCGAACAACAGGGTATATTTAATCAACTCACCGGGCAATCCTTCTTAACCAACATATTAGAAAAGGGGGGATCACAAGAGCCGAGTGAATTGTTTGCTGCTTTTAGAGGCAGAGCCCCAAAAATTGACGCTCTACTTCGCCACTCAGGCATTGAGGTTTAATCATTTATGGTTGACATTTCAAATAGTTATTCCAACGAGCCACTAAACATAAAAAACAAACAAAAACTCTTCCTATACAAGTAGTTAAGTCTATTTTTAGGTGGGTAGTTGAAAACCAATGGGTGGTCTTTAAATAAGCCACCCTGTTAACGTCTATCTAACTTCAAAGGTTTGGGTTTAGCCACTCACAAACTCAAGCCACATATCATAACAAGTGTTTCACCTTCATTACTATTGTTAACCTAGTTGTAATAAACACGATAGATATCTGCCTTTTTGGCCATCACCACTGACTTATTTACGCAATAGAGAACCATAATTGACAACTTTAAAACCGTAAAAGTTATACCAATTACAATTTAAATTGTTCTATTCTTTTTTCCAAATTTCCAGCTAGTTCATTGAGTTGAGTAACATCGTCTTTACTTTCATTAGCTTTTGATTTTATTTTTGTTGAAGTATCTGCAATTTCTGTGATGTTTTTATTGATATCTTCTATAACGACACTCTGTTGCTCTGATGCAGTCGCAATTTGGTTATTCATGTCATTGAGCGCTTCAACCAAACAAACTACTTCACCCATCACTTCACGGTTGCTTTCGCAGGCACCTATACCGGTGCTGGCCATTTTGCTTGATGCTGTCACCATCTTAACGGTGTTTTGTGTTTCTTGTTGTAATGCCATTATTTTTTCACGGATATCTTCTGTAGATTGTTGTGTTCTGCTTGCCAATGTTCGTACTTCGTCAGCAACCACTGCAAACCCTCTCCCCATTTCTCCTGCTCTTGCTGCTTCAATAGCAGCATTTAATGCCAATAAGTTGGTTTGCTCAGCAATACCTTGAATAACATCTAATACTGAGCCTATAGAGTTACTTTCATCTGCCAACCTTTCAATGGAACTTGAGGCTGAGCCCATCTGGTTATTTAATTCCTCCATATCATGCTCTAGCTCATTGGCTGAGCCCATACAATCTTGGCATTTACAATTAGTTTCTGTCACCGTATCTGCAGCATTCGATGCACTCCTAGCGACTTCCTGAATGGTGGCAAGTAACTGATTGGTTGCTACGGCTACACCGTCAGCACTATCAGACTGAGTTGTGGTTTCTTGGGTGGTTTCTTTCATATTTACAGACATATTTTCGGTTGCGTTATGAATTGTCTGTGCCAAAGAACTTACTGAATTAAAGACACCCTGTAGCTCAGCGAGTAAACCATTTAATGATTTTGCGAGGAATGCCAATTCATCTTGACCATCATAGTGAATACGCGTGGTCAGATTTTTATCTTTTACAAGATTGTTAACTTGATTTATAAAAGAATTAATCGGGGTAGATATGCCTCGCCCAACAAAGTATGCGGTGGAAAATGCGATAGGAAGTAATGCCACTAAGATAAGAAAGAGAATACCCAAAATACGGGTGTTCATCGCCTCTTTATCTTGCATCGCTTCTGCAACATCCATTTCAGATAAAATGGCCCAATTAACACCGGCTATGTCCAACGGGGAGTAGGCGGATAAAACATCAATATTACGATAGTCTTTGATCGATTTTATTCCTACTTGTCCTGATATTGCTTGTCTTGCGCCAGTAGAATTGACTGGCTGCAACCCTATGGCTGAGTCACTGGCATCGATTTTATCTATGATTCGACTATCTATACCACTTTGTTTTAACGCAGCAATATAACTATTTTTATCCTCCATCAAAAAACGACTTTGACTGCGCAGTAAATTATCATCACCAATCAAGTAGGTTTCACCTGATTCACCTAAACCAACATCTCTCCATTTTTTATCATAGGTCATCACATCATTAATTCGATCGATAGGCATTTGAAAAATTAAGACGCCTAATTTTTGCCCTTCGTCATTAAAAATAGGTGAAGCTATAAATGCGGCAGCGGCGTTGTATGAGGGGTAATAAGGAGAAAAATCGATCAGAACATGTGCTTTTTCATCGGTAAATGAGTTAGCTTTTCTAAATGCGGCAGCCAAGCCAGAGTTTTGATAAGGCCCTGAGAGCAGTGATGTTGCATAATCCAATTCTTTAAAAACGGAATAAACAATATAACCACTTTCTGGCTCTACTAAAAATATGTCGTAGTAGCCAAATGAATTTAAATACACATCAAAGTGGCTGTGATACTTTTTATGGAACTGACTATATTGGCTACCATCACCTGAATCATTCATCAGGTTCTTATTGCCCAAAGGATTAGGGTTTAGGCTGATGTAGGCGTGTTGCAGTGATTTTGAATTCTGGTTTAGTTGGTCTAGCTTTTCTATTGCTCTTGAATTATCACCAGGATTTTTTTCTTTAAAGAGTACACCAAATTCGTTTTGATAATAATTTGCAATGGCGTCGTTGTTTTGTAATTCAAATTCTTGATCAAACGAATGAAAAGATTTACTAAAATCTGCCATTGCTTCCATGACCATAATATCATTTGAAAAAGAAACAACCTGGCTCTCGATGGTCTTAAAATAATCTTCAATCTGTCGCTTTTGACCTTCTCTTATTGCCACTAATTGGCTAAAAACCCTTTTTTCTAGAGCCTGTGATGCAATTGACGAAGATTGCCAGCCTATTAGCGCACCCGCTGTTAATATCCCAATGCTTGATAGCAGTACAGAGGCAACAATTATCTTAGTAGATATTTTCATGGGCTTCCCTCAACAACAACAACAACAATCTAGTTATTTACTGAGTTTAGTTCAATTTCATTACTTTGTAGCAGAAGTTAATATTTCCTTGATCTTAACTATTATTATTTGTTAAAAAATGTATTTTCTCTTCATCAACTAAGTTTCACTACCAATGTGCAAATCAATAGCACTAAGTGGTATTATGGAAACAGGTATAATAGCAGTGAATAAGACGTAAAATATTAATGGAACCCTTTGATAAACTATATACAAGAGCTGTCGAAAGAAAAGGAGGCGAACAAGTATTATCAAACTTAATAAGTAAACCTCTTAATGCTGAACAACTGTGCAAAATAACGAATGACAGAGTGTTGTCTGAAGTGACTAAGAAGATATTCCAATCAGGGTTTGTATGGTCTGTTGTTGAAAAAAAATGGGATTCATTTGAAGAAGTCTTTTGGGGATTTAATATTGAAAAACTTGTTATGATGCCAGATGACATGCTTGAACGTAAAGCTACAGACCCAGCCATTATCCGCAATTACAACAAAGTAAAAACAATCCGTGAAAATGCATTAATGCTTAAAGAAATTAGCGATGAATATGGCTCTGTTGGTAAATGGTTAGCCCAGTGGTCAACTGAAAACATTATTGGCTTATGGGCACATTTAAAAAAACACGGTAGCCGACTAGGTGGCAACACTGGCCCATATGCCTTGCGTAAATTAGGTAAAGATACATTCATACTTAGCAAAGATGTTGAAACATACTTTAGAGCTAACCAATTAATTAATGGTGGCCTAACATCTAAACGTAGTTTAAATGTTATTCAGCAAACCTTTTCGCTTTGGCAAAAAGAGTCTCGTTTAAGTTTACAGGAAATAAGCCAAATAGTGGCATATTCAACAGGCAGCAACCATGTTTAGACAAGCGATAACAGGCGATATCTTAAAGCAACCTAGTCACTTCATAGATTTGATTGATGGTGATACTTTTTTAAAACTAGAGCAGCAACCATAATGAACGACTATAATCATATCGCTGTGGCTTACCTTGACACTATTGATAGTGAGGCGGCGAAAAAAGTAGCTCAAAAGTGGCAATTCAATTATATAGGTGACGCTGCCTGTGCAATAAAACACCCCAACATAAGATTTTTACTACAATTTAACCAACAAGCACTAGAACTCATTAAATTAGATGAGCCCAAATTAGGGGGTATTAAAGTTGATTTTGTTGAAGGTGCTAGCGCACATCGACGCAAGTTCGGTGGTGGCCGAGGCCAAGATATTGCTAAAGCTATCGGCTTAAAGCATGGTTTTACCCCGCATGTACTTGATGCAACAGCTGGCTTAGGAAGAGATGCGTTTGTGCTTGCCAGCCTTGGTTGCCAGGTTACCTTAATAGAGCGAATGCCTGTGGTAGCGGCATTACTTGAAGATGGTTTAGCACGCGCTAAACTTAATCATGAAGTGGCTGATATAGTCCAGCGTATGCAGCTTACTTATAGCTCCTCTATTGAAAAGATGAACCAAGTTCACAATAATATTGATGTGGTTTACCTTGACCCTATGTATCCACATCGCGAAAAGTCTGCGGCAGTAAAAAAAGAAATGCGCGTTTTCCAATCACTCGTAGGGGAAGACTTAGATGCTGATGCTTTATTAGCACCTGCACTAACCCTTGCTAAATATCGTATTGTGGTAAAACGTCCCTCTTATGCCTCACCATTGAATAATAAAACACCAAGCACTTGCATTAAAATGAAAAAGAATAGATTTGATATATATGTGAATCAAGGTATTCCTAAACATTAGCTCCGCGCTACATACTTTTTTTATTAAATATAGACATAACGAACCCATTTAGGAGCTCACCATGCTAGCACTAAAAAATAGCAAGCTATTATGTACAGATAGCTTAATCAACGGCAAATGGGTTAAAGAAACAAAGAATAGAACAGTCAATGTTATCAACCCTGCTAACCAAGAAATCATAGCCACGGTATCCAGTGTTGGCGTAATTGAAACTCAGCAAGCAATTACTTCAGCACAGCAAGCACAAAAAACCTGGCGAGCAACAACAGCCAAAGATAGATCCCTACTATTAAGAAGGTGGCATGACTTATTACTAAAAAACCAAGAGGATTTAGCACTATTAATGACTCTAGAACAAGGTAAACCCTTGACAGAGTCTCGCGGAGAAATAGCCTATGCAGCTTCTTTTTTAGCATGGTTTGCAGAAGAAGCTCAACGCATTTACGGTGATATTATTCCAAGTTATTCCAACGATAGACGCTTAATGGTGTTAAAAGAACCCGTGGGCGTTTGTGCCGCTATTACACCGTGGAATTTTCCCGCGGCTATGATTACCCGCAAAGTAGGGCCAGCACTCGCTGCTGGTTGCACAATAATTATTAAACCAGCCTTAGAGACACCGTTAACCGCCTTAGCTTTGGGTCAGCTTTCTATAGAAGCAGGAATTCCTCCTGGAGTCGTCAATATATTAGTAGGGCCCGCACAAGAAATAGCTCAACAATTAACAAGTTCAACACTCGTAAGAAAGTTAAGTTTTACTGGCTCTACTCCAATAGGTAAACACTTAATGAAAGAGTGTGCTGATACCATGAAAAAAGTATCACTTGAGCTTGGCGGCAACGCCCCTTTTATTGTTTTTGATGATGCCGATATAGACAGCGCTATTGAAGGAGCGATGCTGTCTAAATTTCGTAATGCTGGCCAAACATGTATTTGTGCAAATCGCATCTATGTTCAATCTAACATCTATCAAGCCTTTGTTGAAAAGTTTTCCGCTAAAGTTGCCCGTTTAACGGTAGGCCCGGGACATGAAAGCAATATAGATCAAGGCCCCTTAATTAACATCGCTGCGGTAGAAAAGGTAGAAGCTTTTGTCAACGACGCTGTCACTCTCGGCGGAAAGATCATCATAGGTGGCGCTCGCCATACAAGGGGAAAATTATTCTATCAACCCACTGTTATTGCTAATGCCACACAACAAATGAAACTTGCCCACGAAGAGGTTTTTGGTCCTATAGCGCCCATTTTTAAATTTAACAGCGAAGAAGAAGTAATAACTTTGGCCAACAATACCGAGTATGGCTTAGCATCCTACTTTTATTCTCGCGACATAGGCCGTATTTGGCGAGTCAGCGAAGCACTAGAAACAGGTTTAGTTGGCGTAAATTCTGGGGTTATATCAACTGAGGTTGCCCCCTTTGGTGGCTATAAAGCCTCAGGTATTGGTCGAGAAGGCTCAAAATATGGTATTGAAGATTATTTGAACACAAAATATGTTTGCATCGCAGATTTAGATAAATAATATAAACCTCTAATATTGTCTTACCACAACCTCAAAAAACAAGGTTGATTATTACTTCGAGAATAGGCAAGATCCCAATGCTATTGAAATTGACTAAAAAGGCTTTCCCATGTTAAAAGCAAAAATGGTTGAACAACTTAACCAACAAATTAATTTAGAGTTCTATTCTTCAAACCTTTATTTACAAATGAGCGCTTGGTGTGAAGAACAAGGCTTTGAGGGTGCAGCAGAATTTATGCGCCAACATGCCAGTGAAGAGATGGATCACATGACACGTTTATTTACTTATGTCAGTGAAACCGGTGCTCTACCCATTATAGGTTCTATCGATGCTCCACCGCATGAGTTTGTTTCTTTGGCCGATGTGTTTGAACAAACTTACAAACATGAATGTGAAATTACCGAGCGCATTAATGAGTTAGCGCATCAGGCTTTCTCTAATCAAGACTATTCAACTTTCAATTTTCTTCAGTGGTATGTAGCCGAACAACATGAAGAAGAAACTTTATTTAAAAGTATTTTAGATAAAATTAACTTAGTAGGTCATGATGGTCATGCACTCTTTTTTGTTGATAAAGATCTTGCTGAAATGGCAAAAAATGGCTCTAGTAGTATAATGAAAGACACTGCGAACTAGTAATTATCAATGATTAAAAGCTGTTGAACTTTCAAGTTTTTTGTAAGTGCTTATACAAGGCTGAACCTTTTTGTGTGGTTGTTCCACATAAAAAGGTGATAACGCCGCAGCAATGTCCTACAAACGCTAATCCTCAATTAACGCGATATAAATAAATACCCTTCCCCCCTAATCGCTTTTATTCGTGAATCCCCATCACTAGCCAGTAACTTCTTTCTAGCGTTAGATATATGCGTATTGATACTATAGCTAGACTCAATAAGGCTACTGTTAAAAATATGCTCTGCGATATATTCTCTAAAAACCAAAAGAGGAGCACTTTCCATTAACAACCACAGTAAATTAAACTCTAACCCTGTCATTTTAATAACATTATTAGCGCAATAAACTTCTCTGGTGTTTGATGATATCTCAACATTATCAATCACAATTTTTTGTGATTTTAACATTATATGCCTTGATCAAATAAACTAGCCTTATAGCCCGTAGCTTGGCTTTCATCCGTTTTAATCACCAAAAATTGTTCATTCGATTGTTCATCTAATGTCAGCTCAAGCTTTTAAAATAATATCAATATTGTAAATCATCACCGAGGGCGATAAAACATCTTCATTCATGACAATAAGCTGAACAGTATCACCGCTAACGGTAATGTTATCAGCATAAACAGTGGTTAAATCAGCACTATCACTACTACCTCCATCTTGCCACGCAAGTTCAAAAGAGTAAGTTCCGGTATCCACTTGCCTATAAGATAAAGCATCACCATAAGGTACAGCGCTATAGGTAACTTCTACATCATCATCACTTGTAGCAAAATCTTCATCTATGGTTAAATATATCGCAGGAGAGTTGTTTGCGGTGTTATATAGTTTTACATAACCTTCTTCAGAATTATCACTTGATCCGCAAACTAACAGGCTTAAAACACTAGTTATAATCATTAATACCTTAGCTTTTTTTACATTGTGTATATATTCATTACGTTTCATGACATCACCTTGCTCATCATTGTTATTGCAATTTTTTTGTTCCTCAAAGCTGCCTATATAAAATAGCGACAGTTTCGAGCGCAATAGAGTAGCCGGCTTATAATTTGCTCTTCTCTTTACACAACCTTTGCATTCCTTTATTTTCACTGATTACATGCAATGCTGTTAACACAGTAGCCATTCAATATATAATGAATAATAAAAATCATTTAATACTTTTAACGGTGGAAATTACATTGCAAATTGACGTGTTAATAATTGGTGCCGGTGCCGCTGGCTTAATGTGTGCAGCTAGTGCAGGCTATAAAGGCCGAAGTGTTATAGTGGTTGACATGGGGAAAAAACCAGGCCGAAAAATACTAATTAGTGGTGGTGGACGTTGTAATTTTACTAATGAAAATGCTACTCCTGACAACTACCTTTGTAATAATCCTCACTTTGTAAAGTCAGCATTAAGTCGTTATTCCGCTCAAGACTTTATTGACCTAGTTGACCGTCATAACCTTAAGTATCACCACAAAACTTTAGGACAGTTATTTTGTGACGACAGTGCCCAAGATATTGTTGATATATTATTAACCGAGTGTGAATGGGCTGGAGTCAATATAAGGCTGCAAAACGAGGTACTCAACGTCGCTCACAATGACAATGGTTATTGCGTAACTACTTCTGATGCAACTTATCAATGTAAATCACTTGTAGTAGCTTCTGGCGGCTTAACAATGCCTAAACTTGGTGCTAGCCCTATCGGTTATACAATTGCGGAACAATTTGGATTGAACGTACTGCCTACTACCGCAGCATTAGTTCCTTTAACTCTTCATAATCACGATAAAAAACTTTTTGAAGGTTTATCCGGAATAAGCATTGACTGTAATGTTAGCAGTGAAGATGGCACAAACTTTCGAGAAAATATCCTTTTTACCCATAGGGGTCTGTCAGGCCCTGCAATCTTACAAATATCATCTTTTTGGCGTGCAGGGCAAGCCATAACCCTCAACTTGTTACCCTCTCACAACTTGCTTGACCTTTTCAGTGAATGGCGACAAAACCAAGCACAAAAATCATTGAAAAATTTATTTTCATCTTTATTACCTAAACGCTTTGTTGAAGTCTTAGTTAACGAAGGTACTGTCTTAGATAAAGCGGTCAATCAATTAACCCATAGTGAAATGACACAAGTTGCCAGTTCGATTCACGCTTGGCAAATTAAACCCAATGGTACCGAAGGTTACAGAACAGCTGAAGTTACCCTAGCAGGTGTAGATACCAATGAATTATCATCAAAAACTTTTGAAGCCAAACAAAGAAAAGGACTTTATTTTATTGGGGAAGTTGTAGATGTTACCGGTCATTTGGGGGGCTACAACTTCCAATGGTGCTGGTCTAGTGGTTGGGCATGTGGGCAAGCAATATAGCTAATAGAAACAAAAACGCCCTGTTACATGTTGTAACAGGGCGTTTATAATTTAATTCACTAAACCTTGTTTATACTTTTAAACGAAGTATTAACCTTTCTTTTTAGTCGCTTGAATAACGCGTAATTGCGCTACCGCACGTGCTAATTCAGCAGCAACTTCTGCATAGTCAATATCACCACCATGAGCGTTGATGTTTTCTTCTGCACGTCGTTTTGCTTCTTCAGCTGCTTGTTCATTCAAATCATCAGCACGTGTTGCCACATCGGCAAGTACAGTAACATGATTGGGTTGAACTTCTAGCATACCACCAGAAAGATAGATAACTTCTTCGCTACCATCTTTTTTAGTGATAAGAGCCATACCAGGTTTTAGTGAGGTCAGTAAAGGTGCGTGGCCAGGCATAATACCCAACTCACCTTCACTACCTGTGATCTGCAATGATTTAATGCTACCCGAAAATAAACTTTCTTGTGCACTGACTACATCCAGATTTACAGTTAATAATGCCATTTGACTCGACCTCTTTTGCTGTAAGTATCTGCAAAACTATTTACAGATACTTACTAGATGATTACATCTTGTTAGCTTTCTCTACAGCTTCTTCAATAGAACCAACCATATAGAATGCTTGCTCAGGCATGTCATCATATTCACCAGCTAAAATTCCTTTGAATCCTGAGATGGTGTCTTTTAATGATACATACTTACCTGGAGAACCTGTAAATACTTCAGCCACGAAGAACGGTTGAGATAAGTAACGTTGGATCTTACGTGCGCGAGATACCGTTTGCTTATCTTCTTCAGATAACTCGTCCATACCTAAGATGGCGATGATATCTTTAAGTTCTTTATAACGTTGTAATACTGATTGAACACCACGAGCCACTTCATAATGCTCAGCACCAACCACTAATGGGTCTAACTGACGAGAAGTTGAATCTAATGGGTCAATTGCAGGGTAAATACCTAGCTCAGCAATAGAACGTGATAGTACAACTGTTGCATCTAAGTGAGCAAAAGTTGTTGCAGGACTTGGATCGGTCAAATCATCCGCAGGTACGTATACCGCTTGGATTGAAGTAATAGAACCTTTGTTAGTTGAAGTGATACGTTCTTGTAATACACCCATTTCTTCAGCAAGTGTTGGCTGGTAACCAACCGCTGATGGCATACGACCAAGTAGCGCCGATACTTCAGTACCCGCAAGCGTATAACGATAGATGTTATCTACGAAAAATAATACGTCACGACCTTCGTCACGGAATTTTTCTGCCATAGTCAAACCGGTCATCGCAACACGAAGACGGTTTCCTGGAGGCTCATTCATCTGACCGTAAACTAACGATACTTTATCAAGTACGTTAGAGTCGTTCATTTCATGATAGAAATCGTTACCTTCACGTGTACGCTCACCAACACCCGCAAATACTGAGTAACCACTGTGCTCAATAGCGATGTTACGGATAAGTTCCATCATGTTAACGGTTTTACCAACACCGGCACCACCAAATAAACCAACTTTACCACCCTTAGCGAATGGACAAACTAAGTCGATTACTTTGATACCTGTTTCTAACAATTCGTTAGACATGGCTTGTTCTGCGTAAGCTGGTGCTTCACGGTGAATTGACCAACGATCTTTTTCGCCGATAGGACCCGCTTCATCAATAGGGTCACCAAGTACGTTCATGATGCGACCTAAGGTCTCAACACCAACAGGAACTTGGATAGCATTCCCTGTATTTACTACATTCAGTCCACGACGCAAACCATCTGAGGTACCCATTGCGATAGTACGTACAACACCGCCACCAAGCTGCTGCTGCACTTCTAGTACTAAACCATCAAGGTCACCTTCGGTTATGTTTAATGCGTCATATACCTGAGGTACGGCATCTTGTGGAAACTCAACATCCACAACTGCGCCAATGATTTGGACGACTTTACCTGTACTCATGTTTATTCCTCTTAATTTAAGCTAACCGCATTTTACAGTTAGCTTTACGTTAAATTACGAAATTCTCTTTACCTGTTAAGTATTATCTTTTGAGATAAGGCTTAACCAACCGCAGCAGCACCAGCAACAATTTCGCCCAACTCTTGGGTAATTGCCGCTTGACGCGCCTTGTTAAATACCAATTGTAAATCATCAATTAATTCGCCAGCATTATCTGTAGCGGCTTTCATTGCAATCATACGGGCGGCTTGTTCACAAGCTAGGTTTTCAACCACGCCTTGGTATACCTGCGATTCAATATAACGAACCAATAGTTGATCTAACAAAGCGTTAGCATCTGGTTCGTATATGTAATCCCAACGATGTTTAATTGCTTCATCGTCAGATTTAGGTAAAGGTAACAACTGATCAACTGTTGGTTGCTGTGTCATAGTATTAACAAACTTGTTATAAACGACGAACAACTTATCAATTTCACCGTCATCATAGGCTTTTAGCATCACCTGTACGCTACCAACTAAGTCGGTAACAGAAGGGCTATCGCCTAATCCTGAAATTTGTGCAGTTACTTTTGCGCCCATATTGTTGAAGAACGAAGTAGCTTTAGATCCCACTACTGCAAACTCAACGTCGGCTTCTTCTGATTGCCATTTAGCGGCATCAGCAAGTACTTTCTTAAATAAGTTAATATTTAAGCCACCACACAAACCACGGTCTGTTGATACAACAATATAGCCTACACGCTTAACTTGACGCTCTTCCATATAAGGATGGCGATATTCCAAGTTACCAAGCGCGATGTGACCGATCACATTTCGTATATTTGTCGCATATGGACGAGAAGCTGCCATGCCATCTTGCGCTTTGCGCATTTTTGAGGCGGCGACCATTTCCATAGCGTTTGTGATCTTTTGAGTGTTTTGTACACTCGCAATCTTGGTTTTTATTTCTTTACCAACGGCCATGACTCTTTCTCCGAAAAGGTTACTTAATTAAAAACTTCTTACCAAGTTTGCGTCGACTTGAATTTTTCAAGTGCTGACGTCAAGCTTGCTTCGATGTCTTTATCGTAGTTACCAGATTCGTTAATAGTAGCCATAAGCTCAGCTTGGTTACTGTTCATATAGGCTTGTAACGCGTCTTCAAAATCATTGATTTTGTTGATAGCAACGTCATTTAAGAAACCTTTTTCCGCAGCAAATAAAGACACTGCTGTTTCAGCAACAGATAACGGGCTGTATTGCTTTTGCTTCATTAATTCAGTAACACGTTGACCATGCTCTAGTTGAGCACGAGTAGCGTCATCTAAGTCTGATGCAAATTGAGCGAATGCCGCTAATTCACGATATTGAGCTAATGCTAAACGAATACCACCACCAAGTTTCTTGATGATCTTAGTTTGAGCAGCACCACCAACACGAGATACTGATAAACCAGCATTTACCGCAGGTCTAATACCAGAGTTGAATAAATCAGACTCTAGGAATATTTGACCATCAGTAATTGAGATCACATTCGTTGGTACGAAAGCTGATACATCACCTGCTTGGGTTTCAATAATAGGCAGAGCAGTTAAAGATCCTGTTTGACCTTTGACTTCACCGTTAGTGAATTTCTCTACATACTCTTCGTTTACACGCGCTGCACGTTCTAATAAACGGCTGTGAAGATAGAAAACATCACCAGGGTATGCTTCACGACCAGGCGGACGACGAAGTAGTAATGAAATTTGACGATAAGCAACAGCTTGCTTAGACAAATCATCATACACGATTAATGCGTCTTCACCGCGATCACGGAAGTATTCACCCATTGAGCAACCAGAATATGGTGCAAGGTATTGAAGTGCTGCTGCTTCAGAAGCAGACGCTACAACAACAATAGTATTTGATAACGCACCGTGCTCTTCTAAGCTACGTACTACGTTAGCAACCGTTGACGCTTTTTGGCCAATAGCTACATAAATACTTTTGATACCGGTATTTTTTTGGTTGATGATGGCGTCAAGTGCAATCGCTGATTTACCGATTTGACGGTCACCAATGATTAATTCACGTTGGCCACGACCAATTGGAATCATAGAGTCAATTGACTTGATACCTGTTTGCACTGGTTGGTCAACTGATTTACGTTCAATAACACCTGGTGCAACAACTTCTACTGGAGAGAAGCCATCGTTATCAATTGGGCCTTTGCCATCAATTGGCTCACCTAAAGTGTTTACTACACGGCCTAAAAGACCACGACCTACAGGTACTTCCAATATACGGCCTGTACCTTTAACTTTTTGTCCTTCCGCTAAATCAGCGTAAGGACCCATAACTACCGCACCGACCGAATCACGGTCAAGGTTTAACGCGATAGCATAACGACTACCAGGAAGTTCGATCATTTCACCTTGCATTACATCGGCAAGGCCATGGATACGAATGATACCGTCTGTTACAGAAACGATAGTACCTTCGTTACGAGCTTCGCTGACAACGTCAAACTGTTCAATTCGATTTTTGATCAGTTCAGCGATTTCAGTGGAATTCAGTTGCATGCTCTGTTCCCTTATCTAAGATTGTAGTGTTGTTGCTAAACGGCTCAATTTACCTTGTACAGAGCCATCAATAACCATGTCTCCAGCTTGAATAATTAAGCCAGAAACGATGCTTGCATCAACAATACAATTAAGCTTTACTTTACGTGCCAAACGCTTTTCAAGCGCGGCGCTTAATGTTTTTGTCTGTGCTACTTTTAATTTAACAGCAGAGGTAACATCCACAGTAATTTCTTGATCATATTCAGCTTTTAAAGCTGTAAATCCTTCAAGCACCTGTGGTAGCACCAACAAACGTTCATTTTCAGCCAATATTTTTATAAAATTTTGACCTTTTTCATCAATTTGCTCACCACAAACATTCATAAATATTGTTTGTGCTTGCTCTGCTGATGCACCACCGGTCAAATAACCGATAATGGTTTCGTCTTTAGCAACTTCAGCGGCAAATGTTAACTGGGCTAACCAGGCATCTACGGCTTTAGCTTCTAGAGCGAAGTCGAACGCTGCTTTAGCGTAAGGACGAGCAACAGTTGTCAATTCAGACATAGCTCAGTTCCTCTTAAAGTTCAGCTACGAGTTTATCTAAAATGTCGCTATGTGCAGCGGCATCGATTGAACGCTCAAGAATTTTCTCGGCACCGGCAACAGCAAGAACAGCCACTTGTTGGCGTAATTCTTCTTTAGCACGGTTACGTTCAGTTTCTATTTCTGCATGACCTGTCGCTAAGATTCTTTCTTTCTCAGCTTGTGCCTTACCAGCCGCTTCTTCAACAATTCTAGCTTCAAGCTTTTTAGCAGTATCAACAATAGATGCAGCTTCAACTTTAGCTTCTTTTAATTGTGCTGTAGCTTTTGCTTGAGCAAGCTCAAGATCTTTAGCTGCGCGGTCTGAAGCAGCAAGTCCATCAGCAATAGTTGCTTGACGAGCTTCGATGGCACCAATAATGGGTGGCCATACATACTTCATACAGAATATTACAAATACGACAAAAGCGACTAATTGGCCAATCAGTGTGGCATTAATATCCATTGTACGTACCTCCTAACAATGTTCGTTAAAAAAAAATGGTTTCTTAGTTAAGACCAACAACGAACAATAGGTATAAACCGATAGCAACACCGATCATAGCAATCGCATCGATAAGACCCGCAACGATGAACATTTTAACCTGTAGTTGTGGTGCTAATTCAGGTTGACGAGCAGCAGATTCTAAGAATTTACCACCTAACAAACCAAAACCGATAGCTGTACCTAAAGCACCTAAACCGATTAGTAGAGCAACTGCGATAGCAATCATATTTTTCTCCGATTATTTAAAGTAAAGTTTAAAGTTAAAAAAATAATTTTTCTGGGCTTCCTGCCCTACCATCAACGCTAATAAAAGCACTGATGATTAGTGATCCTCGTGCGCTAAACTAAGGTAAACAATAGTTAGCATCATGAAAATAAACGCCTGTAATGGGATAACCAACAAGTGGAATGCAGCCCATAAGAAATGTACTGGTAATTGGAATAAACCAATTGTTGCAATCAATAAGAAAATTAACTCACCCGCATATAAGTTACCAAACAATCGTAAAGCAAGTGATAACGGACGCGCCAACATGGTGACTGATTCTAAAATAAAGTTAACTGGGTATAAAGACCAGTGACCGAAAGGCTGTGTGGTTAGCTCTTTAATAAAACCACCTAAACCTTTAACTTTAATCGAGTAGTAGATTACTAAGAAGAACACACCAAATGCCATCGCAAACGTGATGTTAGGATCAGTTGTTGGTACAGGTTTCATGTAAATATGAGATAACTCAATACCCGTTGTCCAGTGGATTAAGTGAGGCAGTAAGTCTACCGGCACCCAGTCCATTGCGTTCATCAACAATACCCAAACAAAAATAGTTAAAGCTAATGGGGCAATAAGTGGGTTTTTACCGTGGAAAGTACTTTTAACACTTTCATCAACAAAACCTACAATCATTTCAACAGCGCATTGTAATTTACCGGGTACACCAGTGGTTGCTTTTTTAGCAACTGAACGAAAAATAAGTAAAAAGACAAAACCTAAAAATACAGCCCAGCCCAAAGTATCTAAATGTACCGTCCAAAAGCCTTCGCCGACAGTTAAATTAGATAAATGGTGCCTGATATACTCTTGGCTGGTTAATTCAGCACTTGCAGACATAGTTAATTTCCCAAAAGTTAAAGTTTAAAAATAAAAATCTTTCTGCTTCAACTACACGTTAAAGCTTGATAAAAAAAGGGGCTAGTAAGGGTAAAACCATTACCAAACAAAACATTGCAAAAAATGGAATTGGCAGTAGCACTAAAAATTTAAAAGCCAGTGCAAATAACAAAGCCGTGAGAGCCATTTTTAACTTTACGCCACTAAAAAATGATTCAACCACTTTTTTAGAGGACTGAGCTCCTGCATATTTAAATGCTTTTAGAGCAAAAAATATATTAGGGATTATTGCGACCACGCCACCAGTTGCTATTGATCTAGCATGGGCTACACCCCAAACAAAATATGTAACTAATGTTGTTAAAAGTACTACAAGTACGGTGAATAATATTTGAGTAAAGGCTAATTTTCGCCCTGCTGTTGTTAATTTATTATTCATCATTACTGATTAAAAAACGGGTTATAAACCATTAGCAAAAATATCGCATATAAATACGAACAAAATCGTAGATTAACAAGTTTTTTATAGTAAAAACTTTACCACTAAAAAAGTCAGCGCAAGTATACCCATTCTGGCTTTTTTTGCAAGAAAATAGGGCATTGAACGCCCCTTATTTGTGCGAATAATTGATATTTTTTTGATAAATACCACCAAAAGAGTAGTAAAAATTAAGGAAAGGGGGAAATCACAACCTGATATCCCTTTACAACGATAATGAGGTACTAAGGGATTAATCACGTATAAAAGTCACAAAAACTTAATTTACCTTAGCGATAAATTCATTTAATTCAGCTAAATTAGCGTAAGATATCACCAACTTACCTTTGCCTTTTTTATTATGACTTACAGCAACTTTAAGCCCTATTTTATCTGCTAAATCTTGTTCTATATTATTTGTTACTTCGTCTTTCTCTTTTACTGGCTTTTCTTCACTTGGGTTTTGAATTTTTTTGATCAGCGCTTCTGTTTCTCTTACGGTTAACTCTTTAGCAGCAACGGTTCTTGCAGCACCAGCTTGCAAGCTATCAGCAAGTGATAACAAGGCACGTGCATGACCCATTTCAATATCACCATTTTCTAAGAAAGTTTTCACTTCATCATTCAAATTGTTTAAGCGGAGTAAATTTGTCACCGTAGTACGTGATTTCCCCACAGCAAGGGCTACTTCTTGGTGTGTTAAATCGAACTCTCTCAGTAAACGCTCTAATGCAATAGCTTCTTCCATGGCATTGAGATCTTCACGCTGAATGTTTTCAATTAAGGCAATAGCAACAGCAGATTCATCCGGCACATCTTTAATTAAGCAGGGGACTTCAGTTAATTGTGCTAATTGTGCTGCTCGCCAACGACGCTCACCGGCAATAATTTCATACTTTCTATCACCAGACTTATCTTCACTGATTAAACGCACGACAATTGGCTGAATAATACCTTGAGATTGAATAGATAATGAAAGCTCTTCTAAAGCGGTATCTGACATATCTTTTCGTGGCTGATATTTACCAGGTGATAATTGGTCAATAGCAATCTTACTCAAATCACCATCTTTGGGTTTTAGTTCAGAGTTATCGGCGATATCATCTTTACTAGGCGCTTTTACTTGGGGCGTTAGAAGGGCATCAAGACCTCTGCCTAAACCTCTTTTTTTTGCTGGGCTCATAATTTTCCTTGGACTTATTCGGCAGTGGTTGTACTTTGTTTTGTTGATTTATTGATCGTTACTTGTTTATTTACTGGATTTTTACGTAAAACCTCACCGGCTAAAGCTAAATAAGCTTTAGCGCCTGTTGAAGATTTATCATAGTACATGGCAGGAGCCCCAAAACTCGGCGCTTCAGCTAAACGCACATTACGTGGAATAACACTACGGTAAACTTTATCACCAAAATGACGTTTTAATTGCTCTGAAACATCATTGGCTAAGCGATTACGTGGATCATACATAGTGCGTAAAATACCTTCAATATGCAGCTCGCTATTAACCACCGAGGTTAACTTTGAAATAGTATCCATTAAAGCGGTTAACCCTTCAAGTGCATAATATTCACACTGCATTGGTACTAAAACTGAATCTGCAGCTGTCATCGCATTGACCGTGAGCATATTAAGTGAAGGAGGGCAGTCAATTATAATAAAGTCGTAATAATCTTTAACAGGCGCTAAGGCTGTCTTTAAACGTTGCTCACGAGCAAAAACTTCCATTAATTTAATTTCGGCGGCGGTTACATCAGTATTTGCTGCTAATAAATCATATAAGCCCGACGTTTCAGTTTGTACAACCTCTTCAACTGAATGTTCATCAATCAATAGCTCATAACAAGTAGAAGGTACTTCATATTTATCAATGCCACTGGCCATAGTGGCATTGCCTTGCGGATCAAGGTCAATTAATAAAATTTTTCGCTTGGTCGCTGCCAATGAAGCAGCCAAATTTACCGCAGTTGTTGTTTTTCCAACACCACCTTTTTGATTTGCAACAGCTATTATTTTTCCCACAAGCGCCCCTATATTTTATTATATTATTTATTTTCCGTTTATCCTGAGCAATTATTTTTTATTTAATTTTTTTTAAAACAAGTACATGACGCTCACCTACAAGTTCAGGTACTTTTATTTCATGGCTAGATACTAACTCAATATTTTCAGGGAGTTGTGTTAACTCATCCGTTGGATATTGTCCTTTTAAGGCAAAAAATTGACCATGTTCTTTAGTTACTAAATGTGAACACCAAGCTACCATATCATTTAATGATGAAAAGGCTCGACTTAATACACCATCAAAAGCTGTTTCAATAGTGTATTTTTCCACTCTTGACTTTACTGGCTCAACATTAGTTAATTTTAATTGAAAAATAACTTGTCTTAAAAAAGTGATACGTTTACCTAAACTGTCTAATAATACAAAGTTTCGCTCTGGATACAAAATGGCCAGAGGGATCCCAGGTAAGCCAGGGCCGGTTCCAACATCGATAAACATATTCCCTTGCAATACTTCACCTACCATCAAGCTATCCATAATATGTTTCACTAACATTTCTTGAGGATCGCGTACTGATGTTAAGTTATATGCTTTATTCCATTTAGTTAATAATTCAACATAATGAATAAGTAATTGCACTTGTTGCTCAGATACTTGTAGCGATGTTTTAGCAAGTAAAGCCTGTAATTGTGCGGTTAGTGTCATTTTATTATCTTATTAGTTATGTTTATTAAGCACTTTTACGTAATAAACCATGTTTTTTTAAGTACACTAATAATAACGAAATTGCAGCCGGAGTAATACCAGAAATTCGCGATGCTTTACCAATAGTTTCTGGACGAGCATCTTTTAATTTAGCGACAACTTCGTTAGATAAGCCTGAAATGTTTTGATAATCAAAATCAGTCGGTATTAAGGTATCTTCATTACGCTTTTTCTTGGCTATTTCATCAAGTTGTCTATCAATATAGCCAGCATATTTGGTTTGAATTTCTATCTGTTCAGCTGCTTGTGTATCGCTTATAGCAGGACCTAAACCTTCTATTTGCATTAATTGCTCATAACGTACTTCGGGGCGACGAATAAGATCTTCCAAACTGGCTTCTTTACTCATTGGTGTTTTAAGTAATTGATTAACTTTTTCAACTTGTATGTGATCTTTTTGGATCCACGTTTCTTTTAAACGTTGACGCTCTAATTCAATATTTTCCATTTTTTCATTGAAACGCTGCCAGCGAAGATCATCAACTAAACCGACTTTTCGGCCTTTTTCAGTTAATCGAATGTCTGCATTGTCTTCTCGTAACAATAAACGATATTCAGCACGAGAAGTAAACATACGATAGGGCTCTTTTGTACCTAATGTTGCTAAGTCATCAACGAGAACGCCCATATATGCTTGATCACGCCCTAAGATAAACTCTCCCAAACCTTTAACACGGCAAGCAGCATTGGTTGCGGCAATTAATCCTTGTGCACCAGCTTCTTCATATCCGGTTGTACCGTTAATTTGACCGGCAAAATAAAGGTTTTC
This sequence comes from Litorilituus sp., assembly GCA_030754235.1. Lineage (GTDB taxonomy): Bacteria > Pseudomonadota > Gammaproteobacteria > Enterobacterales > Alteromonadaceae > Colwellia. Next base: position 64,652 of record JASMAS010000097.1, read on the forward strand.
AACAAACTTACTTTCCAGAGATTGCTTTAAGTCACGAGGATCAAAGTAGTCATATTCAATGGCATAACCTGGACGAGTAATAAAAGCGTTTTCAAAACCTTTAATCGAGCGTACTAGATTCATTTGAACATCAAAAGGTAAACTGGTTGAAATACCATTTGGATAAACTTCGTGTGTAGTTAACCCTTCAGGCTCTACAAAAATTTGATGAGAGCTTTTATCTGCAAAGCGAGTAATTTTATCTTCGATTGATGGGCAGTAGCGTGGGCCAATTCCTTCAATAACTCCAGTATACATTGGCGATCTATCTAGCCCATCACGAATATGTTGATGAGTTTGCTCATTAGTGTGGGTGATGAAACAAGATATTTGTTCAGGATGATCGTTAACTGATCCCATAAATGAAAAAACAGGACATGGACTATCACCTGGTTGCTCTTCCATTACTGAAAAATCGAGAGATCTTGCATCTAAACGCGGGGGAGTTCCTGTTTTTAGCCGATCTATTCTAAAAGGCATGTCACGCATTTTGGCAGCTAAATTCATACTGGCAGGATCTCCTGCTCGACCACCTTGATAATTGTTTAAACCAATATGAATCTGTCCTGCAAGGAAAGTTCCTACAGTAAGCACAACTGTTTTTCCTTTAAATTTAAGGCCCATTTGAGTAGAAACACCAATGACACGTTCATTTTCTAAGATCAAATCATCGCAAGGCTGTTGGAAAATGGTGAGGTTAGCTTGGTTTTCAAGAAAGTTTCGGACATAAGATCGATATAGTGCTCTATCTGCTTGTGCTCTGGTAGCCCTTACTGCTGGGCCTTTACTAGCATTGAGTGTTCTAAATTGGATAGCACTATGATCAATGGCTGTTGCCATTAAACCACCTAAAGCATCAATTTCTTTCACTAAATGTCCTTTACCAATACCACCAATAGCTGGATTACATGACATTTGACCTAAGGTATCTATGTTGTGAGTCAATAATAGCGTTTTACAGCCCATTCGTGCTGAAGCAACAGCTGCTTCGGTGCCTGCATGGCCACCACCAACAACGATTACATCATAAGAATCTTGATACCACATACAATTTTTACCTTAGAAATTAGAATAAAAAATAATTAAAGCCATTTGCTTTAAGAAAATTAAGGAACGTATTTTAGCTTTTTTTTATCAATAGGGAAATGATCAAATTCGTAAAAAGATCAGCTCTAGATCTCTCTAATATATAAAAAGATCTTTATAAAGATCTTGTTATTATTACTTATTAAGGAAGCGGTTTTGTGTGTGTAAGTGGTTTTTTTTTATATATATTAAGGGTTTGATTAAATGATAAGGTTGTGATCTAACTTTGATCAAGGCACAAATAAGCCCTGATCAAAACCATTAGTTATACACAATGAAATTAATATCAAAATAAACTAACTGAATAATAATAAGAAATTAATAGTTTATTCACTTATTTATCCACAGAAGGGTTTTTGATATACCTCTTTTGTTGATAACGTATGAGCAACCAGCTTATAAAAGATCTTTATTTTCAATTAGCCAGGCTTGAGCTAGATCTTCTGGATCTATTTCTTGGCTCATATCCATTGTTTTTATTGCTAACAACTCGTTACAACCCTTTGTTATTAAGAGGTTTTTTAATTTAAACCCTGCTTTACAAAAAGTATCATAGCTAGAGTCTCCAACCGCGATGATCATGAAGTTAATTGAGGATAGATCTTGTTCACAGTTTTCTAGATCTTTAACAAATGCTTGAATGTTGTCAGGAAAGTCACCTGCTCCATGAGTGGAGGTACAAATCAACCACGTTGGTTTTTGATTATTATTTGAGGGCAGTTCTTGAGAAAATGTGTCCTCAAAAATAGATGATAAGTGTGGTTTTAAATGTATATTTACCGTGTGTTTAAAATCAATAAGTTGTTCTTCACAGGCTTCGGCAACATATTCAGTTGCACCTAACATACTTCCGACAATTATTTGAAATGAGCTCATTAGTATTTATCTCAAAGTTAACAATTGGCATATTGTATACCTAAAGCCTAAAAAGTTACGAGTTTGTGTAAATTTAAACTTCTTAAAAGTAACTTCACATCATTTGGTAAAAGTGTAGTAGATGCTATGTCATTGATATTTTATGGCAGACGATATAACGTTGCTGATATATCTCTTTATTTGGCAAGGTAAGTATTGTTCATACTCATATGTGATCAAAGCAGTTATTTATTTTAGCTAATTAACCGCTAATTAATATTGCATCATCTAGTTTTTTAGAACCAAATTTTCATTGTTATTTCGCCATGTGTTTTTAACTTGAATAAACTTTTATGAAAAAATATAGCGTAATTGCACAACTTACTATAATAACGAAATTTCTGATATAGCATTGGGAAATACGTTTAGAGATATTCGCTGCTAAATAACCTCCTACTGAACTTCCCATGAGTACAATAATACCTTCATACCAAGCGATAACATCGCTAGTAATAAATACCGCAATAGCTATTAATGAGACCAATGATGAAATGAGCAGCTTCATTCCATTCATGGTATTAATATTGGTATATCCTGCTAAAGCTAGGTAACTAAGAGTAATAATACCGAGTCCAGCATTAAAAAAACCACCGTAAATACTAATACTTAATAGTATTAATACGAGTAGTAAATAGCCAAGTAGTGTCGCATGTTGATAGTTTGAAGTAAGTTTTTTCAACAACATATTTATTTTTAAACCAAAAATAAATAGTAAAGTTGCGAATAAAAGCAACCAAGGAATAGCTTCTTGAAAAATTGATTCGGGTGTTTGAAGTAAAAACCATGCCCCTAAGAGTCCGCCGATTAAGCTTATTGTGATTAACAGTGGTAATTTTTTTTTATGTTCATACATACTTTCACGAAAAGCATAGGCGCCACTTACATATCCTGCACATGAAGCAAATGTATTCGTTGCATTGGCTGCAACGGGTGGAATTCCCACATAGAGCAGTGCTGGAAAGGTAATAAAACTGCCACCACCAGCTATAGAGTTTAGCGTCCCGCCAACGAAACCGGCTAAAAAAAGTAATAATAATTCAAACAAAATTAATCAAGCCAATTATTTTTCACATGCAGTGAGCATACTTTATTTTTTTTAAATATGGCGCTATTTTTTTAGTTAACTTCTGTTTTGCAGTAAGAAAAAGCCACATATTCTCTAGGAAAATTTTGACTTGGTAAGGGGAGGGCTTATTTACCAATACAAAATGAACTGAATATTTTGCCTAACAAATCATCGTTGGTGAACTCTCCGGTGATTTTATTTAATTCTTGCTGACATATGCGTAGTTCTTCTGCCAGTATTTCACCTGCAACATAAGACTCAAGTTGCTCCAAACCAGTAATTAAATGTTTATATGTATTATCTAAAGCGGTTAAATGGCGCCTTCTTGCCATAAATCCACCTTCGGTACTGCCTTGGTAGCCCATAATTCCTTTTAGGTGTTCTTTTAAGCTATCAACGCCATTTCCTGTTTTCGCTGATAAGGTAACAATTGTGTGTGAGATTTTATTGTTATCTACAAACTCATTTAAACCTATATTCGATTGATCTATTGCAGAATTTAAATCGGCTTTGTTTCTAACTAGTGTTAAACCTATATTGCTGGGCAGCTTTTCAAAAAACTCAGGGTAATATGCTTTGATGTCTTGTTCATCGTCTAAAACACTATGGTTTTCGCTGGCATCAACCATAAGCAATACCCTGTCGGCTTTCTTAATTTCTTGCCAAGCGCGCTCAATACCTATTTGCTCTACTTTATCATCACTGTCACGCAAACCTGCGGTGTCAATAATATGAAGTGGCATACCATCAATATCAATTTGCTCTGCCAATACGTCACGTGTTGTACCCGCAATGTCAGTGACTATGGCACTTTCTTTACCACTTAAAGCATTTAATAAGCTTGATTTACCCGCATTAGGTCTACCAGCGATTACAACGCGCATTCCTTCACGAATAATGCTCCCTTGTTGGGCTTGTTTACGCACATTTTCTACTTGGCTAATTATTGTTTCTAAGTCTGCAACTACTTTTTTATCAGCAAGAAAATCTATTTCTTCTTCTGGAAAATCAATCGCTGCTTCAACATACATTCGTAGGTGAATTATACTTTCTACCATTGCATGCACAAGCTTTGAAAAATCACCTTGCAAAGAGTGCAGGGCAGAGCGCGCAGCTTGCTCTGAGCTAGAGTTAATTAGGTCTGCTATTGCTTCAGCTTGAGTTAAATCGAGCTTATCATTTAAAAAAGCTTGCTCACTAAATTCACCTGGTTTGGCCATTTGAACTTTAGGTAACTGTAAAATAGCTTTGAGCAACATATCTAAAATAACAGGCCCGCCATGGCCTTGAAACTCAATTATATCTTCACCGGTAAAAGAATTAGGTGCTTCAAATAACAGGGCTATACCTTGATCTATTACTTGTGGGTTAGCTCCTGAAGCATCTGAAAATGATAGATATTCGGCTTTTCTTACCGCTGGTACCTTACCTAAAATTGCTTGTGCAACGTTCTTAGCTTCTGGGCCTGAAACGCGAATAATTCCAACACCGCCACGTCCAGGTGCGGTTGCTTGGGCGGCGATTGTTGTGGTTTGAGAAACTGAAGTCATAGCAAGGTAATTAGGTTGATATTTGATTGTTTGCTATTTTACTTTATTTATGGGGTAAATGCCTAAAACTTGTCTGGTTAAAATAAAAAAGGCGATTACAATATGCTGTAATCGCCTTTTTAAATTATGCTCGTTGTCAATATTATGCGGCTTTCGCTTCTTTTTGTTTGGCAATACCGGCAAAAATTAATTTCATTTGCACAATTGAAACAACGTTACTGATGAACCAGTAAAGTACTAAACCTGATGGAAACCATGCCATAAAAATTGAAAATACAACAGGCATGTATTGCATGATCTTCTGTTGCATTGGATCTTGTACAGTCATGGGCTGCATTTTCTGCATTATATACATACTTGCACCCATCAAAATTGGTAATACGAACCATTGATCCATGGCTGATAAATCTTGAATCCAGAAAATAAACGGTGCATGACGTAGTTCAACACTTTCTAAAAATACCCAGTAAAGTGCTAAGAAAATAGGCATTTGTAATAATAATGGTAAGCAGCCGCCAGCAGGGTTTACTTTCTCTTTGCGGTACATTTCCATAGTGGCTTGCGACATTTTTTGTCTGTCATCACCAAAACGCTCTTTTAATTGCGCCATTTTTGGCGCTAAATCACGCATTTTAGCCATAGAGGTATATTGCGCTTTTGTTAGTGGGTACATTAGACCTTTGATAATTAAAGTAATGATAATTATTGCTAAGCCCCAGTTACCCACACCGCCTAAATCAACATCAAACATGCCGAAAAAGCTGAATTCACCTGACTGGATAATATTCAATAAACCGTAAAGTGGTTGGCTGATCATCCATAAAAAGCCGTAATCTATCGTTAAATCTAAGTTAGGGGCTATTTTTTCAAGTACTTTTTGATCTTTAGGACCAACATAGAAAATTGCCGAAGTCTCACCTTGTAGCCCTGCATCAATTGTTAAAGCCGGTGCCTTAAAACCAATGACCGCTTCTTGATTATTGCTGTAGCTAGTATAAAGTTGGTTGTTATCTTTAGCATTAGGTACCCAAGCAGACACGAAGTAATGCTCAAGCATTGCAACCCAACCACCAGGTGTAGTTTTGCTTAAATTTGCTTCACTAATATCGTCAAAATCATATTTTTCATAGCGGTCTTCGTTAGTAGAAAAAGCGGCACCGCGATAGGTTGGTAACATACCACTTGAAGAGTCTTGTAAGGTAGATTGTTTTAATTGACCATACATTTGTACAGAAACGCTATTGCTAGTGTTATTGTTGATAATATAATCGACACCGACGGAATAACTTCCTGCGGTAAATGAATAACGTTTAGTTACCGCTAAACCTTTGTCATCTTGAAAAACTAAATCAACGGTTAAGCTATCACCATCTAATTGATAAGTACTTTGTGCGCTGGTATAAATGGGTCGCCCTTTGATAACTCTATCAACGCCATTTGCACCCGTTAAGCCTGATTGAGCGACATACTTTTGATTACCGTTTTGCATAACAGTAAATGGTATTTTGTTACCTTGTTCGGTGTCATATTTTAATAATTTGGCTTCTACAATATCGCCACCTTGGGTATTTATTATAATGCTTAAGGTATCTGTTTTGACATTTATTAGTTTAGTCGCAGCGTTTGAAGTACTGATAGTTGGTGTAGAAGCACCCGTAGGCTCAGGAACAAAATCTGCATCTGCAGCTGTTTCAAGGTTAGTTGTTTGGCTAACAGGGGCTTGTTCAACTGCTGGTGCATTTTGTAATTGCCACTGACTAAAAAGTAAGTAGGTAACAACCATGAGTGCAATGAATAGCAGACTTCGTTGAGATTCCATAAGGTTTATTTCTCTTTTTATGTTGGCAGTAGGTAGGCTACTGCATGTTTCATGTATTTAAAGTGCTAGGCATTTTAATATACGTTTGGTCGTTAACCAACTATCTTTTGAAATATGTAGACTAAAATCAACTCTTTTTTTGATAACCCTATTTTTTAAGGTCATTCTTCAAAGGAGGTACGAGATCATCACCCCCTTCGTTAAGTGGATGACATTTTATTATACGCTTACTCGCTAACCAGCTACCTTTAATTACACCAAATCGCTCTATAGCTTCAATAGCATAAGAAGAACATGTGGGATTAAATCGGCAATTACTGCCTAAAGCTGGACTGATTATACGCTGGTATGTTTTAACACAGCTTATAATTATTGTTTGTGGCGCTGAATTATTTTTCGCCATATTTTTTCTAATTGTTGATTTATTTCGTGATTGTCAAGTTGATCAATACCCGACTTTACCATAACCACCATGTCTATAGCAGGTAATTTATGCTGACTTAAGCGAAAGCTTTCTCTAACAATTCTTTTTACTCTATTTCTTTGTACTGCAAGTTTTACACGTTTTTTAGCTATTGCTAAGCCTAAACGGTTACTTTTAGTAGAATCTGAAGATAAATTAGAAGGGGTTATTAAAATAGTGAAGTGGCGAGAGCCAAAGCGGATAGGTTTAGAAAATACCGCTTGAAATTGTCCGGGAGTCAATAAACGTGACTCCCGTGCAAATTCATAAGTAACCTGCTGGGTTACCATCTTAATTCTTAGAAAAAGAGTTAAGATTAAGCGCTAAGGCTTGCACGGCCTTTAGCACGGCGTCGAGCTATAACAGCACGGCCATTCTTAGTTGCCATACGAGCACGGAATCCGTGGTTACGCTTACGCTTTAATACGCTAGGTTGAAATGTTCTTTTCATTACGCTAATCCGTCGGTTGTTGTTGCCCTGGCAAAACAGCCGTTATGAGCACACAGGTCTAAAAAATGAGGCCGAATTCTAAAGCTTACTAACACCATTGTCAATATTTTATCTTCGTTAATTTACTAAATGATCTATTTTTGATCTATACGATCTTACTGATGAACTGCGTGATCCGATAAAAATATCCACAGATTTATCATCACTTTCTTCCCGTTGCTTATAATTTGACCTTTTCTTTGCTTTTACTACTAATAGCCAAATCAACTATTAATTTTATTTTAGCATTTTTTTAATCTATTCATTTAATTTAATTTACTAATATACAATGGGTTAGCGTATTCTGGGATGTTTTTTTTAATTTAACACAAAAGTCAATATTGCACTTGTGGATAAGTACAGAGATAATGGCTATATATAATAAAAATTTTCGCTTGCGCTATCTTTTTAAAAGCTCATTCTCATTTATTTTAAGCTTTCTTATATAACTTACTTTATTCACATTTTATTTTCGAATAGCTGGTAGTAATAGTCGCAAGTAGATCAGATGGTCTTTTTGGAGTTTTGGTTGGACAATTCACTCTGGCAACGATGCCTTTTAGCACTGCAAGAAGAACTGCCAGCGCAGCAGTTTAGTATGTGGATTCGCCCATTACAATGTGTTGTAAATGATAATATTGTTACTTTATATGCACCTAATCGTTTTGTTCTAGATTGGGTGCGAGACAAATACGTAAATAGAATCAATGAACTGATTACTTTACACGATAACGATGACGCTTATTTGTTGAAATTTGATGTTGGTAGTAAACCTTTAGCGCAAAATTCACCAGCACATAGCAACACTAATTTAACTCCTTCTAACCATAGTAGCACTAAAGCCACTACGGTTAATGATTCTGCTCCCAATCTTCCTAAAAAAGCGAATGTTCGCGTTAAATATACTTTTGATAATTTTGTCGAGGGTAAATCTAACCAGTTGGCTAGAGCGGCTGCTTCACAAGTAGCCGACAACCCGGGTGCTGCTTATAATCCACTTTTTATTTATGGTGGTACTGGCTTAGGTAAAACCCATTTGTTACATGCGGTAGGTAATGGTATTTTACAAAACAATCCTAATGCCAAAATTGCTTATATGCACTCAGAACGTTTTGTACAAGATATGGTTAAAGCACTCCAAAATAATGAAATGGAGAAGTTTAAGCAATACTATCGTAGTGTTGACGCATTACTTATAGATGATATTCAATTTTTTGCAGGTAAAGATAGAACACAAGAGGAATTTTTCCACACCTTTAATGCTTTACTTGAGGGTAATCAACAAATTATTTTAACCAGTGATCGTTACCCTAAAGAAGTTGCCGTAGAAGATAGACTTAAATCTCGTTTTGGCTGGGGGTTAACTATTGCTATAGAGCCGCCAGAACTTGAAACACGTGTTGCGATACTTAAACGTAAAGCGCAAGAAAGTCATATTAACTTAGCTGATGAAGTTGCTTTTTTTATCGCTAAAAGACTCCGCTCTAATGTTCGAGAATTAGAAGGGGCCCTTAATCGCGTTATAGCTAATGCTAACTTTACTGGACGTGCCATTACTATTGATTTTGTTAGAGAAGCATTGCGTGATTTACTCGCTTTACAAGATAAATTAGTGACAATTGATAATATTCAACGTACCGTTGCAGAGTATTATAAAATAAAAGTAGCAGACTTATTATCTAAACGTAGAAATCGCTCTGTTGCTAGACCTAGACAAGTTGCAATGGCATTATCTAAAGAGCTAACAAATCATAGTTTACCTGAAATAGGTGATGCTTTTGGTGGAAGAGACCATACAACAGTTCTACATGCTTGTCGTAAAGTAAAATCTTTACGGGAAGAGTTGCATGACATTAAAGAAGATTATTCTAACCTTATTAGAACACTTTCATCATAATTAAGCGTAGAGTACTCATACACTCTCATAATAATAAATAGTGCATAAGCAGGACAAAAAATGAAATTTTCACTCAACCGAGAATTATTACTTAAGCCATTACTGTTAGTTTCAGGTGCTGTAGAGCGTAAAAGTACTTTGCCAATATTAGGTAACATCCTTTTTGATGTTAGTGAGCAATCACTTACTCTCACAGCTACTGATTTAGAGCTAGAAATGGTCGCTTATGCTGAAATAGATAATCAAGGTAGTGTTGGGAAAATTACTATTCCTGCACGAAAATTGCTAGATATATGCAAAAGCTTGCCTGAAAATTCAAACATCACTTTTAGTTCGCAAAATGATACTGATACAGTAACACTTAGTTCTGGACGCAGCCGCTATTCACTTTCTACGCTCGCAGCAGATGATTTCCCTAATATCGAGGAGTGGAAAGGTGACGTAGAGTTTAAGTTACTCAAATCAGAATTACTTCGCTTGATTGAAAGCACGCACTTTTCTATGGCAAACCAAGACGTTCGTTATTACTTAAATGGTATGTCTATTGAAAGTGAAGGTCATGAGATCAGATCTGTCGCAACGGATGGTCATAGGTTAGCTATTTGCAAGATATCCAATGAGTCACTATCACTTCCAGCACGACAAGTGATAGTTCCTCGAAAAGGTATTTTAGAAATTATCCGCCTGCTCAGTCCTGTCGACGATGAAATTCAGGTATATTTAGGATCTAATCATATTAGAATAATCGACAGTGAGTTTTCGTTCACCAGTAAATTAGTCGATGGTCGCTTTCCTGATTATCGCCGTGTATTACCACGCAATGGTGATAAAATCTTCGTGACTAATAAAGAAGAGCTCAGACAAGTGCTCTCTCGTGCATCAATTCTATCAAATGAAAAATTTAAAGGGGTTAGGTTGAATTTTCTAAATTCACTTCTAAAAATAACAGCCAATAACCCTGAGCAAGAGCAGGCAGAGGAAGAATTAGAAATAGACTTTCCCTATGATGAATTAGAAATAGGTTTTAATGTTAGCTATGTATTGGATGTTCTTAGTGCTATTAAGGACGAAGAAGTTAAATTTACTTTAGCTGATGCTAATTCTAGTGTCGTTATCGAAGGTGCTCAGACAGGCGAAGCACTTTATGTTGTTATGCCTATGCGTTTATAATTTTTTTAGTCATTGTTATTCAGAAATAAGGCTTTATAACTAAATGGCTGTTGCTCGATTAATTACCCAAAATTTCAGGAATTTACAGGGTAATACTATAGATTTTAATTCGAAGCTTAATTTTTTTATCGGCGACAATGGCAGTGGAAAAAGCAGTTTACTTGAAGCTCTTTTTTTTCTTGGTCATGGTAAATCTTTCAGGACAACTAAAGTAGAAAGTCTTGTTTGTTATCATCAATGTAAATTTGTTTTAAGTGTCAAAGACGATAAAAATTGTCAATTGGGTTTGAGTAAGGAGCTAGATACAGGTAACACTTTAATTAAAATTGATGGTCAACGTCGCCATCGTTTATCTGACTTAGCAAAAAACATTGCTATTCAGATTATAACACCTGAAAGTTTTAAGCTTTTTTTTGGTGGTCCCAAAGAGAGAAGGCGCTTTGTTGATTTAGGGATGTTTCACGTGAAACATCAATTTTCCGATCAATGGCGTGAGTTCTCAAGGGTCCTTAAACAAAGAAATGCATGTATCAGAAATAAGGTCGATGATGCCACATTAACTTATTGGACAGACTTGTTATGTCAGCACTCTCAGAATGTTTCAATCCTGCGTCGAGAGTATACAGAGAATTTATTTACAGAGTTGAAGCAATGGTTGAATATTCTGTTACCATCAGTTAATGAAAATATTAGTGTGCAGTTTACTCAAGGTTGGCCTCTAAAAAAAGAGTTATGCCAGGTTTATTTAGACAATAAAGAGAAAGAGTTACAATTTGGATATAGCCTTTACGGTGCACATAAGTTTGATGTCAAGTTTATGTTGTCCAAGCAACCGCTAGAATCACATCTTTCTAGGGGACAACAAAAGTTGTTTTTATTGGCTTTAACTTTTGCCCAATCAAGTTTAATGGCAAGAGTGAAGCGAATAAAACCAATTTTATTGATTGATGATATAGGTGCAGAGTTAGATGAAAATTCTAGAGCTACCTTATCCACAGCAATAGAGCGGTTAAATTGCCAAGTAATTGTAACTGCAATTGAAAAGAGTGTAATATATCCTCTAATTCAGCAAAGAAGTGTTGAAGAATATAATATGTTTCACGTGAAACATGGTGAGGTATTACCAGCAAAATGGAACCCAGCTGATTCTGATAACGTATCAGAAAAAGTGCAATAAGAGTGAATAGGCTAAAACTATGACAGTAGAAAATGAATATGACTCGTCCAGTATTAAAGTGTTAAAAGGGCTTGATGCAGTACGAAAAAGACCAGGAATGTACATAGGTGACACAGATGATGGCACAGGTTTACATCATATGGTTTTTGAAGTTTTAGATAACTCTATCGATGAGGCGTTAGCAGGTCATTGTAATGAAATCATGGTAACTATACACCTAGATGGTTCTGTGTCGGTAAAAGATGATGGTCGAGGAATTCCAACTGAAATTCATCCTGAAGAAGGTGTTTCTGCAGCAGAAGTTATAATGACTGTACTTCATGCCGGGGGTAAATTTGGTGGTGAGGACTCAGGTTATAAAGTGTCTGGTGGCTTACACGGTGTAGGTATTTCAGTTGTTAATGCGTTAAGTGAGAAACTTAAGTTGACTATCCGTCGTGATGGAAAGTTACATGAGCAGTTTTATAATATGGGTGAACCTGAAGAACCACTAAGTGTTGTTGGTGAGAGTGAAAACACCGGAACAGAAGTACGTTTTTGGCCTAGCAGTAAAACCTTTTCAGATATATTGTTTCATTATGATATTTTGGTTAAACGTATAAGGGAATTGTCTTTCTTGAACTCAGGGGTGTCAATTCGTTTGATTGATGAACGTGATGAAGGAAGAGAAGAGTATTTTTGTTATGAAGGTGGTATTCAAGCATTTGTCGAATATCTAAACACCAATAAAACATCTGTGAATGAAGAGATATTCTATTTTGACCTAGATAGAGAAGATGGCATTGTTGTTGAAGTGGCTATGCAATGGAATGATGGTTTCCAAGAAAATATCTTTTGTTTTACTAATAATATTCCACAACGTGATGGTGGTACACACCTAAGCGGTTTTAGAACAGCATTAACCCGTACTTTAAATTCTTATATGGTGAAAGAAGGGTTAAATAAAAGTAAAAAAGGTGAAACAAGTGCTACGGGTGATGATGCTCGCGAAGGTTTAACAGCAGTTATTTCGGTTAAAGTGCCTGATCCGAAATTCTCCTCACAAACTAAAGATAAATTAGTATCATCAGAAGTTAAAACAGCTGTAGAACAAGCTATGGGGGAAAAACTAGGTGAATACTTACTTGAGAATCCAGCTATAGCTAGAACTATTATAATGAAGATTGTTGATGCGGCACGTGCTAGAGAGGCTGCACGAAAAGCTCGTGAAATGACGCGTCGAAAAGGTGCCTTAGACATTGCAGGTTTACCAGGTAAATTAGCTGACTGTCAGGAAAAAGATCCAGCACTTTCAGAATTATATATTGTGGAAGGGGACTCTGCTGGCGGTTCCGCCAAGCAAGGACGTAATCGTAAAAACCAAGCGATATTACCATTAAAAGGTAAGATTTTAAATGTAGAAAAAGCACGCTTCGATAAAATGATATCATCACAAGAAGTTGGGACTTTGATTACTGCCTTAGGATGTGGTATCGGGCGAGATGAGTATAATCCTGAAAAATTAAGATATCATAGCATTATCATTATGACCGATGCTGATGTGGATGGTTCACATATTCGCACCTTGTTGTTAACTTTCTTCTATCGTCAAATGCCTGAAATAATGGAGCGTGGACATATATTCATAGCGCAGCCACCACTGTATAAAGTGAAAAAAGGTAAGCAAGAGCGTTATATAAAAGATGATGAAGCATTGACAGAGTATTTAACTACATTAGCATTAGATAATGCTGCTATTTATGTTAATGAAGATGCACCGGCTATTTCTGGTATTGCACTTGAACAACTAGTAAATCAATTTCGTGCAACGATGGATACTATTAAACGCATATCAAGGCAAATTCCAGCGGATATATTAGAAAAAATGATCTACAGCAGCTTAATAGCAAAAGAAGATTTTTGTGATAAAGTTAAAGTAGAATTATGGGCACAAGACTTGATAATGCAATTGGAAGAACAAGACGGTAATGGTTCTATATATTCTGTCTCTGTTGAATTAGATAGTGAGCGAAATATTTACCATCCTCGTTTTAATGTACGTCAACACGGTATTGATAAGCAATATGACTGTGGTTATGAATTTGTGCAGTCAAATGAATTTGCGTCAATACTATCCTTGAATAAGGCTATCAATGGTTTAATGGAAGAAGGGGCCTATGTTAAGCGTGGTGAAAAAATCAAAGAGGCATCAAGCTTTGAAGAAGCTCTTAATTGGCTAATGGCTGAGTCTAAACGAGGTCAGTATATACAGCGCTATAAAGGTTTAGGTGAGATGAACCCTGAGCAACTTTGGGAAACAACAATGGATCCTGAAACGCGCCGTATGTTGAAAGTGACTATTGAAGATGCTATTGCTGCCGATCAGTTATTTAATACCTTAATGGGTGATCATGTAGAGCCTCGTCGTAACTTTATTGAAGAAAATGCCTTAAAAGTATCTAACTTAGATTTTTAAATAATTTATGTAAGCCTAAATAATATGCTCGGTCATCAATATCGAGCATTTATGTTTTAAAAACAATATGTTATATAAACATATTTAATAAAATTAACAAATAGTGAATTGTAAACCCATGACAAGCTTCAATTGTAATACTTTTCAAGGCCTAATTTTGCAACTACAAGATTATTGGTCACGTCAAGGCTGTGTAATAGTACAACCTCTCGATTTAGAAGTAGGTGCCGGCACATTCCATCCTATGACTTTTCTTCGTTCAATTGGCCCAGAGCCTATTAGCAGCGCGTATGTTCAACCTTGCCGACGACCAACCGATGGGCGTTATGGTGAGAATCCAAATCGACTTCAACACTATTATCAATTTCAAGTTATGTTGAAGCCTTCACCTAAAAATATACAAGAGTTGTACCTTAATTCATTGAAAGAATTGGGTATTGATCCACTAGTTCATGATATACGCTTTGTTGAAGATAATTGGGAGTCGCCAACGCTTGGTGCTTGGGGACTAGGTTGGGAAGTCTGGTTAAATGGCATGGAAATAACTCAATTCACTTATTTCCAGCAAGTTGGTGGGCTTGAGTGTACACCTGTTACAGGTGAAATCACTTATGGTTTAGAGCGTCTTGCTATGTATATTCAAAATGTTGATAGCATATATGATCTAGTTTGGGCAGATGGTCCAATGGGGACTGTTTATTATGGAGATGTTTTCCACCAAAACGAAGTAGAGCAATCTACTTATAACTTTGAGCATGCTGATGTAGACGCGTTATTTAAACAGTTTGATCAATGCGAGAAAGACAGTGAAAAACTTATTGCAGCGGGGTTACCTTTACCGGCTTATGAACAAGTAATGAAAGCATCTCATGCGTTTAATTTACTCGATGCTCGTCATGCTATTTCAGTAACGGAACGACAACGCTATATATTACGCGTGAGAACATTATCAAAAGCATGTGCAGAATCTTTTTATGCTAAAAGAGAAGAGCTGGGTTTCCCTCTATGTAAATCACAAGCAGATAAAGAAGCTGCAAATAAGGAAGAAAAATAATGAGTACAGAAACTCTCCTTATAGAATTAGGTACTGAAGAATTACCGCCTAAATCATTAAAAACGCTAGCAACAGCATTTTATCAAGGCATTAAAACACAATTAGATACAGGCAATTTAGCCTATGGTGAAATCAAGTGGTTTGCATCACCAAGAAGATTAGCCGTACAAGTATTATCACTCACAGATAAACAAGCAGATAAAGTCGTCGAAAAACGTGGTCCAGCAATCAATGTTGCATTTGATGATCAGGGGCAGCCTAGCAAGGCAGCGATTGGATGGGCGCGTTCTAATGGTATTACAGTAGAAGAAGCTGAACGATTAACGACAGATAAAGGCGAATGGTTACTCCATAAAGCAACCGTAGTAGGTAAAACAATTAATGAATTAATACCAGAGATGGTTACTACAGCATTACATAAATTACCTATCCCTAAGCCAATGCGCTGGGGAGCTGAACGAACACAATTTATTCGCCCTGTGCATACCTTAACTATGCTTTACGGTCATCAAATCATTGCGGGTTCAGCGTTAGGTGTAAAGGCTAGTAATCAAGTGCAAGGTCATAGGTTTCACCATGAAGGTTTAGTAACTATCAATCATGCAGATGACTATTTGGCTGAGCTTAAAAAAGCTTATGTAGAAGCTGATTACCAAACAAGACAGCAAAATATCATTAAGCAAATTGAAGCTGCAGCAGACCGAATCTCAGCCAAAGCTCTAATAGATGACGACTTATTAGAAGAAGTCACTTCTTTAGTTGAATGGCCAGTTACATTGATTGGAACATTTGATAAAGATTTTCTTAATGTACCAGCAGAGCCCCTCATTTATTCAATGAAGGACCATCAAAAATACTTTCCTGTAATAAATAGTGCAGGGGAACTGGTAAATAAATTTATTTTTGTTGCTAATATTGAGTCAAAAGAGCCGGAAAAAGTTATTTTTGGTAATGAAAAAGTAATACGACCTCGCTTGGCTGATGCAGAATTTTTCTTTAAAACAGATAAAAAACAAACCTTAGAATCAAGACTTGCAAAATTAGAGACCGTACTCTTTCAAAAGCAGTTAGGTACGTTAAAAGCGAAATCTGAACGTATTGCTTCTTTGAGCAGAATTATTGCAGAATCACTAGGTGAAAACAGTGAACAAGCTTATCGCGCGGGTTTATTAAGTAAAACAGATCTTCTTTCTGATATGGTGTTAGAGTTTCCACAGGTGCAAGGAACCATGGGAAAATACTATGCGCTTAACGATGGTGAGAATGTAGGCATAGCGCAAGCATTGGAAGATCAATATCGTCCTCGTTATGCTGGGGATAGCTTACCAGAAGGTAATATAGGTTGTGCTGTTGCTATCAGTGATAAGGTAGATAGCTTAGTAGGTATTTTTGGCATTAATCAACCACCTAAAGGCGATAAAGACCCGTTTGCGCTTAGAAGGGCGGCAATTGGTGTAATACGTATTATTATTGAAAAACAGCTTGATATAGACCTTCGTGTGCTGATTACAAAAAGCATTGCTTTATTTGGTGGAGTAGATGGTGATAGGCTAACTAACGATAATACGGCTGAAAACGTTCTAGACTTCATCATGGGCCGTTTCCGCGCTTTCTATCAAGAGCAGGGAATTACAATTAATGTGATACAAGCCGTTTTAGCGAAAAATCCGAGTGCACCACTAGACTTTGAAAAACGCATTAAAGCCGTGAACTTTTTTGGAAACTTGCCTGAAGCAGCCACTTTAGCAGCAGCGAATAAGCGAGTAGGAAATATTTTAGCGAAGTTTGATGGCGAACTTTATGATGCTTTTAATGTAGATCTAGCGACAGAGCAAGCTGAGCGTAATTTAGCTGATATTTTTCAAACGATCAGCTTGAGAATTAAACCAATGATGCTCGATAAAAACTATCAGGCTGCATTAACAGAATTAGCACAGTTGAAAACACCTATAGATACTTTTTTTGATAGTGTTATGGTGATGAGTGATGATGAAGCGGTAAAAATTAATCGTTTAACCTTACTGAACCAAATTAGAAATAGCTTTTTTGCTATTGCTGATATTTCTGCATTGCAATAACAGCTGTTGATAGCATATTAAAAGGGCATTTTAATGCTCTTTTTTGTCGCTTAAAATATATAAGAACTAGGGTCTGTTGAACTTTTGAGCTTGATTTTGCAGCGATTTATTGGGTATTTATACAAGAAAGAGCTTTTGTGATGTGGATGTTTCACCTAAAAAAGCGATAACGCCGTAAAAATGTCCAACAAACACTGTCTAAGCCGTTTTATTGACAATAATACGATCGCCTTCTTTTATGGTAGGTTGCATAGAGCCATTAGTTACAGTGTACCAATTAGCGACAGCGCTAAAAATACTGACATCATAACAATAAAAAGGATACAGAGTTTGTTGTTAAGCCATCGTTTTGTTTAAAGGTTCATTGTTCAAAAACCTACTAAAATTGAAAGAAAAAATAGTACAGAGCAGTAATAAGTAAATAGTTCCTTATTGACAAAATTTATAGCAAATCATCGAAAAAAAAGGGTGAATTGCACAAGATTTGCGACAGTTGAGTGGAATAGACAATATCTATGATGCAAATATAGCGCAAAGAAAAAAATTAACTGATAATATGAACCACTCAGTGCTTTTTTATTAAGTAAAAGTAGGGGCTGTCATCAGTTTGTTTATTGACTAATTCATGCTCCATAAATTGGCAAAAACTAGGAATGTCACGGGTTGTTGAGGGGTCGTCACATTTGATTAATAATGTTTCACCGCTTGCTATTTTTCGAATATTTAATCTCACCATCATGACAGGTTCAGGGCAACGTAAACCCATAGCATCAAGGAAGTGATCGGCGGTTTGAGAAAAGAAATCTGTCATAGTAGTAAATAAAATGAGCTAAATGCTAAAAATAAATTCATTGTACTTTATTTAAAAGTGTTAGGCTGAAAAAATTGTTCTTTAGCTTGACTATAATGAAGACTAATAGACAAAGGGAAAATTGAATTAGAATGGTGATGTGCATAGTAAAAAAAATATACTGGCTGCTTTTTTCTTTGGGTTATGCGGTAAGTGTGTTAGCAAATCAACCGCTACAGTTAAAGGTTGATAAAGCACAGCAGCAACTTTTTATTAAAGCGGAAAAACTATTAAGTAAAACGGACTCAGCAGAATATCAACGCTTATATAATCAATTACATTATTACCCATTACAACCCTATTTAGATCAGCGTGCTCTGATCAAAAATTTACAACTATCTTCTGCACCGAGAGTAGCTGAATTTTTGGATAAACACAGAGGAACGCCGCTTGATTGGCCTGTTAGAAAAGCATGGTTAAAATTATTAGCAAAAAAAAATAAGGCAAAACTATTTTTAGAGTTTTATAAGCCAACAAATAATGCAGAATTAAACTGTAAAAATTTTCTATTTCAATTGCAAAGTGGCATGCCAAAGAGTGTAGTACTTAAGCAGGTGACTAAACTTTGGCTAGTAGGAAAATCACAAAATAAAGTGTGTGATCCGCTTTTTGAACATTGGCAAAAAGCAGGCTATCGAACAAATGATGTTGTGTGGCGGCGTATAGCACTGTCAGCAGATGGTGGTAAACATACACTTATCCCTTATTTGACAAATTTATTGCCTGCAGAGCAACACTACTTAGGCAAGCTTTGGCATCGTGTACGTAAAGACCCATCACTGGTCAGTAAATTGAAACACTTTCCAAATAAATCCGTAAGAGAAACAGAGATTTTAACGTATGGTTTAAAGCGTTTAATATGGCGATATCCCGATACTGCTCTAAAGAGCTATAATAAAGCCCTACAAACCTTTAATTTTACCCAAGCTCAGCAAATAGAAATAGACAAAAAATTTGCGCTTGCATTAGCGGCAAAAAACCATATAAAAGCAAGACATTGGTTAGACAAGTTAGCAATAAATTCACTTGATAAAAATATGCTGCAATGGCGCTTAACACAAGCGTTAAAAGATAAAAACTGGCAGCGTTTAATGAGTGAATTAAAACAATTACCTGTAAAATATAAAGATGAATTGCAATGGAAATATTGGTACGCACGTGCCTTGATTGCAACTGATAGCAAGCAACGTGGTCACTATTTAATGGAGCAACTGGCGCATGAACGTCATTACTATGGCTTTTTAGCGGCTAGCAATTTACGAACGCCTGTAAATCTACAAAATAAGCCATTGTCTTTTAGTTTGTCTGACAAACGTCGAGTCATCAGCTACCCGGCCGCTAAAAGGGCATTTGAGTTTTATGCGTTGGGAAGATTTGTTAATGCGCGTTCAGAATGGAATTTTTTACTCACACAATTATCAAAAAAAGAACAACTAATTGCGGCTAAAGTGGCTAATGAAAACAAGTGGTTTGATCGTTCTATTTTTACCTTAGCGAGTGTCGGCTATCTTGATGATATTGACTTAAGATTTCCTAAAGCGTTTAAAGATGAAATAAATTCGTATGCAAATGATCAGCAAATTAACCCCGCATGGGCATTTGCGATAACACGAAGAGAAAGCTCGTTTATGAGTGATGCACATTCATCTGCGGGGGCAAAAGGGCTTATGCAGTTAATGCCTAATACGGCAAAAAACTTAACGAAAAGAAAGATAAATAGAAACTACTTGCTCAATACAGATAATAATATTGCCTTAGGTACACAGTATTTAAAGGAGCTTTTAGACAAAAACAATGGCAATCAAGTCTTGGCTACAGCCGCATATAATGCGGGTCCTTATCGTGTAAGACAATGGCTTAAAGGGATTGATATTATGCCAGCAGATATTTGGATAGAAACGATCCCCTTTAAGGAAACTAGAAATTATGTAAAAAGTGTTCTAGCCTATCAAGAAATTTACCAGCACCAGCCAGGTCAAATTAGTCAAGTTTTTGATCAGATTGTTAATATGAGTATTGGTGATTGAGGTAAGTGATTGCAATAGCTGCAAACAATTATCCACAGTAAAAACAATGTGAAATTATAACCCCTTGCTCAGAACTTTAAGGCTTGTGTTATGATGAAAAAAAAATAGAGAAACCCTTATGAATACAATAACTAGCCAACTAAAATTAGAATACCCTGCACATATTGCTCAGTTACAACATCGAGCTAAACAAGCACTAACCAGAGATAGTCTTGAAGGTGTTGTGATTCATTCAGGACAGGAAATAAAGGCATTTCTTGATGACAATACCTATCCTTTTAGAGTGAACCCTCATTTTAAGCATTGGTTACCATTGATTGATGTTCCAAACTGCTGGCTTATTGTTAATGGTGAAGATAAGCCAACCTTAATCTATTATCAACCCGTTGATTTTTGGCATAAGGTTACACCATTATCAGAAAGCTATTGGGGAGAGTTTTTTGATATTAAAGTACTCACACAAGCAAGTGATGTTGATAAACTGCTTCCTTATGATAAAGAAAAGTTTGCTTATATTGGTAGTCATATTGAAGTTGCTAAAGCATTAGGCTTTGACGTAATCAATCCTGAAAATCTATTGAATTATTTTCATTATCATCGTGCTTATAAAACTCAATATGAACAGCAATGCTTACGTCAATCAAATGTGTTGGCGGTAAAAGCGCATTTGGCGGCAAAAGCAGCTTTTTTTAGTGGTGGTACAGAGTTTGATATCCAAAATGCTTACCTTAATGCCATAGGCTATAACACTAATGAAACACCATACGGAAATATTGTAGCCTTAAATAAAAATTGTTCTATTTTGCACTATATGGCATTAGATAAAATTAAGCCGCAAAGTCATCAGTCCTTTTTAATTGATGCAGGGGCTAACTTTAATGGCTATGCCTCAGATATTACTCGTACTTATTCGTTTAAAGAAGATAAGTTTGCAGAGTTGATTAATCGTATGAATCAATTAATGCTAGAAGCTGTGAATGGTTTAAAACCAGGAGTGAGTTATGTTGACTTGCACATTGCTACCTATAAAGAGGTAGCCAAAGTACTTGCTGACTTTGATTTTATTAATGTCAGTGCCGACACCGCTATAGATTCTGGTATTGTTAGTGCATTCTTCCCTCATGGTTTAGGCCACCACCTGGGTTTGCAAGTTCATGATATGGGTGGTTTTATGGCCGATGAGCGCGGTACTCATATTAACGCTCCTGACAGTCACCCGTTTTTACGCACTTCACGAACCATTGAAGCAGGGCAAGTGTTCACTATTGAGCCAGGCCTATATTTTATTGATTCTTTATTACAAGACATAAAAGAGTCAAGTAATAGTGATCAAGTGAATTGGCAAAAAGTGAATGAAATGCGTCCATTTGGTGGCATAAGAATTGAAGATAATATTATTGTTCATCAATCTCATAATGAAAATATGACCCGTGATGCTGGCATATAAATTTAGTTCATTGTAATCATACTTAAACAAACCATGACTAAATCTTATCAAATTGCGATTAATCAGGTAGAGCATACAACCTTGGTTAATCGCAGCCGTTTTATTTGTTATCTCTATCCATGTACGAGTAGTGAAGAAGCTAAAGAGTATGTTAAGCAACTTCAAACGCTACATGGCCAAGCAAGTCATTATTGTTATGCTTTTTTAACTAACGCGTCTAATAACAGTTTAGGTTATGGATACTCTGATGATGGTGAGCCAAGTGGTACGGCGGGAAAACCTATGTTGGCAGTACTACAAGGCGGCGGTATTGGAGAGGTATGTGCTATTGTTGTTCGCTATTTTGGTGGAACTAAATTAGGAACAGGAGGATTACAGCGGGCTTATGCTGATAGTGTTCGCCAAGCTCTACCTTTTTTACGCTCGAAAACTAAAATAGCTATGGCTATGCGAACTTTAGCGTGTCAATATAGCCAAGTTGATGATGTTCTACATATTATTAAACAGGTTGAAGGGCAGGTTGTTAATCACTCTTATCTGCAACAAGTGGGATTTACGCTAGCTATTCCTATAGCTAATTTAGCGTTAACCCAAGAAAAATTAAATACATTATCGGCGGGAAGCTTGGTCTTAACTTCTTGATGACAAAATAATAACGTGCAATATAAAAATATAATTCGCATTCTAGGTTTGTTGGTGGCAGTACTGAGTGTCACCATGCTACCACCTGCTTTAGTTTCTATGGTATATCGTGATGGTGGTGGTGTACCATTTTTAATGGCATTTCTTTGGTGTACTTTCACCGGTTTTATTGCTTGGTACCCTAATCGTTATGAAAAAACCGACTTAAGGGCCAGAGAAGGCTTTCTCATTGTGGTGCTTTTTTGGCTTGTGTTGGCCAGCTTTTCAGCTATTCCGTTTATCTTATTAGAACAACCTAACTTTACTATAACCGATGCTTTTTTTGAGTCTTTTTCTGGGCTTACGACAACAGGGGCAACAATTTTAAGTAATATTGAAGGATTACCACATGCCGTTTTATGGTATAGACAACAGCTACAATGGTTAGGAGGCATGGGGATTATTGTTTTAGCTGTTGCAGTATTACCTATGTTGGGTATTGGTGGTATGCAGCTTTATCGAGCTGAAACCCCTGGACCCGTTAAAGATTCAAAAATGACTCCGCGAATTGCCGATACCGCCAAACATTTATGGTATATATATTTAGCACTTACTATAGCGTGTGCTTTAGGTTACTGGCTAGCAGGTATGTCGGTTTTTGATGCTATTTGCCACTCATTTTCAACAATTGCTATAGGTGGTTTTTCAACGCATGATGCCAGTATGGGGTATTTTAATAGTCCTGCAGTTAATCTTGTTTGTGTTTTTTTCTTAGTGATTGCTGGTGTCAATTTTGCGCTGCATTATGCGGCGGTGCAAAGTAAATCCTTAAGGAATTATTTCTTTGACCCTGAATTTAAAGTTTTTATTGCTATACAGTTAGTACTCACCTTAATTTGCTTTTCAGTACTACTGTATACTGGTGAATACCAAAATGCCGATCAGGCTTTTGACCAAGCATTGTTTCAATCAGTTTCTATAAGCACTACCGCAGGGTTTACGACCACTACTTTTGCTGATTGGCCTACTTTGTTGCCACTACTATTGATCTTCTCTAGCTTTATTGGTGGTTGTGCCGGTAGTACTGGTGGGGGGATGAAGGTTGTTCGTGTGTTATTGCTTTACTTACAAGGGTTACGTGAGCTGAATAAGTTAGTACACCCTAAAGCAGTCTTTAGTATAAAAATAGGTAAGAAGGTGCTACCTGACCGTGTTGTTGAAGCTGTTTGGGGCTTCTTTTCTGCTTATGCTGCTGTATTTGTGATCTGTATGTTATTACTACTGGCATCTGGCATGGATGATATTACCGCTTTTACTGCTGTTGCTGCTTGTATTAATAACCTAGGCCCTGGTTTAGGTGAGGTAGCGGCTAACTTCTCGGCTATAGGTGATACCAGTAAGTGGGTGCTTATTATGGCTATGTTGTTTGGTCGACTAGAAATATTTACATTATTAGTGTTATTTACCCCTGCGTTTTGGCGAACTTAAGTTCGCCAAAACGATTATTAGTAGTGATATGGCACTTTACCATTTATGCCATAAGCCTATCCAAGCTTGAGTATCTGATTTTTGCCTTTCAGGGTTAACTTGTGCAATACCAAAATCAATCGCTAGGTTGTTAATGCCAGTAAAGCCGAAATTATTGAACAAT
The DNA here is from genome assembly GCA_030754235.1 of Litorilituus sp. Lineage (GTDB taxonomy): Bacteria > Pseudomonadota > Gammaproteobacteria > Enterobacterales > Alteromonadaceae > Colwellia. The sequence continues at coordinate 88,507 of JASMAS010000097.1, forward strand.
TGTCCCTTGATGCCATAACTGTCGATGATATTTTGCTTGCTCATTTCATGGCGAGTGTAAAATGCCTGCATACCACCATAGGGAATAAAGGTGGTTATTTTTTTATAGTCATTAGCGGTTTGACTATAAAAAGCTAACTCAGGAGCAAGTTGTTTATTAAAGTGAGCTTTGGGTTGAATGAGTGTCGAGTCAAAGCCACCTAAGCTTAATATGTCGCCAGCATCACTTGAACGCTCAGCCCATGAATAGTTAATACCTAAGTGAAATGCTTTGAAGTAACCTATAAAGGTTATATCGCCATTACTGCCCCGGTAAGAATGACGCTCTGTAGTTTTAGTACCTGTTTCAATATCACCGGTAAGGTAGTGGATATTGGCTTGCTGTGTTACTCCCCAAATTTGTTGATCATAAAACCAAGATTGTTTAAAACCTAAAGCGGCATATTTACTTAATAAGCGATTATGATCTGAAGCTTTAATTTGGCCGATAGTATTGATGGTTAGCGTCTTATTTCGGTATGGATAACTTGCTTGTAGCTGTAAGCCTTGCTCATCAATATTGGTTAAAGGCAAAGTAAAAGCTTGTTGCTGCTGTATTTTTAAATCCAATTGATAAGCATGAGCTGCCAGTTTAACTGGCCAGCCCTGCCAGCGTAGGTTTGCTCCATAACCAGAGAGCGCATTTGAAAATATATCTTTGCTGATATGTACCTGCCAGTCAAAGCGCTGTAGAGCATCACTGCTTTTATAGCCTAATTCTACTAAGCTGCTACTTGCAGAGCTGTCACTGAGACCTAAAGTGATAGTACCTTTTTGGGGGCCAACACCATAAGGTTTATGTTTTCCTAAGGTTTCATCAATGGTTGTCGTGGCTTTGTCTACTTTATATTTACTTGCTAATTTACTCTTTACCTTGCCGTGTTTAACCGTGTTGCTGATCACTAGGCTATCCGCAGCATTTAAGGTTAAGTGGTAAACATCTGGCCCTTGAGAGTTAATACTTAGATGCAATAATTCATCTTTAGCGATAACAACAGGCCAGCTGATAGGGTGTTGACCCGAGGTTAGAGCAACCAGTTTTTCGGTGGTGAAGTCATATTGAAATAGCTTGGTTTTACCTTCGACACCAGCAACATAAAATAGGCTGTTACCATCTTTTGACCACTCAGGAAAAGATAAAAACTGATATCCGTTAGGTAATGGCACTGTTTCTTCTTGGACTATTATCATATTTTTAGTATCGAATTGACTTACCTTTAGTAACCATTTTTCATTTAAGCTACTTTGTAAATAAGCGAAGCTTGTCGCCGTGTCAACTTGTTGTGGTCTTATTCTTGGGAAGTCGTAAACATGCGCTAAACTATCGGGTGTAATTGCTTGGATAAATTGACCCTCAATGGACAGCTTTACCAATTGAGATTTACCTAAGCGATTACGCTCAGCAATAATAAAGGGCTGTGCTGTTGAAAGTGCTAGGTCAAAGCGGCGAATATTAGCCTCTTTGGTCAGTTGTTTGATGGTGTCTGTTGGTATGTGCCATAAGAATAAATCTTGATGGCGAGAGTTATCTTTAGCTATGCTACTGGCACCATAAATAATAGTGTCGTCATCAAGCCAACGAGGGTTGCTAATACCACGGTAATTAATTTGGTTTAAAGTGAAAGCTATTTTACGTTTAAATACTGAGGGGGACGTTGGCGCTATATCTTGAGCATCAGCGTTAAGTAATTCAGTCACCTCTTGTTCAAATTCTATCCGTTTTTCAGTGTTATTTGCGGTGTTATAAACAATTAAAGAGACTTCTTTACCTCGTATTGATTCTCCACTCTTGTCTATAATCGCAAAATACTCTCCATTTGGGCTAATAGTGGGGGCAGAAAAATTACCTTTTAGGTCTAACCAAAGCGTTGAGCGGCGTTGTGGAAAATCTTGTTCATTTTTCATTGCGTTAAAAGTATATTCAGCAACAAAACGTTGATAAAGGTGTTTGGCTGTATCTTGAAATACGCCTTCAAAAGCTTGCTCAAAGCTGCGTTTTTTTACGGCGCGCCATCGGGTCCAAACCGCATCTAACGTTTGTTCTCCGTAATTTTCTTCTAACCATTTTAAATAACGAACTCCCACTAAGTAAGCCATAGAGCCAGATAAGTAATCATTACTAATTTTACTTAATTGATTGTAGGTAGGAAGAGCACCTTCACGAGCAAATTGTTGTATAATAGCCTCAACAACATTGTTATATAATCGTCCGCGCCCAGTAAGTTTAGACTCAAGTAAGGTCGCATAACCTTCACTAACCCAACGGTGTTCGGTAATTTGGCTGGCATCATAAATATCAAACCAACTTGCAAGCTTGTTGCGCCAACGTGATCGGCTTTTTTGTCCTAAATGCACCAAATGGACATACTCATGGAGTATTAGTAGTTGTTGCCAACCCGTTGAGTTTGCAATAATGCTATCTGATAAAGGTGCTGTGGCAAATAGTGCCATGTATGGTGCGTTGCTTAACGGGATTGCAAAACCATTAGCGGCATTGTAAGGATCGATAATATACGCGTCTACTTTTTCATCAAGTACTCGCCCTTGTTGTTCTTTGATTAAGGTTCGGATTTTCTCCATTTCACGGGCACTTGATAATGCCCATTGCTGATATTTAGGGGTGTAATGAACTCTAAAATTTTCTGTTTCAAAGGTTTGCCAATTTTGAGCGGTATCTATAGGTGTAGCGTTAGAGGTCAAGCAAATAAAAGTAGAATAAAAAATAAATAGGAATTTGATTAGTTTCATAGGTGTCCTTTTCCTTTGAAGTGTTTACGGTGTTATTTACTCTGGAGTTATAGGTAGTATTACAGTTACTTAGTTATAAATTAACTCGGTAACTGTAAGCAGGTATGTTAATTAAAAATAAATAGCACTTACTTGAAATAGCTTTTCAACGTCACAGATGTAACGCTTGTTAACTAAAAAGAGAATGACATGATCTTCTTCTTTGATCTGTGTGTTTGAGTGAGCAATTAAGACTTCTGTGCCTCTAACAATGGCTCCTATGGTGGTACCTGGGGGTAATTTGATATCTTTGATGGCCCGCCCGACAACTTTTGATGATTTTTCGTCACCTTTAGCAACTATTTCAATGGCTTCTGCTGCACCACCTCGCAAGCTATAAACATTATCTATCACACCTCGTCTAACATGAGTAAGTAGTGCTGATATGGTTGCTTGTTGTGGTGAAATAGCGATATCTATTGCTCCGCCGTGAACCAGTTCAATATAGGCATCCCGTTGAATAAGTACCATTGTTTTACGAACACCAAGTTTTTTGGCTAATAAAGAAGACATAATATTAGCTTCATCATCATTGGTGACCGCAATAAAAACATCAAACTGATCAATACCTTCCTCTGTTAATAACTCTATATCGGAAGAATCGCCATTAAAGACAATCGTATTGTTTAGCTCAGAAGTGAGTTTGGTTGCACGTTCTGCAGAGCGTTCTATTAATTTCACTTGGTGATTGTTTTCTAAAATACGTGCTAAACCCGCGCCAATGTTACCACCACCCACAATCATGACACGTTTGTAAGCAGGTTCAAGTTTTTGTAATTCGTTCATTACCGCACGAATATGAATGCTGGCAGCAATAAAGAATACTTCATCATCTGCTTCAATAACCGTTGTGCCAAGTGGACGAATGGGTTTACCGTTACGATATATAGCAGCAACACGCGTATCAACATTGGGTATATGAGCTTTTAAGGTTGACAGGGCATGACCAACTAATAAGCCACCATAATAAGCTTTAACCGCAACTAAACTGACTTTACCTTTTGCAAATTCAAGCACTTGTAATGCCCCAGGGTAGTCAATCAGTCGAGCAATATCTCGGGTGACTAACTCTTCAGGAGCAATGATATGATCGACAGGGATATGATTTTTATGAAAAAGCTGCTTTGAGTATTTCAGTACTTGGTTAGAGCGAATACGGGCTATTTTTTTGTGGGTATTAAATAACGAAGAACAAATTTGACAGGTGATCATGTTGGTTGCATCATCTGAGGTCACAGCAATAATCATATCGGCATCATCACCACCGGCATTTTTCAATACATTCGGGTGACAACCTTGGCCTGTAACAACTTGCAGATCCATTTTATCTTGGAGTTCACGCAGTTTTTCACTGTCAATATCTACAACAGAGATGTCATTATTTTCACCAACAAGGTTTTCTGCTAATGTGCCACCAACTTGGCCAGCACCGACTATGATTATTTTCATTTGTTTTTTTTGTTCTCGCTAACGCTTTCAACAGTTGTTATATTGCTAAGAGATTATTGTTTCATTATGTTTTTACTTTTAACAGTTTAGCGTAATAAAAACCATCCATATTTTTTTCACCGGGTAATAATTGCCAACCTAAAGTATTTTCTCTTGCATGATCATTATTATCTATAGTGAGCAATTTAGCATCAGTATTATGCTCAATAAAGCTAGCTATCTGCTCGCTATTTTCTTCTGGTAAAACACTGCAAGTGGCATATAGCAAAGTACCACCAGGCTTAAGTAAAGACCATATTTTGTTCAGGATTTTCTGCTGTAAAATAACTAACGTATCAATATCGCTACTCTTACGTAACCACTTTATATCAGGATGTCGACGTATAACACCAGTGCCAGAGCAGGGGGCATCTAATAAAATACGATCAAATAGTTCCCCTGGCCACCATTTTTCAGGGGCTGCAGCGTCTCCAACAATAATATTGGCTGTTAATCCTAAGCGTGATAAGTTATCTTCAACGCGAGTTAATCTACTGTATTCTATATCTATGGCTGTCATCGAAGCTATATCAGGTGTTTTTTCTAATATATGGCAGGTTTTCCCGCCAGGGGCTGCACAACAATCAAGTACATTATCGCCAGTTTGACAATCAAGTAGTCGCGCAGCCTGTTGCGCTGCTCCATCCTGAATAGAGACCCAACCTTGTTCAAAACCTGGCAGGGCATTTACATCAACAGCTTTAGTTAACTCAATAGCTTGTGAAGCGGCTTCTATGGTGTTTATTAGAATGCCTGCCTCTTTGAGTAAAACTTGATAGCTTTTATTGTCATGATGCTGAGTATTAACTCTTATCCACATAGGTGGCTTTTGTTGGTTGGCACAGAGGATTGACTGCCATTGCTCAGGGTAGCCTTGTTGGATTTTTTTGATAAACCAACTCGGGTGGTTGTATTGTATTGCATTGGGTAGGGCGAGTTTTGTTTGTTCACTTAATGCACTTTGTTGGCGAACAATATTACGTAATACACCATTGAGTAATGATTTCATATGGCGGTTTTTTAGTGCGCTGGTCGCTGCAACCGTTTCACTTACTGCGGCGTGATCTGGAATACGCATGAACTTAATTTGATAGACACCAACCAAAAGTAAAAAATGAAATACTCTTTGTTTACCTGTAAGTGACTTTTGCATTAACTGACGAATATCATGCTCTAGTTCGGGTAAATGCCTAATAACACCAAAGCAAATTTCTTGTAAAAGGGCTTTATCTTTTAATGGCACTTTTTCTTGTTGTTTGGGGAGTTCATCACTCAGGCTCTTGCCTTGTTCAATAACGCTATAACAACATTTAGCGGCTAAAGCTCTAATGTTAGCATTTTTTTTAGGTGCACTTTCTTGAGGTGTTAATTGAGTAGTTTTGGTGTTCATTTAATCTGTTAACCCGTTAATATTTGCCCCTATGCTGAACCAGACAGCTCGGCCATTTAAAATATCTTTAACTGGTAAGGGTTTTTTTCCAGGTAATTGCAAAACCTCTAAACACAATGCACCGTCAGATGTGGCGACCACTATACCCTGTTTATCGGCAGACATTATGGTGCCAGGGGCCGGGGCGTCAATAGATGCTCGCGTTGAGGTTTGCCACACTCTAATTTTTTGTTGCTTTTGGGTGTCGTCATTGTAGGTAAATTGTGCGACAGGCCATGGATTATAAGCACGTACTTTTAGTGCTAATGTTGAGGCCGAAAGTTGCCAATCTAGTTCTGCTTCTGTTTTATCAAGTTTGTGAGCGTAAGTTGCTAAGTGGTCGTCTTGAGGTATGGATTTGTTACGTCCTTGTGCGAGTAGCGATAAGCTGTCCAGTAAGGCTTTAGGACCAAGTTGAGCTAGCTTTTCATATAAGCTTGCGCTGGTGTCATGACTTTGTATTGAGCACTCGGCGCTTAGTATCATGTTTCCAGTATCTAATCCTATATCCATTTGCATTATGGTGACGCCCGTGATTTTATCTCCTGCTTCTAAAGAACGCTGAATAGGTGCAGCACCTCGCCACTTAGGTAAAAGAGAGCCGTGCACATTAATGCAACCTAACCTAGGAGTGTTGAGTATCACTTCTGGTAGTAATAAGCCATAAGCAACCACAACCATTACATCAGCATCGTATTGAGCTAAGTGTTGTTGGTCATTGATATCCTTAAAATTAACAGGCTGCTCTACAGGCAAATTATGTGTTTGTGCTAATTGTTTGGTTGCACAAGCGGTTAATTTTTTACCTCGACCAGCAGGCTTATCAGGTGGGCAATATACGGCTAGTATATTGTGTTCACTGTTGATTAAGGCACTGAGATGCTGGGCTGCAAAATCAGGTGTGCCAGCAAAAATAATGTTTAATGGTTTACTCAAATTAACATCCTAAAGGTAAGTACTCGCTTACGGTTAATAGGTTTAGCGTATTACTTTGCTAAACGAGCTTCTTTTTCTATTTTGGTTTTAATACGTTGGCGTTTTAGTGGTGATAAATAGTCTACAAATAAAATACCATTTAAGTGGTCAAGCTCATGTTGAATACAGATACTTAATAGCTCTGCACCATCTAAGGTAAACTCCTTACCTTCTTTATTTAGCGCTTTAACTGTACAGCTAGTGTGTCGGTCAACTTTGGCATAAATGCCGGGTACTGATAAGCAACCTTCTTCATTAACAATTGTTTCATTACTTTTATTAATAATTTCAGGGTTGATGAGCACGATGGGTTGATCACTGTTTTCAGAAACATCCATAACGACAATACGCTGATGTATATCTACTTGCGTTGCGGCAAGACCAACGCCTTTTTCTTCATACATTGTCGCTAACATATCGTCTATAATCGTTAAGGTAGCATCAGTGATTTTTTCTACGGGTTTAGCCTTTGTTTTTAAACGCGGATCTGGGAAGCGCAGTACAGTTAAAGTCGTCATAAGTTTTTAAAAGAATTCGCGATAATCTGATTTGAGTGTTATGTTCTTATTATAGCTTCATAGTGCTTTACAGTAAAAGCGTTAAAAAGGAACAAGCATGTGTTTAAAAAAATAATATTGCCACTGTCTCTTTTTATGTGCTCATTAATGTTGTGGGCAGACCAGCTTAAAATTAATCAGGATGCACCTAAAACTTATGTTGTTGAAAAAGGAGATACGCTTTGGGATATTTCAGCTGTTTTTTTAGAACAACCTTGGTTATGGCCTAAGCTATGGCGATTAAACCCTGAACTTAATAATCCACACCTAATTTACCCAGGCGATATTCTTCGCCTTGTTTTTGATAAGCAAGGTAAGCCGTTACTGGTCGTTGAGTCCATTAACGTCAAACCTAGTTACAAATGGTCTCCTAAAGTTCGTCAAAAAACAAAAAGAGATTTGGCCATTAGGGTGTTACCTCTAGAAGTTATTGCGCCGTTTATAAAATATGAACATTTGTTTACTGCTCAAGATCTTGAACTGCTTCCATATGTTATTGGTAGCGATGAGGGTCATCGCTCCAGCATTACAGGCTTTAAAATCTATGTGAATAAAGATCTACCATTAGCGAAAACCTATGCTATTTATAATAAAGGCGAAGAAATTATTGACCCTGAAACGAAGAAGTCTTTAGGCTTTTATGTTGACCTAATTGCAACAGCTCAAGCGATCAGTACCGGAAATATAGCGCAAAAAGAACCGGCCACTTTAAAGGTGAGCACAGCAAAGCGTGAAATACACTCTGGTAGCTTGGTTATACCCGTTCATGAAGGTCAGATGCTGCCGTCTATATTTACTATGAAGGGGGCAAGAAAAAATTTTCGCGGCACGATTATCAAAGCTGCCACAGATAATAGAGAATTTGGTAAATTAGATATTGTGATGATCAATAAAGGCCTTAATGACCACGTTGCGGTTGGGGATGTTATGGCAATAAAACGTTCAAGCCCTAGTGTTGTTGAAACAAGATTTGGCCCTAAATACACCAAAGAAGCATCGCGCTTGAATCGTATTTTAACAGCCAATAGCTCAAACTATAAAATGCCAGAAGAGCCGGTAGGTGAACTGATGGTCTTTAAAGTTTATCCACAAGCAAGTATGGGGCTTATTTTACGAACAAGTAAACCAGCGCGATTAAGAGATGTAGTAACGGCACCTAAATAAAAACATTAAGATTTATTCAGGTCTGCTGAACTTTTAAGGTTGTTTTTGCTGTAGCTTGTTGGGTGTTTATTTAAGGTGGAGCTTTTGTTATGTGGTTATTCCACATAAAAAGGCGATAACGCCGTAAAAACAACCAGCAAACGCTTTTGTCTCGAACAAAACTTAACCGTGAAAGTCTAACAGACCCCATAGAAAAATAAGTCTAAGGAAAGACACATGGCACAAAGTAATATTCATCATTGGTTAGCGTTGAAAATGGTTCCGCGCTTAGCCGTACATAAAAAATTAGCCTTGGTCGACTCTTTTGGGTTGGTTGCGCTTTTTTCTTCATCCAAGTTACACCGTTCAAAATTGACTTCTGCAAATAACCTCACCTCAAATCAGTTATCAGCTTTTCATCAACCTGATTGGTTACTTATTGATGAAATTATTAAAGCGAGTCATGTTTGTAACAGCCAGATTATCACCTTTGACGATGATAGTTACCCTCAACAACTTAAAGAAATTTATGATCCGCCTTTGGTGTTGTTTGTTAAAGGAAATAAAGGTTTGCTTAATAATATGCAAATTGCTGTTGTCGGGAGTAGAGGTGCTACAGTTAATGGAAGAGAGAATGCTATGCATATTGCTCAACAATTATCTTTGTATGGTTTGGTGATCACTAGTGGACTTGCCTTAGGAATAGATGCCGCAGCCCATAAAGGGGCACTAATTACTGAAAAAAGCACCATCGCTGTGGTTGCGACAGGGCTCGATAAGGTGTACCCAGCAAGACATAAACCCTTAGTAGCCCAAATATTAGCATGTCAAGGAGCGATAGTCAGTGAGTTTGTGCCTGGTACTTCCCCAAAAGCAGGACATTTTCCAAAGCGAAATCGAATTATTAGTGGTCTCAGTAAAGGAGTGTTAGTGGTTGAGGCTGCGCTTCAAAGCGGTTCATTAATTACTGCCCGCTGTGCTTTAGAGCAAAATCGAGAGGTGTTTTCGGTGCCAAGTGGTATTCATAACCCACAAGCAAAGGGGTGCCATTGGTTAATTAAGCAAGGGGCTAAATTAGTTGAAGAAGCTGCCGATATTATAGAAGAGTTGAACATTGATAAACAAACTGAACTACACTTAACTCAAGAACTACAATTATTTACAAAGAGGAAGCAAATAATAACAAAAAAAAATTCACAGAATGACTTGTGTAAAGATGTTTTGTTGGCTAGTGTGGGACTTGAAGTGACGCCCATTGACCAAGTTGCTTCTCGAAGTAAGTTGCCAATAGATGAAGTGGTAACTCGGTTAACCTTATTGGAACTTAAGGGGTTAATTGCATCCGTACCTGGAGGTTATCTTAGGGTGCAATCGTGTAGTAAATAATTATCAGAGGTATAAGGGGTTAATTATGTTTGATATCTTAATGTATCTTTTTGAAAATTATATTCACAGTGAAGCTGAAGTTATGGTTGATCATGACATGTTAACAGATGAATTAACTCGTGCAGGCTTCCATCAAGATGAAATATATAAAGCGTTAAATTGGTTAGAAAAACTATCAGCTCTGCAAGACGTTAATGCTTACCCTTATTATGCTCGTGTCGGTAATCAATCGGTTCGCATTTATACGAAAGACGAAATGCAACTATTAGATACACCAAGTCGGGGCTTTATTCTCTTTTTAGAGCAAATAAATGTACTAGATTTCACCACTCGTGAAATGGTAATCGACAGAGTGATGGAGCTTGATACTACGCATTTTTCAATGGATGATTTAAAATGGGTTATTTTAATGGTACTTTTCAATGTGCCAGGTCAAGAAACCGCTTATTCTAAGATGGAAGATCTTGTGTTTGATGAGCATGATGGTCCATTACATTAGTCTTCATTTTTTTCGTAAGAAGCGGTTCAAGTAAGCGCTTTAAGTCTGCTATATATTTTTTATGCAATGTTGTGGCATAATATGTCATAACATTCTTTCAGCCTTTATATGTCAATGTCTGATAAAGAAAAGCCTTTATTTACTCGCCATGAACATGCGCTTGAAAAAGCATATGGTCTCTGCCCTGAGTGTCGCTCAGAGCTAACAATTAAGCACGGTAAAGCGGGGCCTTTTTTAAGTTGCACTCATTACCCTAATTGTCAATATACTCGCTCAGTTGTTGAGCATGAACGTGTGGAAGATACCGTTTTACTTGGTAGCGAGTGCCCAGAGTGTGGTTCTCTTTTAGCTGTTAAGCAAGGGCGCTATGGAATGTTCATTGGTTGTACTAATTATCCACAATGCCATCATATTGAAGAAGAGCAGCATCATGAAGCCGTTGGTGTTTCATGTCCTGTTTGTCAAGGTAAAGGAAAACTAGGACAGCTCCAAGAAAAAACTAACCGATTTGGAAAAACGTTTTACTCCTGCGAACAATACCCTAAATGTAAATATGTTATAAACCACCAACCTGTTTCACAAAGTTGCCCCCAATGCCAGTGGCCTATCTTAATTAAAAGAACAATGGCGGGTGGAGAGGTGATTATGTGTCCACAAAAAAAATGTAATTATAAGACCAAGTCGCTGTAAAATTAGATGTTTTACTAATGACTCGCTAGTTAGTTTTATCTCATCGAAAACAAGGTTATAATACCCTTATCACGCCTCTTAGAGGTACTTTAAATTAATATGAAAGGCTTTTGAACATGACTGTAGGTATTATCATGGGTTCAAAGTCGGATTGGCCGACAATGAAACACGCAACAGATATGCTTGATCTTCTCAATGTACCCTATGAAACAAAAGTAGTGTCTGCTCATAGAACACCACATTTACTTGCTGAATATGCAGAAGGTGCAAAACAAAGAGGTATTAAGGTGATTGTAGCTGGTGCGGGTGGTGCTGCACATTTACCTGGTATGACCGCCGCTTATACCAGCTTGCCCGTTTTAGGTGTACCTGTTCAGTCGAAAGCGCTGAACGGACAAGACTCACTATTATCCATTGTACAAATGCCTAAAGGTATAGCTGTGGGTACTTTAGCCATTGGTACGGCTGGTGCGGCAAATGCGGGTCTACTTGCCGCACAAATTATTGGTACTCACGATACAACAGTAATGGCAGCAATAGAAAAATTTAGAAACGAACAAACTCAAAGTATTCTTGATAATCCAAACCCAGCAGAATAGGTTATAAAATGAAGGTTTTAGTATTAGGAGCTGGCCAATTAGCCCGGATGATGGCATTGGCGAGTAAGCCTTTGAATATTGAACTTAGAGCTTATGATGTTGGTAGCGCTCAAGTAGTTGATCCTTTATCACCGGGTATATCATTCGGTGATTTAAGTGCAGGTATTGAGTTTGCAAATGTTATTACTGCAGAGTTTGAGCATATTAGTCATCAAGTGTTAGCACAGTGCGAGGCATCGGGGAAATTATTGCCAACTAGTCAATCTATCAAAACAGGCGGAGATAGAAGGTTAGAAAAGTCACTGCTTGAACAAGCAGGTGTTAACAATGCAACGCACAAGGTGGTTAGCACAAAAACTGATTTTGATGATGCGATTGCTACTTTAACTTTTCCCCTTATTGTAAAAAGTGCATTGGCTGGTTATGACGGTAAAGGACAATGGCGATTAAAAGCGTTAGCTCAAACTGAAGCTGTGTGGCGGGAAGTTGATACATTCATTAAAGAAGATACTAGTGGTCAGTCACAAGCTGTGGTCGTTGAGCAAATGGTTTCTTTTGATCGCGAATTGTCCATGGTAGGGGTTCGTAGTAAAACGGGCAAAACTCAATCCTATCCATTAACTGAAAATCATCATACCAATGGTGTATTAAGTGTTTCTTTAGCAACGAATGAATATCAATCTTTACAATCACAAGCTTCCGATGCCTTTAATAAAATAGCTAATGCGCTAGATTATGTTGGGGTATTGGCTATTGAATTTTTCCAAGTGGGTGATGCACTGCTGGTTAATGAAATTGCACCGCGCGTTCATAACTCAGGTCATTGGACTCAACAGGGTGCTGATACTTGTCAATTCGAAAATCATATACGTTCCGTATGTCATTTACCGCTAGGCTCTACAGACTTAATTAGGCCAACAGCTATGATTAATGTGGTAGGGACTGACAGTGTTCCCGATAGCATATTAAGTATACCTAGTGTCACAATGCACTGGTATGGGAAAACTAAACGGGCAGGACGTAAAATGGGGCATATTAATGTTTCAGGCAGCGATAAAAAAGAGTTACTTTATCGCTTACAGCAGGTCGCTAAGCAATTGCCTAAAATCGATTTTCCAGAAGTAAGCAACTACGTGAATCAGTTGTTATAATTTTGTGTTGTGTCTTTAAAATGGCTGATTTGCTATTAGCCATTTTGTTATTTTATTTCTAATTAATCTTTAGGTTGTTTTAAAAAGCTTATGTCTGCGCTGTTCAATGCTTATCAAAATGGTGGTGTTATAGCCTATCCAACCGAGGCTGTATTTGGCTTAGGCTGTGATCCTGAGAACGCGCAAGCAATTAAAAAGCTGCTTACTATAAAAAAGAGACCGGCAGAAAAAGGCCTTATCCTGCTCGCTGGTGATTTTAAGCAATTATTGCCCTATTTAAATATATCACAATTATCACAAGCTCAAATTAAGACTATACTTTGCCGCTGGCCTAATAGCATAACGCAGGTGTTACCGGCTAAGCCTGGTGTTTCTCCGCTTTTAACTGGTGCTTTTAATAGTATCGCCGTTCGTATAACAAATCATCCCGATGTGGTAGCACTATGTCAAGCCACTAAACGACCTATTGTATCTACTAGTGCAAATTTAACAGGGCAGCTTCCAGCAAAAACCTGGCAGCAAGTGCAAGTGCAATTAGCAGATAAAGTTGATTTTATTCTCAAATCAGTAACCTTAGGCTACTCAAAACCTTCCCAAATTATTAATGGTTTAACTGGCGATATATTACGTCAATAATATCTCCGTGATAAATATCAACGAGTCACAAACTAATTAAAATCAAACTTCATACTAAAAGTTCAATTTTTGCATGGAATTTACTTTTATTTCTTCGGGGTTGAACCGCCGGATATTTTACTTAGAATTTATCGTGTGATAAATATCATTTTTCAGCGGTGTTTTTCTTTGTTTTTCAAGTTCCCCATCAAAATAACTTGATCGAAATCAATAATAAAAAACATAACAAAAAATTGCTGAAAAACCTTGCGCTAGATCAAGTTTTAAAAGCACCGTGGTTTTATTATATCCACAATAATTTAAGGGGAATAAAAAATGAGAAAAACATTACTATCTTTAGCACTACTTTCTACTCTTTCTACAGCGGTTTTCGCTAACCAAGCCGGCGATATCTTAGTTCGTGGCGGTTTAACCTCAGTTAATCCTGATAGTGATAAAGCGGCTATCTTGCTAGGTGGTTCAGATGCAACAGGTGCTTCACTGAGTGTTGATGACAACACTCAGTTAGGTTTAAACTTTGTGTATTTCTATAACAGCAACTGGGCTTTTGAACTTTTAGCGGCAACGCCATTTACCCATGATGTTACATTAAATGATCCTACAGCAGCATTAGGTGGCGCATTAGGTGTTCCAGCAGGTCTTGATGGTGTAAAACTTGCTGAGGTAACTCACTTACCACCCACATTGAGCGCTCTATATTATTTTGATACAGATACAGCTTTTAAACCTTATGTTGGTATAGGTGTAAACTACACCGTGTTTTTCGAAGAAGAATTTGAAGCGGCACCAAAAAGTTTAGGGCTAAGTAACTTGAAACTAGATGGATCATTTGGTTTGGCAGCACAAATTGGTGCAGACTACCAAATTGACAAAAACTGGTCAGTAAACGTTTCTGCTCGTTATATTGATATTTCAAGTGATGCAACTTTTGATGTTGGCCAAAGTAGTATTGGAGCAGCAAAAGTCGAAGTTAACCCAATGGTTTACTCAATAATGCTTGGTTATAAGTTCTAATAAAACTTAAAAGCATAACCCATAATAAAAAGCAGTAATTCGTTACTGCTTTTTTATTTTCTTAAAAACATAATTCGGTTAGGCTATTGTTAATATCAATACTAGGCATGTTTTATGGATCAATATCGCGTTTTTGGTAATCCAATAGCACAATCGCGCTCACCCTTTATTCACCTCGCTTTTGCTAAAGCGACAGGGCAACAGCTTCATTATAAAAGCCAATTTGTGGAGCATGGTGAATTTGCTAATGCTGTCAATGACCTTATTGCCCTAAAAGGTAAAGGGGCTAATGTTACTGCACCCTTTAAAGAAGAGGCACTAGCTATAGCAGATGTTTTATCTGAGCGTGCTCGATTAGCGGGTGCTGTTAACACTTTAACGTTGAAAGATGGCAAAATTTATGGTGACAATACTGACGGTGAGGGCTTAGTTCAAGATTTACTTCGTCATAATATTGAATTACGAGATAGTAATATACTACTGCTAGGTGCTGGTGGCGCAGTAAAAGGAGTGCTGTTACCTTTGCTTGCTCAAAATCCAACAAGTATTACTATTGCTAACCGCACTGTTAGTAAAGCCGATGCTCTTATAAAGCAGTTTAATGATGGTAGACTTAATGCTTGTGGATTTGAGCAAACAGTGAATCAAGCGTTTGATTTGATCATTAATGCAACCTCGGCGAGTTTATCAGGTAACTTGCCTGCGATATCTAGCTCTATTATCAACTCTAAAGTTGTATGCTATGACATGGTCTACTCAAAACAACTAACACCATTTTTATCTTGGGCAAAAGAGCAGGGTGCAAGCACAGTTATTGATGGTTTGGGAATGCTAGTGGGTCAAGCTGCAGTAAGCTTTGCTATTTGGCGTGAGGTTAAACCTGAAGTAACCCCTGTAATAAATCAACTTAAAAAAGCATTATTAGAAAGCTAATATTATGAATCAACGTATTGTATTTAATGATGATTATACTTTTGATACGCAGCAAGAGCTTTGGCGCTCTACTGCATTAATATCAGGAGAAATCATTACTATTTACTTTCATTCTATACTGTTAAAGAAAATGAAAGGGATTAATACTTGTACTAAGTTTGACTTAGAAGAGCTTGTTGAGTTTTGGCTCGAAAAAAATGAGCTACAAGGCAATAAAATACACATACCCTAATCTAAAGCTCTGCTAAATAATCATTTTTCAAGTCAATATAGTTTAATGCCGACTGTTTAAGAAAAGCGTGCTCACTATCTTTTAATTTTCTCGCTTGTTTGACAGGGTTACCAAAATATAAATAACCACTCATTAGTGTTTTATTTGGTGGAACTAAAGAACCTGCACCTATAAATACATCGTCTTCTATAGTCGCACCATCCATAATAATAGCTCCCATGCCTACTAATATTCGGCTTCCTAAGTGGCAACCATGTAACATACATTTATGTCCTATGGTAACATCTTCACCAATAATTAATGGGTTACCTTTAGGGTTATTTTCACTTTTACGAGTGACATGCAAAACAGTGCCGTCTTGAACATTTGTACGGGCACCAATGGTTATTTTATTGACATCCCCTCGAGCGGCAACTAAAGGCCATATACTGACATCATTTGCTAAGGAGATATTACCAACAATTACAGAAGAGTTGTCAATATAGATACCATCACCAATTTTTGGTGCAACTCCCTTATAAGAACGGATTGAATTGTGGTTATTAGTGCTCATAACGACCTCTTTAGAGAAAACTAAAAAAAATAAAGATTACTAACCAATAAAATAGCATAAAACTCAACTTACAAGCCAAAGCTTATCGGATAATTAAACTTAATTATAAAATAGAAATTATATTTACAAAAAGAGTAAAAGATAAAAAAAAGGCAATTAGTATGCTTTTAAAGCAATAAATATAAGGGCTGTATGATTACCGAACACTTAACAGAAAAAACACGTTTTTTTATAAAATAAAGGTTGACCTAAAAAGAAAAGTGTCTAAAATGCGCATCCAGTTCCAAAGGGCAACCCAAAGAGCTGTTTTGATAAGTTTAGTATGATTAATGATTTATTAAACACCTTAGAAAACATTAAATTAATTTTAAATATTTTCAACAAAAGGTTGACATCAAAACTCGGAAGCGTATGATACGCATCCTGCTTAAGGCAAGGCCTAAAGCAAACGTTAAGCACGAATGAGATGCTTAGCCATCCGAAAGGATAGATTCTTTAACAATTAGTTATCATGCAATTTGTGTGGATACTCACATTAACGTACTTTTACCTAGCTACTTAGGTAGCAAAAAAACGCTT
>JASMAS010000098.1 GCA_030754235.1 Litorilituus sp.
CTCCAATTGAGTTTGAACAGTCCACAATAAATGTGTCTTATGCAGCTTGACCAGAACACCCTTTTTATCACATCTAAAAAGTATAAATTGATAGTAATCGTCAAAAATATAGCTCAATCTACACTGCTATATTGTGCCTTCAATTAAAATTATATATTATATAGCCACTTACTTTTAATTAACATAATATCGTAAGTTAATAACTATAAAATCAAGGAAATTAGATGAACCAAGAAGAATCTCACAGCGCAACAGCTGCCGAGGGTGTACAAACACCGAAAAAAACCAGCGTCTTAAATTTTGAATTCCGTGGCGATGGCATGGAATATTTTAAAATTTGGATTGTCAACATATTACTGACCATAGTGACTTTAGGTATTTATTCTGCTTGGGCTAAAGTGAGAAATAACCGCTACTTTTATTCTAACCTCTATTTAGATGACACTAATTTTCGTTATTTAGCAGATCCGTTCACCATATTAAAAGGTAGGATCATCGCAATATTAGCTTTTATTGCTTACTATGTTGCTACGATCTTTGCCCCCGTAATTGCAGTGATTATCGCCATAGCCCTATTATTTGCTATTCCTTATTTTATCAATCAGTCAGTGGCATTCACTAACAGAATGTCGGCGTATAAAAACATTCAGTTTCGTTTCAAAGGCGCTTATGGGGAAGCCTTCATGGTTATTTATATCTGGCCATTGTTAGGTATATTAACACTGGGCATTTTGTACCCTTTAGCAATCTTAAAAGCCAATGAATACTTTGTGATAAATAGCTCATACGGTACTACAAAATTTGATTTTACAGCCACTTACAAAGACTACGGTATGATATTTTTAACGATGATCGGTATTGCATTAGTTGTTGGGGTTCCTGTCGGATTAGTTGCCTATTTCTTACCTGCTTTTGCGATGATTTCTCCACTTCTTTTATTTGTAATGTATTTTGGCTTATTTGTTTACTTTATGGTGTCTATGACAAATGTGTTTTATACCAGTCTAAGCCTAGTGGAACATAAATTTGATGCCAAACTCACTATATCAGGGCAAACAAAAGTTATTTTAATTAATTTGTTTTTTACTTTAATCACTCTTGGTTTATATTTACCTGCTGCAAAAGTAAGAATGACTAAATATATCTGTTCATGTATTACAATGCATGCTCAAGGTAGTTTAGAAACCTTCACCGCGGCTGAAAAAGAAAATATCAGCGCATTAGGTGAAGAGTTTGGTCAAGTATTCGATTTTGCTTAAGTAAGGAACACCATGTTAATAGACGGTATCTATTTAGATGGTAAAACCTCTAAACGCCATAATGCGCGTTTAGAGGTGATTAATGACCATAAACTCACACGTATTCATTTAACAGAGCAACAGCAATCACTGTCTTTTGAATTTAACCAATGCAATATTGAATCTCGCTTAGGTAATACGCCTAGAGAAATTGCCTTTACCGATGCACAGTTGTTTATAACTAATAACAATGACGATATTGATACTTTTTCGCAATGGCAAAATAATGAAAACAAAAAATCGTTTTTATATCACCTAGAAAATAATATACCGCTGATATCTGTATTTACCATTGCCACTATTCTTTTATTATATAGTGCTCTTGTTTATGGTATTCCGTCTGCTGCAAAAGTGATAGCCCATAATGCACCTAGCTTCACCTCAGACAAGTTTTTTTCTAGCTTAGATATATTAGATAAAACAGTATTTGAACCATCTAAATTATCAACAAAAAAACAGCAAAAGATTAGAAAGCTAGCAACGCCTTATTTAACACAGCATCAAGATTTACAAGCAAAACTTGAATTCAGATCAGGTATGCAAGCGAATGCACTCGCATTACCTAACGGCGTAATCGTTTTCACTGATGATTTTGTTGAATTGGCACAATCAGATAATCAATTACTGGCAGTTTTGTTTCACGAGTTAGGTCACTTGAAACATAAACACATGACGCAAAGATTATTACAAGATGCCATGATCACGCTTATGGTTGTATTTATCACTGGAGATGTTGAAACCTTTGATTTAATCACTGGCTTGCCCACTTTAATATTGGATATGGCTCATTCAAGAGAATTTGAACTAGAAGCTGATAACTATGCACTACAACAATTAAATCAACATAATATTCCACTGCAAAGCTTTGTAACAATTATGCAAAACTTAGAAAGTTATTATCATGAAAACAATGATGAAAAAAGTAGTAAATTAGTTGACTTTATTTCAACTCACCCAACGACTGAGCAAAGAATTAAAATGGTTGAAGAGTATAGGTAGAATAAACCCCCTTTTTCTTCATACCTAAAATAGGTGCTTACCTCATAGTTTTCTCAATTGGCTCTTTTATCCTAGCTACGAGGGAGCTAAGTACTGACATTTATCGCCTATTATTCAACTCTTTTATAAAATTACAGGTAAAAATGCAAGTCCCTCCCGCTGTTGTCCAGGGCAATTGCATTAAAAATAGATTGACACAGATCCCCTTATTTGATCTATTACTTCGCTTTAAGCGACGTAAAATGAACAAAAAGAAGCT
>JASMAS010000099.1 GCA_030754235.1 Litorilituus sp.
GTATTAAATGAACCTTCAGTAGTGGCTATTCGTCAAGACCGTGCAGGTGGTTCTAAAAGTGTTGCTGCAGTTGGTGTTGCCGCTAAACAAATGTTAGGGCGTACACCGGGTAATATTGAAGCTATTCGTCCGATGAAGGACGGTGTTATTGCTAACTTTTTTGTTACTGAAAAAATGTTGCAGCACTTTATTAAGCAAGTGCACAGTAATAACTTTTTACGTCCAAGCCCACGTGTTTTAGTATGTGTCCCTTGTGGTTCAACCCAAGTTGAACGTCGTGCAATTCGTGAATCAGCCATGGGGGCCGGCGCACGTGAAGTGTATTTAATTGATGAACCTATGGCTGCCGCTATTGGCGCGGGCATGCCGGTATCTGAAGCAACAGGATCCATGGTGGTTGATATTGGTGGTGGTACAACCGAAGTGGGTATTATTTCATTAAATGGTGTAGTGTACTCTTCTTCAGTACGCATAGGTGGAGATAAGTTTGATGAAGCTATTATCAATTATGTCCGCCGCAATTTTGGTAGCTTAATTGGTGAAGCAACGGCTGAACGTATTAAGCATGAAATTGGCTCTGCCTATCCGGGTGAAGAGTTAGTGGAAATTGAAGTGCGTGGCCGCAATTTGGCAGAAGGTGTACCACGTAGTTTTACCTTAAACAGTAATGAAATTTTAGAAGCGCTACAAGAGCCATTAACCGGTATTGTTAGTGCTATTATGGTTGCCCTAGAGCAATCACCACCTGAATTAGCCTCTGATATTTCAGAACGTGGTATGGTGCTCACCGGTGGTGGTGCCTTGTTAAGAGATTTAGACCGTTTACTAATGGAAGAAACAGGTATTCCTGTTGTGGTTGCTGAAGATCCATTAACCTGTGTAGCTAGAGGTGGTGGTAAGGCACTTGAAATGATTGATATGCATGGGGGCGATCTTTTCTCTTATGAATAACATTAATATTTCTTTTTTGTTATTTAACCCAATAACATTGTTAAAAGTACTTATTGACTAGCGTCAACTCTGTGATTTTGACTTGTTCTTGAAAAATACCTACAAAGAAATAATCAATTGACTTAAAAGAGCTAGATAAATAGAACTTATTATTAGACGTTTGTAACTGGTTTTATATGAACCCAATTTTTAAACATGGCCCATCTCCACAGCACCGACTTATTTTGGTGCTGTTTTGTTCTGGATTATTGATTTTTTTTGACCATAAAATGGCTAGTTTTGAGTCGGTTAGAGGTTATTTACAATCTTTAGTAAGCCCTTTGCAGTATATTGCTAACACGCCAAAACAAATGATGACATGGGCATCAGAAAATATTATAACACGCCAAGAGCTTATGGCTGAAAATCAGCAATATCGCCTCAATGAATTATCTTTTTCTGAGCAAGGAATGCAGCTTGAAATTTTTAAGCAAGAAAACGCTCGTTTGCGTGCGCTTTTGGCCTCACCACTGCGTACTAATATGCAAAAAATGGTTGCCGAAATACTCTCGGTTGATAGTGATCCTTATAGCCATCAAGTAGTCATTAATCGAGGAGCCACTGATGGTGTATTTGAAGGGCAAGCAGTACTAGATGCTCAAGGAATCGTTGGACAAATTTTACATGTAGGACAAACTAGCTCTCGGGTTATTTTAATCACGGATATTTCTCATGCTGTACCGGTAAGAGTTAAGCGTAATGGCTTGAGGTTACAAGCATCAGGTAGTGGCCGAATTGACAGATTAACTCATAATTTTGTGTCGCATAGTGCTGATATTAAAATCGGAGATTTATTAGTAAGTTCAGGTCTTGGAGAGAAATATCCAGAGGGTTACCCTGTGGCGACAGTTCTTTCTGTTAGCCAAGATGATTCTAGAGAGTTTGTACAAGTATACAGTACTCCAACGGCACAAATTGATAGACTTCGTTATTTATTATTGTTGTCTGAGCAGAAAGAACATAGCATTTTTGCCCCCAAATCTTCACAAAACACCTCTTTGAAAAAATCAAAAAGTAAAACTTTAGCGCCTGTTGGTGCTAATAATGCCCAGTCTGTTAAAGAGGAAGCGCAATAATGTTTGCCCATAACGGTATTATTGTTATTTTAACCCTCGTAATTGCACTGATGGCAACCATAATGCCTTTGCCTTTAAGCGTTGATGCCTTTCGACCTGATTGGGTATTAATTATTCTAATATATTGGACAATGGCACTACCAAGTCGTGTCAATATTATCACTGCTTGGATGATGGGGTTATTATTGGATGTATTGCTTGGCTCTGTGCTTGGTCTACATGCTGCTGCTATGGCAATTGCCATTTATATTGTGGCAGAGAACTTTCAAAAAATTAGAAACTTTTCGCTGTGGCAACAGGCATTTATCACGGGAGTTTTGTCTGCTTTATACCATTTGGTCGTTTTCTGGTCACAACGTTTTCTTATTGACGTTACTTTCTTATCTAGCTATTTATACCCAGTGATCACCTCTGTTATTTTATGGCCATGGATGTTTTTGTTATTGCGTAAAGTGCGTCGTCACTTTTCAATAGCGTAAATTTTCTACAATAACACTTATCCGCTACATTAGGGTAATAATGAACTAGTATATAATGAAAAAATTAATTTTAGCTTCTCAATCACCTAGGCGAAAAGCATTATTATCTCAGCTAGGTTATCGGTTTTCTACCCAAGTAGCTGCCATTGATGAAACCCCCCTGTTTAATGAATCGCCTAAGGATTATGTTCTTCGTTTAGCCGAGCAAAAAGCGCGAGCTATTTTTCAAATTTTACCTAAACAAGAACAGAAAAGTACTGTTGTTTTAGGCTCAGATACTTGTGTAATAAATGATGGTAACATTTTAGGTAAGCCTGATGATGAAGCACAAAGTATTATTATGCTAGAGCAACTAAGTGGTAGTACACATCAAGTATTCACAAGTATTGCAGCGATTAATAATAAATCGATTATCCATGAGGTAGTGAGCACTGAGGTCTATTTTAAACCGTTAACTTTGGATGAAATTAAACGTTATTGGCAAACGGGAGAGCCCCATGACAAGGCGGGCTCATATGCTATTCAAGGCATTGGTGGACAATTTGTTACAAAGATTAATGGTAGTTATTCTGCTGTGGTAGGTCTACCACTATATGAAACATCACAAATGCTAGCTACACTTGGTATAATTAGTCCTATTCAAGAAGAATAAAGAGAATAGGATTGCTGGCAATATAACAGCAATAGTTAAAACACATAATAAAGGTTGGCACAATAATGAGCACTGAGTTATTAATTAATGTTACCCCAAGCGAGACTCGAGTTGCTTTAATTGAGAATGGCTCTTTGCAAGAAGTTCATATAGAGCGTGAGGCCAAACGGGGTATAGTGGGCAATATTTACCTGGGTAAAGTGATTCGCGTACTACCAGGCATGCAAGCCGCCTTTGTTGATATTGGTTTAGATAAAGCTGCTTTTTTACACGCTTCTGATATTAATTCAAAACTGATCTTAAAAGAAGAAACTGAGCAAGTACCAGATATCCGTGCTTTGGTTCACGAAGGGCAACATCTGATGGTGCAGGTGGTTAAAGATCCTTTGGGATCAAAAGGTGCGCGCTTAACCACGGATATAACCATTGCCTCTCGCTATTTAGTACTTATGCCTCACTCGAGTCATGCAGGTATTTCACAGCGCATTGAAGATGCACATGAGCGTAAGCGCTTAAAAGAAATTATTACCCCTTTTTGTGATGAAATCCAAGGTTTTATTGTTCGTACTGCAGGTGAAGGGGCAAGTGAACAAGAGCTTAAGCATGATGCTAGCTTTTTACGTCGTGTATGGACAAAGGTGCAAGAACGTAAACAGCGTAAACAGGTCAATATGCCGCTTTATCAAGACTTGTCATTGTCTTTTCGCGTTTTGAGAGACTTTGTCGGCATGGAGTTTGAGAGAATTAGAATTGACTCTAAATTAACCTATCAACAATTAGTAACCTTTAGTGAAGAGTTTGTACCTGAGTTAACCCAAGTGATGGAATACTATCCCGGCGAACGTCCTATTTTTGATTTGTTTTCTGCAGAAGTTGAAATTCAGCGGGCATTACAGCGTAAAATTGAATTAAAATCAGGCGGTTATTTAATTATTGATCAAACTGAAGCCATGACAACTATTGATATTAATACGGGGGCTTTTGTGGGACACCGTAACTTAGAAGACACGATTTTTAGTACTAATATCGAAGCTACCCAAGCAATTGCCCGTCAATTGAGGTTAAGAAACTTAGGAGGTATCATCATTGTTGACTTTATTGATATGCATGATGAAGATCATAAACGCCGCGTACTAAATAGTTTAGAAATGGCGATGTCAAAAGATCAGGTTAAATATAGTATTCATGGTTTTTCATCGCTTGGTTTAGTTGAAATGACACGCAAACGTACGCGGGAAAGCCTAGAGCATGTGTTATGTGGCGAATGTTCTGTGTGTAGTGGCCGCGGAAGTCTTAAAACAGAAGAAACCGTATGTTTTGAAATTTTACGAGAAATTGTCAGAGTAAACCGCGCACACGATGCTGATAAGTTCATTGTTTATGCATCACCAGCGGTAAGTGATTTTCTACTTAATGATGAATTTCATAATCTTGCTGAAGTTGAAGTATTTATCGGTAAGTCGATAAAAGTACAGGTAGAAGCTATGTACTTTCAAGAGCAGTTTGATGTAGTCATGATGTAATGTTAACTACGTTAGTGTGTATATTTTAGGAAAGTTGTTGATGTTTTTTACAAGCATATTAAATCGTTGGTTAAATCGCAGCTATAAAGTGCTCGCCATTTTGCTGGTACTTTTTGCGGTATTGATCAGTGCATTTCGTTTGTTTTTACCCTACGTTGAACATTATCGTCAAGATGTACAATATTACATCAATGAAAAAAATAAAACGAATATTATCATTGGTGGTTTAGCGATGAGTTGGCAACGTTGGGGGCCAACTGTTATCGCAAAACAGGTTAGCTTAGTTAACAATGATGATGCGCATATTTATATCGATGAGATTGAGGTTCAGGTTGATTTTTGGTCTAGCCTAATCCAGCAACAACTCGTGTCGAGCAATTTAATTTTGGCTGGTGCCAATATTGAATTATTCAACCAAGACAGGCGGCAAGCTGAGTTAGGTAGAGCTAAGCAAGGCAGTGATGAGACTCAATCAACCGCGTTTGAACAAGTTTCATCGATCTTTTTAAATCGTTTAAATCAATTTTCAGTCCGTGATAGTCATGTTGTTATTCATAATGAAACGCTTGATCGTAACTTTCATGTTAGCAATTTACACTGGAAAAACCGCGGTGACCGACATCAGGCTCAAGGAAATATTATTGTTAATGAATTAAGCAGCAATAAAATGAGCTTGAAAATTGATGTCAAAGGGGATGCCGTTAATCAACTAAACGGGCAAATGTATCTGGAAGCAAATCATTTAGATGTCACCCCTTGGCTTGATAGTTTATTGGCAATTGCTAATGATAAAACCAAAGCTGATGTTGGTTTTTCTGCATGGTTAACACTTCATAATGGCAGTGTTGAGCGTTTGTTGGTGGATTTACAAGATAACTTTATTGGTTGGCAGGGAAAGGATGGTCAGCAAAGTTTAACGCTAAGTTCAGGGCAGTTATTATTAATTGGTGGTGATGAACCAGATAGTTTGAAGATCTTTAGTACACCGCTACGGATGCAGTTTAACCAGCTAGCCGAGCAAGAATACACAGTTCAAATAAACAAAACAAGCGGGAGCTATTCACTATATTTATCAGCATTTGATCTTGCGCTGATCAGTCAAGTTTCACCTCTTTTTATTGCTGATAACGATTTAAGTCAATTCCTTATTGATCTAAATATAACGGGTCAGGCTTCGGATGTTTATCTGAGAAGCTCCGCTGAAGTAGTAGAAGCGGTAGCAAGTTTTAGCCATGCTTCAACAAAATATAGTCAAGGAGTTCCCGGAGTTGATAACTTATCGGGTGAGCTGAGCTTAACAAAAAATAATTTACACCTTGAATTATTAGCTGAGCAAGGCGCGTTAGACTTTAAACAACATTTTGTCGCGCCAATTGTTTACC
Source organism: Litorilituus sp. (assembly GCA_030754235.1). Classification (GTDB taxonomy): domain Bacteria; phylum Pseudomonadota; class Gammaproteobacteria; order Enterobacterales; family Alteromonadaceae; genus Colwellia. Next base: position 6,103 of record JASMAS010000099.1, read on the forward strand.
AAACCGTTAGCGCTAGTGCTAACTTTTCTTTTGGTCATCTTGATTTTGAGCGAAAGGGGTGGCAATTACAGGTTAATGATATTGACTTCACTTCTGCTGAATTAAGCATGGCAGGTGATTTGGCTGTAAACGCTTTTACTGATGCGGAGCCCACAATGTCATTGCTCGCATCAGTCACTCGAGGTGATGCAAGTAAAGCGGGGCATTATTTTCCGTTAACAACCATGAGTGCAAACTTAGTACGTTACCTAAACAATGGCCTTATCTCAGGAAGTATGGCGCAAGCACAAGTGCTGATAAATGGCCCTTTATCTCATTTTCCTTTTAAGGATAACTCTGGCATTTTTATCGTCGATGCTGAACTGGAGCAAGCACAGTTCCAATTTGAGAGTAGTTGGCCTGCTATTCAAGGCTTTGCTGCCAACCTAAACTTTACCAATAATAGCATGCTTATTACAGGGCGAAGTGGGAGTTTGGTTGGCCTTGATGTTAGTGGTGTGCAAGCAGCTATTGATGATTTAGCCCAAGAATCAATATTGACAGTAGATACTATCATTAAGCCTTCATCGGCCAACTTAGTTGCTGACTTAATCGCGCAAAGTCCTCTAAAAGATAATGTTGGTGAGGTATTGCAACAGTTACAAATTAGTGGTGATATTGATGGAGAATTTCATTTAAACCTCCCCTTAAACGCTAAAGAGCAAGTTGTTGCTAGTGGGTTAATTAATTTTTCTGATAACCGGATTGCTTTGAAAAAACCCAGAATGGATTTTGAACAGGTTAATGGTCAACTCACTTTTAGCAACGACAATATAGCGGCAACTCATTTATCGTTAACTTGGTTGGACTTGCCTTTAGTGCTTGATGTTCAAGGTGTAAATAAAGCCGATTACTATGATACTGATATCTCCATAATAGCCAATTGGCAAGAAGCACAATGGCAAGCACATGTGTCACCTTTACTGAAAAAATATTTTGGCGCTCAGTTGCAGTGGCAAGGTGACTTATCTTTACATCAACACCATAATGGCGAATTTTCTTATAACTTAGCTATTGACAGTGATTTAGCGCAAAGTGAACTTAATCTACCTGCGCCTTATTACAAAGCGACAGGTAAGCAAGCGGCCTTATCAGCCAAGGTTACTGGCCAAACAGTGAAATCAACTATTAATGTTAGTTATGGTGAACAATTAAGTTTCTTCGGTGTACTTGACCATCAAGAGAGTTCTTTTGGGCAAGCCCATTTAGTACTGGGCGATGAACAAATGCTATTGCCCATGGATGGCTTTCATATTACCACCAAACTTACCCAAGCAAATTTTACTCAATGGCAGCCGCTAATTAGCGATATTATTGATAGTGTTCAACAGGGGAACCATGATAACACTGAATCTTTAAAATCTCCTCGCTTATTTTCTAGACCAGAGCGAATTAGAGGTACTGTGGCGCAATTAGATATTTTGGGGCAACAATTAAATAATGTTTCTTTTAATTTATTAGATCAGAAAAACTGGTGGTTGTTGCAGCTAAATGCTAAAGAAATCCGTAGTCGTGTTAAGTTTTATCCAGACTGGCTTTCACAGGGGATAGATGTGAATGCTGATTTCATCCATTTATCGACAAAAAAAACAACTGAGCACGATAGTTATAAGCATAATTTAGCCTTAGAACGAGAAGACAATCAACAAGCTATTTTTGCTAATATGCCAACATTAACTTTACATTGTGAACGCTGCCAAGTTGGTGATTTAGACCTAGGCACATTGAGTATGGCCTTATCACGTCATGGAGATGATGTGATCAAAATAGATCACTTGACGGCAAAGCGAGAACAAGCTGAGTTTACACTTTTTGGACAGTGGCAATATAATAACCAAACCTCAGTGACCGATATTCAGGGGAGTTTAACGCTCAAAGATATAGAATATGAGTTAGAACAGTTAGGTTATGGTTCAATTATTAAAGACAGCGGTGGTAAATTGGATTATCAGTTGGCTTGGCAAGGTGGTCCTCATCAATTTTCTTTTGCATTGTTAAATGGTGACATTAACGCCGCAATAGATGATGGCTATTTGGCCGAAGTAAGAGGTGAAGTAAAAATAGCCTCGATATTAAGCCTTGATTCTATTGTGAGAAAACTAACCCTAGATTTTCGTGATATTTTTAGTGATGGTATGTTTTATAGCGATATAACCGGAGATTACCAGATAAAAAATGGCGTATTATACACAAGCAACACTCGTATGAATGGCACTGCAGGTAATTTATATATTAATGGCAATACTGATTTTATCACCGATATGCTTGATTATAAAATGTCATATAAACCTAACCTAACCTCAAGCTTACCTGTGATAGCGTGGATAACAATGTCAAACCCTGTTGGTTTTTTAGCGGGTATAGCACTCGATCAAGTTATTACCTCTCAAGTAGTCTCCGAAGTTAATTTTGAGCTTACTGGCAGTGTAAAAGAGCCTGATTTTAAGGAAGTTAATCGTAAAAGCCGTGATGTCAGTGTTGGCCTTTCAACGCCTCCTAAATTTGTTGACACTACCACCGAGAAAAAAACGGTTAAAGACAGTGGAAGCCAACCAGAGTCTTTGCAACAAAACAAAGCGATCGACAACCCTAACAATGTCATACATGAGTTATAACATGGTTAAAATCAGTGCAATTCAATTAACAGCCAAGCCTAATGTTGCAGACAACCTGCAAACTATTTCTGCGCAACTCAAAAAAATCACCTTGGATGAACAAGGGCAAGATATTGAACACCTAGTCGTTTTACCTGAATGTTGTTTGTTTTTTGGTGCTAATGATAAAGAACAGCTTAAAATAGCCCATGAAAATAAAATAGCGCTAACTGCAGTTGCTAATCAGTTTGAGAGTAAGTTACAAGTTGCACTTAGTGAGCTAGCAAGACAGTACCAAGTGTATTTAGTGGCCGGCACGATTCCTTTGTTAACAAGTAAAGAGCATAAATTCACTAATTCTAGCTGTATTTTTAGCCCCAAAGGAGAGGTATTAGGCCGTTATGATAAAATTCACCTTTTTGATGTTAATGTTAAGGATAACCAAAAAAGCTACTGTGAATCTCGTTATGCTCAAGCAGGAACAAAGCCTTGTCTTGTTCATACACCAATAGCCAGTATTGGCTTAAGTATATGTTTTGATCTTCGTTTTCCAAGCCTTTATCAAACATTGAATAAATTAGGTGCTGATATTATTACCGTACCAAGTGCTTTTACTCGGATAACAGGTAAAGCGCATTGGCAAACACTATTGCAAGCTAGAGCTATTGAAAATCAAGTATATATTGTTGCCGCAGGGCAAGAAGGTGTGCATGCTAACGGTAGAGAAACCTGGGGGCATTCCATGATAATTAGCCCTTGGGGTGAAGTAATAACTTGCCTTGAGCATGGTGAAGGTTATATTAGTGCCAACTTTCTGCCAGAAGAAATTAACAGAATACGTGCAAGCATGCCGTTGAACTCGCCACTTTTTTAAAGATAAAACTATAGAGTTGAAAATAAATGAATCAAGTTGAACAAGCCTTATTACATGATAGCCATATTGATGATGCTATTTTATTCAAAACCTTAAATAGCATGATGGGGCGTCAAGTCGACTTTGCTGATTTATATTTTCAGTCTAGCCAACACGAATCGTGGATGCTAGAAGATGGTATTGTTAAGGAAGGCTCTTACAATATGGAGCGAGGGGTTGGCGTTCGTGCTATTTCTGGCGAAAAAACAGGCTTTGCCTATTCTGATGATATTTCACCATTAGCACTGCAAAAAGCCGCCGATGCTGCCAGAGGTATAGCTGATTGTGGCTTAGGCGCCGAAGTAAAAGCATTCACCCGCCAATCGCCAATTCAGGTATATCAGGCAATTGAACCGCTAGGTAGTTTAACACAAGAACAAAAAATAGATTTACTACATCAAGTTGAAGCACATGCGCGAGGTATTGATTGTCGTGTAAGCCAAGTGATTGTCAGCCTATCTGGCGTAAATGAAAAAGTTTTGGTTGCTGCTAGTGATGGCACGTATGCTACTGATATACGGCCATTAGTGCGTCTTAATTGTTCTGTGTTAGTTGAAGGCAATGGTAAACGCGAACGGGCAAGTTCTGGTGGTGGCGCAAGGACTGATTACAGTTACTTTTTTGAATTAGTGAGGGAAAATGAAGCGCAACCAGGTAAAGCGCGTTATTTAACTTATGCCGAAGAAGCCGTACGACAAGCACTGGTTAATCTTGTTGCGATTGATGCACCTGCTGGGGCTTTTCCTGTGGTTTTAGGAGCTGGATGGCCGGGGGTATTGTTGCATGAGGCGGTGGGGCATGGTTTAGAAGGCGATTTTAATCGCAAAGGATCATCAACTTTTTCAGGCAAGATAGGCACTAAGGTTTGCTCTGAGCTTTGTACTATTGTTGATGATGGTACTTTAGTCGATCGTCGTGGCTCTTTAAGCGTTGATGATGAAGGGACGCCAGGGCAATATAATGTGCTTATTGAAAAAGGTATTTTAAAAGGTTACATGCAGGATAAGCATAATGCCCATTTAATGGGAATAAAACCTACAGGTAATGGTCGTAGGGAATCTTATGCGCATTTGCCTATGCCACGAATGACGAATACCTATATGCTTGCGGGTGAGTCTAACCCTAAAGATATTATAAAGTCAGTAAAAAAAGGTATTTATGCGCCCAACTTTGCTGGTGGACAAGTTGATATTACCTCGGGTAAATTTGTTTTTACTAGCTCAGAAGCCTATTTAATTGAAAATGGTGAAATTACCTCGCCAGTTAAAGGGGCTACTTTAATTGGTAGTGGGCCTGAAGCAATGCAAAATGTATCCATGGTCGGTAATGATCTTAAGTTAGATGCGGGTGTTGGCGTCTGTGGTAAAGATGGACAAAGTGTCCCTGTGGGTGTCGGTCAACCTACATTAAAAATTGATGAAATGACTATTGGTGGCACTCAATAAATGATTTTAAAGCGTTGAAGTAGCATATATAAAACCGCCTTCTCCTTTTATAAAAAAAGAGCCAAGGCCCTTTTCCAATTTTTTATGTTTGCTCAATAACCCAATAGATTATTTTTTTAGCCATTATTATCGAGTAATAAGGATAAGCAACCTGAGGAACGCTCCAAAGATAAAATCTAGCAGCCAAGAGTAGGTATTAACTCCACACCTCCTCTTAGCTGCTTAACCAGTTAAGCGACAGCGGCTTTGTGAAATCCACTGTTTTTGCTAATTCTAGTCCTAACTTAAGTATTGTGGAAACTTTCCTCTTCTATAGAGAGTGCATATTTTTTATAGTCCATATCACATGTAAGTATATGAGTAGAAAGCCATTGGTAGATAAATATTGCTGTTTTATGATGTAATTCTTCAAAATTATCTGGTAACTTTTCTTGGAATAATTGTAGCTTCTCGAATAACTCTTGGTGATGCTCTGCATGCTCGTCAGTATTTGCGTAGTTTATCTGCCTTAATAAGTCTTCTTCTGCTTTAAAATGTAAATCGATATAAGAGTACAGGTTGTGAAATATTTCAATGGCAAGTTGTTTATCTTTAGCATGAAAAAAGTCATTTATTGTGGTAAATAACACTTTATGTTGCTCGTCCATATCTTCATTGCCGATTGAATACTCTGGGCTCCACTCAATTTGATCTATGTCTTCATCTTCTTTGTGGTAAATTATATCAACAGGTTGTTTTAACGCTTTTGCAATGCTCGTTAAAATTAGACTCTTTTTCGAGGGTTTGATCAAATATGAACTAAGACCTAAAGGGATCCAATTCTTTAACATGTTTTTATCATTACGGTCGATGTAAGCTATGATGGGGGTGTTATGATTATTTTTTCGCAGTTTTTTAGTGACATCGATACCATTAATTTTCGGTAAATCATATGCCATTATGATGACGTCAGGGTTGAATGTTTCTATTTTTTCTAAAGCTTCTTCCCCATCTCTGACCAATAAATATTTGAAAACAGTTTCAGAAAAAATAGCTTCAATAACTTGAAAAAACAAATCGGAAGGCTCTGCAATTAGAACTTTATAGCTGAGTGTTGAGTCATGTTTTTCTTCAATGTTATTATCTATAAGTTGATTAAGGTTAAACCCCATAACTGTTTTTTTCTTTGGCGCATGGTTGTCGTTAATACTATCTTTTAAAGATTGATTATTCGATTTTAGTGTGATTAATTGATCCATAATATCCTGAATGCTGGTAGATACACTTTCATTCATTTCATCAAACTTAACACCAATAATATTTTGTAAAACAGTTTTTAATGCCTCTTTATCAAGATCAATGTTGGTGGCGGCTAAAAGCCCACTTTCGCACTCTTTCACTTCATGTAAAAATGATTTTTTAAGGTTAACACCGTGCTCAATACAGGAGGCTAATTCATCTTCTCCCTCAGCGATAAGCTCTGTTAAACTATTTTGATGGTGGCGCTCAATTACACGTAATTCTTGCTGTAAGACTAGTTTTAGCCTGTATGGTTCATTCAGAGGATTGATAATGACGTAATTGTCGAAAAGCCCATTTTCGCAGGCTAAATAAGCATGAAATGATTCTCTATTATTTATTAAAAGTACTGCACTATGCGGAGCAATATTTTGTTCATAATCTTCTAGGTAATCAATGTAAAGTTGAATTGTCCTTCTTACATCGTTAGAGGATAATAATAAAACTTTAGGTGTCATTTCCGCAATATTATGCAATTCTTTTTTTGAGTATTTGAATGCTTTAAAACTGAGTTTTAAATCCATTATTTGCTCAAGAGCTAGTTCTATATTGTCACGATCTTGGTATATCATGATGATGTCAGGATGATTTTTCTGGTTCATGTTTTTCATTTAAATTTTACAATACTCGTATAGTTTGTTGACATTATTTGAATTGAAGTGTCTAAATAAAGTATGAACCCTCATAGACTTAGCCGATATAAATTATTGTCCCTTATCGCTATTAGTATCATAGTTTGTCCTTGTATTATGGTTACATTTATATGTTTATTGCTAAGGGAATATTTTCTAATGATGATATCACTGTTAGAGTGAAAACATATTGAAAATATTGATTTATTTATTTTTATAAGAATAGGGTGGTATGAATAATATACAATTATTTGAGTAAAAAATGTCTTCTGAAATAAAAGAAATTAATTTTGTTGTTGGATTACCAAGTTCAAACAATTTTGTAATAAGAGCCATATCCATGCCGCCTAAAAAACAAACAAAACATCATTTCATTATTGTTTATAATAGAAGAAAAATCCACTAATAAACGTTAATCAACAAAATAACATTCTTAGAGCGCTGGAGTAAATAGCACCTTGGCATAGGGTGTTTGGCTAGCAAAGGTTACGGCGTTATGGTTCATGATCAAAGAATAACCATGAATTACAAATCATGCCTTGGACTCGTATCCTACAAAAACGCTGAAATCTGTACTTGGAAGTAGCACGGTAAGTAATGAATTAGCTTTACCTCATGGTGCTACTTTTGGCCTTAACAGCAGTCGATGTTATTGAAAGAAGCTAGCTTAGTTGATATGGCTTTACTCCTAGCCGTTGACATGCATTCATGATTGGATGGTTTAGCTGCGTCCATTGGTACAATCAAAATGGTTAAGGCAGCCTGGCGCACGGTATAGCATTTTTTTGAGTTGTTCAATATGCGCCCAGCCATTTAATGAAAAGTTAAGTAGACAATGCCCTCGTTGTGATAAAGCTTTGGTTTCATCTATTACTGTTACACATGCTCTTTAAGATAAGTAAATAAATTACGATAGTGCTTACCTAGCTTCTGTGTTTTGACTTCTTTAGCAGCATGACGTACTAACTGTCTTAATTTTTGACGTTCCATACTTGAACACTCCGCTAATATAGCTTCAATAGCATGAGTACCTTGGGCAATTAATTCATCACGCAATGTTTCTAAACGCAGAAACTTTGATGTTGCCTGTTGGTGTTTATTTGCCATAACGTCAATAGCTTGATGGATAGGAGATAGGTCGGTTTCTAATAAAATTTTAGCTATGTGACGAATATGTCGGCGTAAAGCTTCATGCTTATTTTTAATTTTATCTGCCACCACCATAGCTTCTTTAAGCTCATCAGTTAGCGGAATTAAGCTACGCTGATGTTTAGACATTTCTACTAATGATTGGGCAAAGTCCTGCAAATCATGCATTTCTTTTTTAATTTCTGTTTTACTTTTTAGTTCTTGCTCTGTTTCTGGTGTTAAAGCATCGATATCGTTAGCAGAGTGGGGCATAATAGTGGCTACTATATAAGTCAAATTTAATTAGTTTAAGCGTTATTATACGCAAATTGCCATAAAGTTGGTATTTAAAACTCGTTAACCCACTACAGATAAGCATATGACAAAAACAAATAAAGTCGTTGACCCATTATTTAAACAAATGGATGAAGTAAAAGAGAGTGTAAGTAAAGTACTTGAGCTTGCAAAATCACTTGGGGCTGACGGAGCAGAGGTTGCTATGAGTCGCCAGCAAGGGTTGAGTGTGGGTACGCGTTTAGGTGAAGTTGAAAATGTTGAATTTACCAGTGATGGGGCTCTAGGGATCACGGTTTATCAACAAGGAAGAAAGGGGAGTGCTTCAACGGCAGACCTATCAGAAAAAGCATTAACGCAAGCAGTAGAAGCTGCTGTTAATATTGCTAAATATACTTCTGAAGATAATTGTTCGGGTTTGGCTGACAAAGACTTGCTTGCTATGCAAACACAAGATTTAGATTTGTATCACCCAAAAGAATTATCGACTGAGCAAGCGATAGATATAGCAAAAGAATGTGAGCACAGTGCCTTAGAAAGTGATACTAGGATCACCAATTCAGATGGCGCTAGCTTAGATTGTTTTTCGGGGTTTAAAGTCTATGGTAATAGCTATGGTCAACTTGTGGGCTATCCAAGCTCAAGGCATAGTTTAAGTTGTGTTGTTATAGCGGGTAATGGTAGTGAAATGCAGCGAGATTATGCTTATGATGTAAATCGTGATTTTGCCTTATTAGATAGTGGTAAAAATATAGGGAAAAAATCGGCAAGAGAAGTAATTTCACGCTTAAACCCACAAAAGCTATCAACCATGAAAGTACCGGTATTGTTTCGCGCTGATATTGCTAACACTTTATGGGGTCACTTTATTGCGGCGATAAGTGGCGGTAATTTATATCGAAAATCATCATTTTTACTTGATGCTTTAGGTAATACTATTTTTCCTGAATTTTTATCGATTGAAGAGCGACCACATATAGCCAAAGCGCTTGCAAGTAGTGCCTTTGACAGTGAAGGGGTGGTAACAACAGATAGAAGTATTATTACACAAGGGGCTTTGCAAAGTTATTTATTAACAAGTTATTCTGCTCGTAAACTCGGCATGACAACAACCGGTCATGCTGGTGGCATTCATAACTGGTTGGTAAATAGCAATAATGAGCAACATTGTGGTGACTTTGATGCCATGGTACATAAGTTGGGGACAGGTTTGCTAGTGACCGAACTAATGGGGCAAGGTGTTAACGTCGTGAATGGCGACTACTCACGAGGTGCCGCAGGTTTTTGGGTAGAAAATGGTCAAATTTGCTATCCAGTCAGTGAAATTACCATTGCGGGTAATTTACAGCAAATGTTTAAAGGTATTGCCGCTGTTGGCTCAGATATTGATATGCATGGCAGTATCAGAACAGGTTCAACACTGATTGATGAAATGCAAATTGCAGGTCAGTAACACCTAATGGGGTGATTGATTATCGTTCAGTGAACAATTAACTAGCTTGATCGATATAAAAATAAAGTTTAGATAAAATAGTTGTAAAGTATTAGGGGGGGGGATCTTTTGAGATTACTTTTACAACGAATTGTTTGGTATTTATACAGGGTAGAAAATTTAACCCTGAAAGATAAGCAGCTCCTAGTGATTAATCTTTTATACAAAACAGTGATTAGGTTATGAAGAGATCAACAATGTTAGACTCTTCTTAACTCGATTTCCTTACCACTTGCTATGTTAGTAACAAGGTTGCTGTACCCAAAAAGGCAAAAATACCAACAACATCAGTTACTGTGGTAATAATTACCCCGCCAGCAAGAGCAGGATCTATATTTAAGCGTTTTAATAATACTGGAATTGCTACACCCGCTAAACCTGCTGCAGTCATATTCATCAGCATAGCAAAGGCTATTACACCTGCTAAGGCGAGATCTTGCTTCCAAATTGCAACAAAACTCGCAATGATTAGTGACCAAATAATACCATTGAGAAAACCAATGGCGATTTCTTTAGTTAATAATGCTCTGGCGTTACTATCACCGACATGGCCTAATGCCATCCCACGAATAACCAAGGTTAAGGTTTGATTGCCAGCAATACCACCCATACTAGGTACAAGAGAGTTTAACACAGCTAAGATGGCGAGTTGTTGAAAAATACCTTCAAACATGCTGGTTACAGCGACAGCCATTAATGCCGTTATCAGGTTAACCCCCAGCCATAGTGAACGTTGTTTTGTACTTTTTACGACGGGGGCAAAAGTATCGGCTTCATCATCTAAACCCGCCATACTCATCATGGTGTGCTCTGCTTCTTCACGAATAACATCAATAACATCATCGATGGTAATACGTCCAAGCAAATGCCCCCCTTGGTCGATAACTGGTGCGGAAAACCAATCATGACGCTCAAATAATTGTGCGACATCTTGCTCGCTCATTTCGGCATTGACCGCTTCAACATCGGCATCAATTAAGCTTGAAATTATAACCTCGGGTTTTGCGGTAACAATAGTGGCTAATGACACGGCACCGATAAAACGATTGTTTCTATCTACAACATAAAAAGAATCGGTTGCCTCAGGTAGCTCAGCTTTTAAACGTAAATAACGTAATACTACATCAACCGTTACGTCTGGGCGTATAGTGATCGTATCCGTATTCATAATACCGCCAGCGGTATCTTCTTCGTAAGATAGGGCTGTTTCTATCCTGCTTCTATCTTGTGAGTCCATTGAGTTAAGAACTTCTTGATAATCTCTATCAGGTAAAGTTCTTAAAACTTCAGCAATATCATCAACATCCATACCTTCTGCAGCGGCAGCTAGTTTTTCTGGACGCATGCCCTTAAGAATGCCTTTACGAACTTCTTCACTTAGCTCTTCTAATACTTCACCATGAAAGTCGGCATCAATGAGTTGCCATAAAACGAGTCGATTCTTAGCCGGGGATGATTCTAAAATAAGAGCTAAGTCGTAAGCTGGCCGTTGTTGTAGCAGCTTACGCACATAAACAAACATACCACTAGCAAGTGCTTCGTTAACTTGATGTAGTGTTTGTTGAATATCTTCTTGTTCTAATAGCTCTGGCATAACTATAGCACTTGTTATTTAGTGTTTTTAACAATACGGAGGGATTGGTCCACCAGCTAAGTTTATCGCAACTTCATTGTTTTAGCAGCTTTTTTCTTATTTATTGTGAAAGTAAATTTTATTCTTCCTCGTCAAACTTATCTGATATAAGTTGACTGATTGCGGCAAGCGCTTTTTTTGCATCTTGACCTTGTGCGGTTACTTTGACTGTTTTACCGTGCCCACCGGCCAGAAGTAATATAGCCATAATACTACTGGCATCGGCTTGTTTGCTTTCTAGTTCAAGGGTTATTTGAGCTGTAAAGCTTTGGCAAAGCTGAGCGAGCTTAGTTGCGGCACGAGCATGCAAACCAAGTTTGTTCACTATGGTTAGCTCTTGGGAAAGGGTTAGCATTAACTTATTTTTTAACCTTTTTCATATCTCGGTGATGTGTTTGTACGTCTTTTTGTTCTTTACTAAAATGATTAGCAAGTAATTCGGCTATATAAACAGATCTATGCTTACCGCCTGTGCAACCGATGGCTATGGTGACATAACTTCGGTTATTACGTTCGAGATGCGGCAACCAAGTCATCATAAAACTATTAATTTGCCAAATAAATTTAGTGACAATGGGCTGACTGGCAAGGAAATCTTTTACTGGCTGATCTAGACCCGTGTGTGCTTTTAGCTCTTTATCCCAGTATGGGTTAGGTAAAAATCTCGCATCAAAAACATAGTCAGCATCTGCTGGAATGCCGTGCTTAAAGCCAAAAGATTCAAATACTAGTACCATAGAACCAGTCTTTTTACCTAATATTCGCTCTCTAACTAAGTCAGCGAGTTGGTGCGGGCTAAGTTGGCTAGTATTAATATATAAATCTGCACGAGTTGAAATTGGCGTCAGTAATACTTTCTCTAAAGCAATGGCTTGATCAAGTGCGATATTTTCTTTAATTAATGGATGTAAGCGCCTTGTCTCACTGAAGCGACGGATTAGGTCATTATCATCAGCATCTAAAAATAATGTTGTTACTTCAACAGCACTAGGTAAGTAATCGATGATCTCTGGTATATCTTTGGGATCATTGGGTAAATTACGCACATCTAGGCTAACCGCGACAGTTTCATAATCATTAATGACAGTGTGGGTTAAGGCGGGTAATAAGTTAATAGGAATATTATCAACGCAGTAGTAACCTAGATCTTCGAGAACCCTTAAGGCGACAGATTTTCCTGAGCCAGAGCGACCACTAACAATTATCAGTTTCATTTTCTTTCCATTTTACGAGTCGGGGTACATAACGTATTGATCACTCGTTATTGTTTATTAATTCGTTAACTAGCTTGTTGAATAAGACTAAACAGTGCTTGTTTATCTGTGCACTTACGAATTTGCTTTGCTATTTTACGTTCGCTAAACAATTTAGCAATACTTTGTAACGTTTCTAAATGCTCCTGAGTACAGTCTTGAGGAACAAATAAACAGATAAAAATATCAACTGGCTTATTATCGATTGCGTCAAAGTTAACAGCTTTTTCAGTGGTTAGTAGTATGGCTATAGCTTTACTCATGTGTGCTACTTTTCCGTGAGGAATAGCGATGCCATTGCCTATACCCGTACTCCCCATTTTTTCTCGGTTAAGTAAACTTTCAAGCAGGCTACTGCAATCGTGCTGATCCGTTTGATCGGCAGCAATGTTGCAAATAGTTTCTAGAATATGTTTTTTACTGTTTGCTGGTACTGCACATTCAGTGCAGGCCAGCGTTAAAATATTTTGTAGAGTCATAATACTTTGAGAAAAGTTTAGTAATTGGAAATCTTGCCTTTATATTTAAGTATTTGGCGGTCTAACTTGTCGACTAATGTATCAATAGAAGCATACATGTCAGTATTTTCAGAAGAGGCATGTACTTCACTGCCAGTTAAATGGACGGTAGCTTCGGCTTTTTGATTTATTTTTTCTACCGTTAGTACGACATAAACATTATTGATATGATCAAAATGTCGTTCTAGCTTGGCAAATTTTGTGTCTACATAATCGCGTAAAGAAGTGGTAATTTCTACATGGTGGCCAGTAAGATTAATTTGCATAAGCGTGTTCCTTAATAGGTTGTGTTTACAGTAAACTTTTGCGTTGATTCGACGGCGGAATAGACAAAGACTCTCGGTATTTGGCTATGGTTCGTCTCGCAACATTAATGCCCTGCGCGGCTAGTAAGTCAGCCATTTTACTATCACTTAGCGGTTTAGCAGGAGTTTCCGCTAGAATGAGTTTTTTAATGAGAGAGCGAATTGCAGTAGAAGAGCACTCACCTCCGTTTTCAGTACTTACATGACTAGAAAAGAAATACTTTAATTCAAAGATTCCTCTGGGAGTATGCATATATTTTTGTGTAGTTACTCGTGAAATGGTTGATTCATGCATATCTACGGCTTCAGCAATGTCGTTTAACACCATTGGGCGCATTGCTTCTGCGCCATGTTCAAAAAAACCTTGTTGACGCTGAACAATGCAATTAGAAACTTTTAATAAGGTATCATTACGAGATTCTAAGCTTTTAATAAACCATTTTGCTTCTTGTAGGTTTGAGCGAATAAACTGTCCATCATCTGTAGATGACTTCATGGTTTTAGTCATGGCAGCATATTGTTGATTGATTGACAGTTTAGGTGCCGTATCTGGATTTAATTCAACAACCCAACGACCATTCTTCTTCTCAACAGAGACATCAGGAATAACATATTGTTCATCTCCCTTAATGACCGCGTCACCAGGTCGGGGGTTAAGAGTTTGAATTAAGCGCATAACTTCACGCAGTTGATCTTCTTTTAATTTGGTTTTTCGCATTAACTGTCGATAGTCACGATTACCGAGTAGGCCTATATGCTCATTAATAATTAACTTACTTTCATGCAAATAAGGCGTATTTTTATCAAATTGATTTAATTGAATGAGTAAACAGTCTGCAATGGAAAGAGCAGCAACGCCAATAGGATCAAAAACATTAATTCGTTTTAATACCGCCTTTACTTCATCTAACTCTAATCCTTCAATGCCAACACTTTCTACTATGTCCTCACAAGAAACAGTTAAGTAGCCAGCGTCATCAACACCTTCAATAATGGCAATGGCAACCGCTCTATCGGTATCTGTAAATGGGGTGAGCTCCATTTGCCAAAGCAGGTGATCTTGTATTGAATCAGAGGTTTCACCTTGATAAGTAAAATCTTCAGATGGGCTGCTAATAGCCCCTGTATTTGAAATACCCGCGCTATAACTTTCTTCCCAGGTAGTATCTATATTCAGTTCTTCAGGAATATCATTTTGTGCTAATGCTTCACTAGTACTTATTTCGTCGATGGTGGTGTTAGAGTCTTCACTACCTTCAGGTGCTGCTTGTTCACTATGAGTACTTTCTGAAGAAAAAGCTTCTTCTAGTTTTTCGTTATTATTGTCACTTTCAATAGTTTCGTTTGTATCTGAGGGTAAATTTTCATTTACTTCAAGCAATGGATTGCTTTCAAGTACTTCTTGAATTTCTTGTTGAAGCTCTAACGTTGATAACTGCAACAGCTTAATTGCTTGTTGCAGTTGTGGCGTCATGGTGAGTTGTTGCCCTATTCTAAGTTGCAGTGATGGACGCATTTATTTTTGTTCTTATCCTGTTTTTGTTGTTGATTATAGCTTAAAAAATGCTTTGTATAAGTAACTATAGCTTGAATTGCTCACCAAGGTATACATCTCTGACCTTTTGATTAGCAAGTATTTGATCCGAGTTACCTTCAGCGATGATTTCACCATGGCTGACTATATAGGCATGCTCACAAACATCGAGGGTTTCCCTGACATTGTGATCGGTTATTAATACCCCGATACCACGCTCTTTTAAGTGAATAATAATTTTTTTAATATCACCAACAGAGATAGGGTCAACACCGGCAAAAGGTTCATCAAGTAAGATAAATTGCGGCTCAGCGGCTAAAGCTCGAGCAATTTCTACTCGCCTTCTTTCGCCTCCAGATAAGCTCATACCTAAATTATCTTTGATGTGTCCTATATTAAACTCTTCTAGTAAATGCTCTAGTTTTTCTTGTCGTTGATCATTATTAAGCTGTTTTCTTGTTTGTAAGATTGCCATTATATTATCAGTGACGGTTAGCTTTCTAAAAATAGAGGCTTCTTGTGGCAAATACCCTATTCCACGTCTTGATCTTTCGTGCATGGGAGCAAGGGTAACATCTTCATTATTTAAAATGATTTCACCATCATCATTTGGAACTAAACCGACAATCATGTAAAACGAAGTCGTTTTTCCTGCACCATTAGGGCCTAGCAAACCGACTATTTGTCCAGTATTCACTTTTAAGCTGACACTTTTTACTACCTGCCGCTTTTTATAGGATTTAGATAAGCCTTGGGCAACTAAGGTTGCTTTTTCTGGTTGTGCTACTTCGTTAGTCATTATTGTCATTATCTATATTGTTTTTAGTGTCAGTCTTATTTTTTTCTTGCTGTGCCTTTATTTGTGCTGGTTGTAATACTGTGGTGACAGCTTCGTCGTTGGTACTTTGGGCTTCCAGTTGTTCAGATAAGGTGTTATAGGTAATGGTGTTACCGGTTACTTTACTACCTGCCTGTTTTACTTGCGCATTACCTGAGATAGTAATGATATTCACCTCTGGCTGATATTTTATTTCGTTCGCTTGTAAACTGATTAAACTGCCATCTTCAAGCTGTTGTTGAAAAAGTGCGGGTTTACCTTTCGCTAAATAAGTGTCAAATGATTCGCCTGTTTTTTTGTTGGTTTTGCTAAATACTTGTACAATATCAGCGGTAATGGCAATAGATCCTTGATAAATACTTACTTCATCAAGGTAGCTCGCAATTTTATTTTTCAAATCCGCACTTTGGCGTTTGGATTTTATGGTGATTTCTTGCGATAAATCTTTTTTTGCCGCTAATGATGGGGTTGCAATACTTAACGCTAGTCCCATTATTACTATGCCAGCTGCTAGTGATTTTATGCTAGGAAATCTTGGTGATGAGCCAATCGTTTTATTCATATTTTTTTTCACAATGTTTACTTCTTTTTAACTACTGCTAGGTTAGCTTTCTGTTTTTTTATAAATGGTACGTACATGTTCAGTTAATATCATTTGTTTAGTATTCAAATCAATAATTAAGCCGGAACCATACATGGTAAAGTCTTTTCCTTGAACCATTACGGTTTGTTCTGAACTGATTATATTAGTATTTAAATCTAATTCTAAATACTTGCAATGAATTTCTTGTATTAAACTGTTCTCATCCGTGGCTCTTAAATGAACTCTATGATTAAAGATAACTCTATTGTTTTTGTATAGTGTCGCCTCTTTTGCGCTAAGTTGCCATGGCGATACACTATTTTTTGGGTATAAAGTGTAATTTGGTATCTCAAAATGGGTGACCTCAAGCTCTGTGTAATGCTCCATTCTGTCGGCAATAATTGCATGAGATAGTTGACCAGATTCAGTAAAAATATCACTTTTGAGTGCCTCAGCGATAAAATCTGGGGTTAAATCACTGTGAGCACTGTCGTTAGATATTATATTTGCACTACGCCATTCCATAATGCCATAGGCCAATGCGCCCATTAATACGACTAAAAGTGCAAGGGAGTGAAGTCGGGTCATATACTGGCACCTGTTGCATTATCAAGTGTATTTTGACATAGCATGATAAGATCACATATTTCTCGTACAGCACCAAAGCCTCCTCGAGTATAGGTACAGTAGTTAGCTTTAGCAATAAGGAGGGGGTGTGCATCGTGTACAGCTATACCTAAACCAACGTTTAATATACAAGGCAGATCAGGGATGTCGTCACCCACATAGGCAATATCTGTAAGCGCAATATCAAGTTGATTTGCTAGTGCAATAAGGGCAGGTAATTTATCCTCTTGACCTTGAATAATATGTTTTACATTAAGGGCTTGCATTCGCTTAGCAACAATCTTTGATTTTCTACCCGTAATGATCGCTACTTCAACACCACTATTACCCAATGCTTTAATACCAAAACCATCTTTGGTATGAAATGCTTTTAATTCTTCACCATCATTTCCTAGGTAAATACGACCATCTGAAAAAACACCATCTACATCACACACCAATAGCTTTATTTGCTTGCCTTTAGTCATTATTTGCGCTGCAACTTCTCCATATAAAGTATTCATTACAACACTCCTGATTTGAGTAAATCATGCATATTCATTGCCCCAATAGGGTGATTATTATCATTGGTAATAATTAAACCATTTATTTTTTTATCTTCCATAATGTTCAGCGCTTGCGCTGCTAAAATATCTGCTTTGGCAACGGTAGGTGATTTGGTCATCACCGTAGCAATAGTATCTTGATGAATATCTGTTTTAAGGTCTAATATTCTACGTAAATCGCCATCCGTAAACAAACCGACAAGTTCATTGTTATCATTAACAACAGCGGTCATACCTAACCCTTTGAGGGACATTTCAACTAAGGCATCTTTGATCATTGCCTTTTCATTAACTAACGGTAGGCGCTCATCTTGGTGCATAATATCACTTAGACGTAATAATAAACGCTTACCTAAGCTACCTCCAGGATGCGATAGGGCAAAATCATCTGCGGTAAAGCCACGAGCATTAAGCAAGGCCACGGCGATTGCATCACCCATCACCAACGTTGCGGTGGTACTAGATGTGGGTGCTAATCCTAGTGGGCAAGCTTCAGTTGTGACCTTAATGCAAATGTGTTTGTCAGCCAATTTAGCTAAGGTTGAATCCGTGTTGCCTGTCATGGAAATTAGCTTGGCGCCAATACGTTTGATAACAGGAATGATGGCCAACACTTCACTGGTTTCCCCTGAATTAGAGATAGTCAGTACCACATCATCTTGGGTAATCATGCCTAAATCACCGTGACTTGCCTCCCCAGGATGTACAAAAAATGCTGGTGTACCAGTACTGGCCAATGTTGCCGCTATTTTTCCACCAATATGTCCAGATTTTCCCATACCAATGACAATAACACGCCCTTGGCAGTTGAACATTAATTGGCAAGCATACTCAAAGCTATCGTCAATATATTGAAATAATTCATTTATTGCTTGTTGTTCTATGGTTATAACGTTTTTAGCAAGTTGTTTAAAATTTTTCATGGTGGTGCTTATATCTGTCGTTTTTAGTGAATAATTGTTTGGTTAAAAAGTAATACTTGATACGCAATAAAGCAGAGGAATAATAATGCTCCTTTTGCACGTGTAAGTCTAAAAAAACCAGACTTTCGACTAAAACATAATAAAAGTAATAAGGTGATAATGCCTACCATTACTGGAGCGTCTCTTAGTGAGGCTTCAGGATTGACGATACCAGGAGCGATAATCCCCGCAAAAGGAAGTACCGCTAATATATTAAATATATTTGAACCAACAATATTACCCATTGCTAAATCATCTTCCTTTTTAATGATACTGACAATACTTGCAGCAAGTTCCGGTAAACTAGTACCTAAGGCAACGATGGTTAAACCAATAACAAGATCGCTTATACCGTAGGCTTTAGCGATAAATATTGCCGAGTCGACAAGAAAATGGGCGCTTAATACTAATAAGGTGATACCAGCAAGTAGCCAAAAAATAGACTTTACTGTACTTGTAGTTGCGGGAATGTCTTGTTCTGCTTCAATAATCATAGGGTCATCCATGCTGTTATTTTTCCGCTGTCTGAGTGCTTTCATTAATAACATCGCGATGAAGGTAAAAAAGCCCATCATTAATACAATACCTTCAGCGAAACTGAAAATATTATCGAAAAGCATCCAATAGGCAAGGAATGATAATAATAATAATAAAGGTAGCTCTTGTTTGATGGTGGATGAAGAAACGGTTAAAGGTTTCACTAGTACTGTGATACCAAGCACTAGGGCGATATTGGTAATATTCGACCCTATAGCATTACCAATGGCAGTGTCAGGGTTGCCTTGAAATGATGCTGCTGCTGCGACCATCATTTCTGGCGCTGATGAGCCCATTGCAACAATGGTTAAACCTACAATCATAGGTGAAACCCCTAAGTTTCTCGCTAATGAAGAAGCCCCTAAGACAAACTTGTCTGCACTCCAAACGAGTATTATTAGGGCAACTAACAAAATACTAACGTGTTCTAACATTCATCACTCCAATTTTCTGAAGGTAAATTGTCGCTTGTTGTGAGCTAAAAAAAAAGAAAATAATGCTCTTAAAGGCAAAATAGTCATCTATTTGTTGGAATTTAATCCTATCGTGTAATAAATAGGGCTATATATCGTTATTTTACATTTGTTCACATATTTTTATTAGTTTATAGCTAATTTTTAGTGAACAATGATTACGTCTCGGGTAAAATTGATCGCTGAATTTTAAAGGGTTGACCTTAGTAAAAAATAAACATTGACGTTAATTTATGATATCAACAAAAAAGTCTGACAATCTGGTAAAAATAAGTCACTTAACCTTTAAACGAGGTGACCGGGTCATTTATGATGATATCAGTTTATCTATCCCCAAAGGAAAAGTAACCGCTATCATGGGGCCTAGTGGTATCGGTAAAACCACATTGTTACGTTTAATTGGTGGTCAAATACGCCCTGAAAGTGGTCAAATTTTATTTGATGGCAAAGACATTCCTAAGTTGTCGCGTAAAGACCTTTATGATGTGCGAAAACGTATGAGCATGTTGTTTCAAAGTGGTGCCTTATTTACCGACATGAATGTTTATGACAATATCGCTTTTCCAATTCGCGAGCATAGTAATATTCCCGAAGCTATCATTGAAAAAATTGTTTTGATGAAGCTTGAAGCGGTAGGTTTGCGTGGCGCAAGAGCACTCCAGCCAAGTGAACTTTCTGGAGGTATGGCTAGACGCGTGGCTTTAGCAAGAGCTATTGCTTTGGATCCGGAATTAATTCTATATGATGAACCTTTTGCTGGCCAAGACCCTATTTCAATGGGAGTGATTGTTCGGTTAATTCGCTCATTAAGTGATGCACTTGGCTTAACTTCTGTTGTGGTCTCCCATGATGTCCAAGAAGTCATGAGTATTGCGGATTATATTTATATTGTTGCGCAGCAAAAAATTATCGGACAGGGAACCCCTGAGCAAATTAGGCAAGATCAGTCACCTTTAGTAAAACAGTTTGTGCTTGGCCAAGCAGATGGGCCTGTCCCCTTTCATTTTGCGGCTTCAGATTATCAACAAGCACTTGTTAAAGGCTCTGTCCACTTTACTAAGGCTTATGCTCAGCAAGGTGGAGATCTATGAAGCAATTACAATCACTTGGTAGAGATACTATTGCTCTTGTTAGTGGCTTGGGGCGAGCCGTAATTATTTTATTGTCCTCATTAGTGAATATGCCCAATCTTAGAAAAGGTACGCCGTTATTACTGCAACAACTTTACAGCATTGGTGTGATGTCACTTATTATTATTGTAGTTTCTGGCGGGTTTATCGGCATGGTATTGGCCTTGCAAGGTTATACTATTTTAGTGGGATATGGCGCAGAAGCGAGTTTAGGCCCTATGGTTGCTTTATCTTTATTGAGGGAATTAGGCCCTGTTGTTGCGGCGCTTTTGTTTGCAGGTCGGGCAGGTTCAGCACTAACCGCTGAAATAGGGTTGATGAAAGCAACAGAACAACTTTCTAGCTTAGAAATGATGGCGGTAGATCCATTGCGTCGTGTGATC
This sequence comes from Litorilituus sp., assembly GCA_030754235.1. GTDB lineage: Bacteria > Pseudomonadota > Gammaproteobacteria > Enterobacterales > Alteromonadaceae > Colwellia. Next base: position 27,239 of record JASMAS010000099.1, read on the forward strand.
GCGCCACGTTTTTGGGCGGGTTTTATTAGTTTACCTTTACTTGCCGCTATTTTCTCCATGGTGGGTATTTTAGGTGCTCATTTAGTTGGCGTTGATTGGCTGGGTGTAGATGGCGGGACTTTTTGGTCTGTAATGCAAGCTCAAGTTGATTTTAATAAAGATATTGTTAATGGCATCATAAAGAGTGTGGTATTTGCTTTTATTGTTACTTGGATTGCCGTTTATAAAGGGTACGATTGTGAGCCAACTTCGGAAGGTATTTCTCGGGCCACAACAGCAACCGTGGTACAATCATCACTCTTAGTATTAGCATTAGATTTTATTTTAACGGCACTGATGTTTGCCAGATAACTGATCACAATATAAGAATCGTCGAATACGGCGAGTTAATCGTTTAAAGTTTATATAAATGTAAAGGCCTTTGGTGAAGACATGATGTCAAAAAAAGTTGAATTAATGGTAGGTTTCTTTGTCGCTTTGGGAATTGCAGCGTTACTTATGCTTTCGCTAAAAGTTGCCAATTCAGGTATTACAGGCACTGGCGAAAGTTATAATCTATTTGCTAAGTTTGATAATATTGGTGGTTTGAAAATTCGTTCGCCTATCAAAGTTGGCGGCGTTGTTGTGGGACGTGTGAGTGATATTTCATTAGATGAAGAAGACTATACCCCTATAGTTACCTTAACAATTTATCAAGCATACAGTAATTTTTCTGAAGCAACATCGGTTTCAATTTTAACTTCAGGTTTACTTGGTGAACAATATATTGGCTTACAGCCTGGTTTTGTCGATGAGTCTATTGAAACCCTGCAACCTGGTGATTATATTGAAGACACTAAACCAGCATTAGTATTAGAAGAGTTAATCGGACAATTTTTATTTAGTCAAGGGAGTGATGACTAGTAATGAATATTATGAAAGCAAAAAGAATTTTATTGACTAAGTTAGCGGTACTATTGATTGGTTTTTCAGCAACCAAAGCAATTTCTACTGAGCTATCGGTCAATAATGCTAACGCAACGAGTATTTCTCGTGTTTATGTTGATAAAAAAGACCCTTATCTAATGATAAGAAAAGTGGCGGGTAAAACCTTCAAGCGTTTTGCCGATTCAGAGCAGGCGATTAAAGCCAATCCAAACTTACTTAAAGATATAGTGCGTGAAGAATTAATGCCTTATATCAACTATAAGTACTCTGCTTTTAAGGTCATAGGTAAACATTTAAAGAAAACAACGGATGCACAGCGACGTGATTTTGTCCCTGTATTTAGAGAATATTTGGTCACTTCATACGCACAAGTTTTTACTTTATACGATAATCAAGAAGTTGATTTTGCTCCAGCAAAAGACTTTAGTAAGAAAAAAATTGTTGCAGTAAGTACAACAGTGTTGATGCCAAATAGAGATGATATTGACGTTTCTTTTAAGGTGAGGAAAAACCGAAAAACAAATGAATGGAAAGCTTTTGATATGGTTGCTGAAGGAGTTAGTTTACTCGATAGTAAGCAAGCTGAACTCGGCAGTATTATTCGTCAAAAAGGTTTACCTTATGTGACAGAAATGCTGAAGAAAAAAAGTGAAAGAGATATAGTTTTCAAAAATAGAGTCAGCAAAGAAAAAATATCTAAAAATATGAATAAAAACGTTAAAGAAGGCTAGCCAGTGTCACAAATCAGTGTGAGTTTACACCAAAATATTGCCGTATTGCAGGGGGAGCTGACTCGCCATACCTTGACCAAAATATCTAAAAAAACAGTGAAATCGATGCTTGCAACGTCAAATGTTTTGATTGACTTACAGCAGGTAAATAAAGTTGATACTGCAGGACTTGCTTGGTTATTTTATTTACTTGAACAAGCACAATCAGCTCAATGTCAGTTACGCTTTGCAAACTTGCCCAGTAAGTTAGAAAATTTAATCACACTAAGTGGCGTTAATGGCTTTTTGCCAAACTAAAGACTGGAATATAATCTTTAACAAAAAGTAAAGCATAGTTCTAAATAGACCAAATGAGGAAATACTCTTGGAAATACACGATATAGAAAAATTGATTAATGATGCTCTAGCACTTGATGAACTGCAGGTAAAATTTGACGGTTCACAATGTAGTGTTGTCGCAGTGTCTGATATGTTTGCTGATTTATCTCGCGTAAAAAGACAGCAAGTTGTGTTTGCGCCATTGGCCGATGCGATTAAAGATGGCAGTATTCATGCGGTAACAGTTAAAACCTTTACCAATGCACAATGGCAACGAGATAAACTGTTTAATATGTAGCCTCACATTCAAGTTTTGTTGAGAGAGGAAGTCAAACGTGTACACCCGTTCTTGGGGGGACTCAAGTATCGATATTAATAATGCTTGATTTTAGCACAGCAAAAAAATCACTCTACATATGCGTTGAGGTTTTTATCACTATGGGTGGGAAGGTAACCAATAACTCGCGAATTTCATTACAAATAATTGCAACATTTGCCTTTATTGAAAAAAAAGCTGCTCATTGAACTAATTAATGTAATACTGTTGCCTGTTGAGCATGGGAAACAGAATGAGCAGTTTCCTACCCTTTAATCCTCATTTAAGAAAGTAAGTTATTTTGGACGCATTTAAAGTTATTGGTGGCACGCCACTACGTGGTGAAGTCACTATCTCTGGGGCAAAAAACGCCGCACTTCCTATTTTAATGTCAGCACTATTATCAAAAACCCCCGTTGTTTTTAATAATGTTCCCCAGCTTAATGACATTTTAACTACCGTAAAACTATTAGGCCAATTAGGTGCTAAAACCCAGTGGTTAAGTGACAATCAGTTAAGTATTGACGCCAGCCATATTACACAATGTTGTGCACCTTATGATCTAGTTAAAACTATGCGTGCATCTATTTTAGTGCTGGGACCATTGCTTGCGCGCATGGGGCATGCCGAAGTTTCATTGCCTGGTGGCTGTGCTATTGGTGCTCGCCCTGTTAACCTACATATTCAAGGCCTTAAGGCGATGTCCGCAGATATTGAGGTTGAGAACGGTTATATTGTTGCTAAAAAGCAAGGTCGTCTCAAAGGCGCAAATATTTTTATGGATATTGTCAGTGTTACCGGCACTGAAAATTTAATGATGGCAGCAGCATTAGCCGATGGCACTACGGTTATCGAAAATGCTGCGCGCGAGCCTGAAATTGTTGATTTGGCTAATTGCTTGATAAGTATGGGCGCAAAAATAGCGGGTGCAGGCTCAGATACACTGACTATTGAAGGGGTTGAAGAGTTACGCGGTTGTGAATATTCAGTAATGCCTGACAGAATAGAAACTGGGACTTTTCTAGTGGCGGCAGCTGTGACCCAAGGAAAGGTTAAATGTTTAAATACCGCCCCTAGCTCATTAGAAGCTGTATTGGCTAAGCTAATTGAAGCCGGGGCAACTATCGAGACAGGTGTTGATAGCACAGGTAAAGAATGGATAGCGCTTGAAATGACAGGGCAACCCAAAGCGGTTAATGTTAAAACCGCACCTCATCCTGCATTTCCTACCGACATGCAAGCCCAGTTTATGACTATGAACGTACTTGCTCAAGGCACTGCTACGGTTATTGAAACTATCTTTGAAAACCGCTTTATGCATGTGCCTGAGTTACAACGTATGGGGGCAGATATTGTGCTTGAAGGGAATACCGCGATAGTTAAGGGTGTTCAGTCATTAAATGGTGCACAGGTGATGGCAACTGATTTACGTGCATCGGCAAGTTTAGTGATTGCCGGCCTCGTCGCAAAAACTCCCACTCAAGTTGACCGTATTTATCATATTGATCGTGGCTATCTTCGCATTGAAGATAAATTGCAAGCATTAGGAGCAGATATTACTCGCATAGATGCTGAATAAAGGTTAATTCAGGTCATGTCTCCTACTAAAGAGCAACTAAATAGTTGCTCTTTTTTTATGCTTAAAACGCTTAGTCAAAAATAACTATATTCGATTTGTCGGTACAATATAGTGAAATATGTGTTTTATTCAGGTTAATGTATGGTTGGTTGCGGAAAATAACCAGCACATTCTGTGGTTGTAGAGGTAAAATTAATCTTTAAATTATAATTTAAAAATTAATTTTACTAAAATCAATTTTATTAAACTCACGCATGTATAGCAATATAACTAAACATTTTAACAGTAAGCTTAATAAGATTGTTATCGCTCCATATTGATAACTTTTTGAGGAAAAACCATGCTATTCACAGGTTCATTAACATCTGAAAGTGCTTTGCGTCAGAAAATCCGTGATTTTTATCGTATTGATGAAAATGTTGCCGTTGACCATATTTTACCTGAGGCTGAAGTTAATGTAAGCGCGCGAAGTCGAGCATGGGAACGTGCTCGACAAATGGTTTTGAAAATTCGTCAAGATCAAGAAGGTAATGGTGCCATAGATGCTTTGCTCAATGAGTACTCATTATCATCTGAAGAAGGTGTGGTGTTAATGTGTTTAGCTGAAGCGTTACTTCGTGTGCCAGACAAACACACTCAAGATGAGCTTATTCGAGATAAAATATCACAAGGTAAATGGAGTAGTCACTTAGGAACGAGTGATTCGCTTTTTGTTAATGCTTCATCGTGGGGGTTATTGATCACCGGTTCTATGGTGGATTATGCCGATAAACGCAAACAAGACAGGTTTGGATTATTAAAGAAAATAGTGGGCCGTTTAGGGGAACCTGTTATTCGTAAATCAATGAATTTTGCGATGAAAGTAATGGGTAAACAATTTGTCATGGGTGAAACCATAGGCGCTGCGACAGAACGTGCTGCTGAAAAAGAACAAAAAGGTTATGTTTATTCCTATGACATGTTAGGGGAGGGCGCTCGCACTATGGCTGATGCCGAACGCTACTTAAAGTCTTACCAAAAAGCAATTGAAGTCATAGGGCAAGTGGCTAAAACCTCGGGTAAGAATGATCCTCGTACAGTACCTGGCATCTCAGTGAAGCTTTCTGCTATTCATCCAAGGTATGAATTTAGCCATCAAAGCCGAGTCATGAATGAAATTGTGCCAAAATTAAAAGCGCTTTGTCTGCAAGCCAAGCAATACAATATTGGTTTAACGGTCGATGCAGAAGAGTCGGAACGCTTAGATATTTCCCTTGATATTATTGAAGCGGTATTTGCGGATGCAGATTTAGGCGACTGGCAAGGGTTTGGTATTGCACTGCAAGCATACCAAAAACGTGCTATTTTTGTGGTGGATTGGCTTAGAGATTTAACCCTTCGCACACACCGTAAAATGATGGTTCGCTTGGTTAAAGGGGCTTATTGGGATACTGAAATTAAAAATGCTCAAAAAGAGGGGATGATTCATTTCCCTGTTTTTACGCGCAAATCATCAACTGATGTTTCTTACCATGCTTGTGCCAATAAGTTGTTAGCATATCGAGACAGTATTTATCCACAATTTGCCACTCATAATGCCTATACAGCAGCAACTATTGTTGAACTTGCAGGGGATGACAAAGAAGGTTTCGAATTTCAGTGTTTACACGGTATGGGAGACTCTCTATATGATCAAGTTGTTTCCCAAGAAAATATACAATGTCGCATTTATGCACCAGTTGGTCATCATGAAGACTTATTGGCTTATTTAGTCAGGCGCTTATTAGAAAATGGTGCCAACTCCTCGTTTGTGAATGCCATTGTTGATGAATCGCAACCGGTTGAGTCATTGCTAGAAGATCCGGTAGAAAAAACTCAGCGTTTAAAAAATAAGTACAATAAGCAAATTATTTTACCGATAGACCTTTATCGTCAAGAAAAAAATGGCACAGGTTATGGCGAAGGTCGTGATAATTCAAAGGGGATAGATTTATCCGATATTAATGAAATAACACCACTTAAAAAAGCATTAGATAATTGGTTTACTGGGCATTTATTAAATAAAAATGAGGTACCAGAGAATGCCGTCGCGGTTAAAAACCCTGCAAATCACAGTGAAATTATAGGTTTTCACCAGCATGATAATGAAGCCGCAATGCAGTTGATGATTGATAATGCTCAGTCAGCATTTATATCATGGTCACAAACAGCCGTTGCTGAGCGTAGCGCGTTATTGTGTCGTATAGCTGATATTCTAGAGCGTCATAGTGACGAGTTAATTGCCCTGTGTATTAAAGAAGCAGGCAAAGTTGCTCAAGATGGCATTGATGAAGTGCGCGAGGCCGTCGATTTTTGCCGATACTATGCAGCACGAGCGCTAGAGCAAAGTAAAGATAAACGTCTTGAAGCACGTGGGGTGGTGCTTTGTATTAGCCCATGGAACTTTCCATTAGCGATTTTTTTAGGCCAAGTCGCTGCTGCCATTGCCACAGGTAATACGGTGCTTGCGAAGCCTGCAGAGCAAACAGGCTTAATTGCCTTAAGAACTATTGAGTTAATGCAGTCAGTTGGTTTACCCGTAAATGTCGTGCAAGCTGTTATTGCCCGTGGAAGCGCAGTAGGTAATACCATAGTACCAGATATGCGTGTTGCGGCTGTTATGTTTACCGGTTCAACTGAAACAGGCACTCGCATATCGCAAACTTTAGCCGAGCGAGGTGGTGATCAAATCCCTTTGATTGCTGAGACCGGTGGACAAAACTGTATGATAGTTGACTCTACGGCCTTACCAGAGCAAGTGGTTGATGATGTGATTTCATCTGGTTTTCAATCAGCGGGTCAACGCTGCTCAGCATTACGTGTATTATTTTTACAAGAAGATATTGCTGATACGGTCATTACAATGCTTAAAGGAGCTTTAGCTGAGTTACATATAGGCAACCCTGCCAAATTGAGTACCGATGTTGGTCCTGTGATTGATCAAAAAGCACTTGATGCCCTTAATAGCCATAGTGATTACATGGAAACTAATGGTGAGCTTTTATATCAATGCGCTATAGGTAACGAAGTTAATGACGCACAAGGGCACTACTTTTTCGCACCACGCTTATATGAAATTAATGATATTAGTGTCTTAACTAAAGAAGTTTTTGGCCCTTGTGTACATGTTGTTCGTTTTAAAGGCAATGAAATTGAGCAAGTGATTGAAAGAGTTAATAGCACAGGCTTTGGCTTAACCATGGGCATTCATACGCGCATTGAACACAGAGCAATTAATTTAGCTAAACTCTCACGTGCAGGCAATGTGTATATCAACCGCAATATGATAGGTGCAATTGTTGGTGTTCAACCTTTTGGTGGTCGAGGTCTTTCTGGCACGGGCCCTAAGGCGGGGGGACCAAATTACTTATCTCGTTTGGTGGTTGAAAAAGCGACGCCAGATGAAGAACAATTTAACGTCACGTCTTCACAAGCAAAAGCCCTTGCTAGTGATGAAAAGTCTCATCGAGAAGCAAATATTTTAATGAGTAAAGCCAATATGGCTGAAAAAGTGTGGCGTTTAACTGACCTTAATAGCCGTATATCATGCGCTCGTCAGTTATTAGCCAAAATAGCTCATGTGGAAATTGTTGATGATTTAGCCGATGATTTAAACCGGACGTTAGCTTCAGCCCGTAATCAATTAATCAATATTGAAAAACGCATGAAAAAACCATTAGAGTTACCGGGTCCAACAGGTGAGTCTAATGTTCTGTATCTAGAAAACCGCGGTACAGTAGTTTGTTTTGCTGATGAAAAAGTAAGTTTTCATTTTTGGGCAATATCGTTAGTAACAGCCTTAGCAACAGGTAATGCAGTGGTGACAGTAGTGTCAGATTTATTCTATGAAGAAGCGCTAGCTTTTAGAGATAAGTTTGTTTCTACAGGCGCTGATAAAGGAGTATTACAAGTAGCGAAACTCTGTCACTTGGAAACTATGCTAGCTCACCCTGCACTATCGGGTGTGGTTGTTGATAGTCAGTGTGATCTTAAGCATTATATGAGTGAAAAACTTGCTCAACGCCAAGGCGCAATTTTACCTGTGATTACATCAGAATATTTTGATACCCTAATACAACGTTTACTAACAGAAAAAACTATTAGTATTGATACTACGGCTTCTGGCGGCAATACATCCTTGATGACCTTGGTTGAAGATGAAGAATAATTTACGCATTATAGTTGAGCTTATTTGAGGCTTATCAAAGGCGTGTTCTCTTGAACACGCCTTTTTCTTTTTAAACCATTAAATCTATGTCAATATTCTATTAAGACAGAATGACCTTCGTTAAAAATTGATATGAACAAAATAAAACCCTTAGACCGTATTGATATGTCGATTCTTAAAATCTTGCAAGCTAATGGCAGAATTTCAAATGTCGACCTAGCCAACAAAATCAACTTAAGTGCAAGCCCTTGTCTAGATAGGGTAAAACGCTTAGAAGCAGAAGGTTATATTCAGCGCTATGGAGCCTTTTTAAATGCCCGTAAACTTGACTATGGAATGACCGCTTATATTCAAGTAACCTTGGATAGGACAACAGCAGATATTTTTAAACGCTTTAAAATGGAAGTGGTTAATATTAAAGAAATTGTCGAATGTCACTTGATTGCCGGTGGCTATGATTATTTACTGAAAATTAGGTTTGCCGATATTGAAAGTTATCGACTAGTGTTAGAGAAGGTTGCTGATTTACCGGCTATTTCTCAAACCAATACTTATATGGTAACAGAGCACATCAAAGAAGATAGTGGTGTGCCATTTGATTAGCTGTTATTAACATAGGAGAATCAGTATGCATGCACGTGAATATGCATTACAAGCCAATGGCTCTTTTGCGCTACCTGACGCTTGCTTGAAAGTAAAAGCATTAATGGAAGATGAAAGCTCTATTATCAGTGATTTTGCAGATGTGATCGGTGTTGATCCTTCAATGACGTCAAGACTATTACAAATTGCAAATAGTGCTATTTATCGCTTTCCTGGTGAAGTTAGCACTATCTCTCGTGCTGTGTCTATTATTGGTACACAAGCTATTTATAATATGATGTTAGTGGATGTTGCTGCTTCAGCATTTAAACATTTTTCTAACCAAGTGATAGATTTAAAACGCTTTTGGCGAATGAGTGTTTTTTGCGCCTTAGTGTCAAAAAATTTAGCCATAAAAGCCGGCATCAAAGATATTGAACGACTTTTTGTTGCCGGATTATTGCAAAATTTTGGTGAGTTATTGGTGGCCAAAATTACCCCTGAAATAGCTCAGCGCTGCGAACAGTATAATCAAGATAATTTACCTTGGACGCTGCAAGAGTTAGCGCTTGGCTTCACTTACACCAATATTTCTGCGGAATTACTTAAAATTTGGCAATTACCTGAAAAAATTATTATTCCTATTCGTCATTGTCATCAAGCGCAAAGTCATCAAATTAACAAGGACGTTAAAGTACTTAACTTAGCTTCAAGACTCGCTTTACTCGATAGTCATGTTGAGACGTTTTGTTATGATCAAGTGATTAATGACTCTTTATGCAAAAGTCTTAAGTTAACAGAAGAGGATATTTCACAGGCTGTTAAATTTGCAGAAGAAGATGCGATAAGTATTTTAACTTTGATGAACCCTAAGCTATTTTCACGATAATCCTAAATAAAATATCCCTAAGTGGATTAAATACTATACACTTCGTAGTTGGTTTATGTTGACCTTTAAGGAGACAAGGTTGATAAAGCTTGCTAGCATCAAGCGTTTTATAAAATAAAAACGTAGGGGACTGTTTAATAGTCCCTCATTATAATAAGTATAAGTGAAGGAAGTTTATGAGCGAACCTAGAGAAAATTTTAGCTCCCGTATTGGTTTTATTTTAGCAGCGGCGGGCTCTGCTGTGGGGATTGGTAATTTAGTCGGATTTCCAGTCAATGCAGCTAAAAATGGCGGTGGTGCATTTTTAATTATGTACGCGATATTTGTATTTTTAATCTGTTTGCCGGTAATGATAGCTGAAATGGCTGTAGGTAGAAAAACGGCTAAAGAACCCGTAGGAGCCTATAAAACATTAAGTGGCAATAGCTCCTTGTGGGGAGCTGCTGGTCTACTAGGTGTGCTGACACCTTTTATGATTGCTGTTTTTTATATGGTGATCACCGTGTGGATTTTGGGCTATCTTGTGCTAACCATTACGGGTAATTTAGAGTATTTAGCTAGCGACGGTTTTGGTGAGTTTATCAATAGCCCTTATTTGTTTTTAGCTATGGCCGTTGTTGCGGCGGTGGTTAATTTTATTTTAGTAGCAGGGGTTAAAGATGGTATCGAAAAAGCAGCTAAAATATTAATGCCTTCTTTATTTGTTATGCTCATTATCATGGTTATTTTTGTATTAAGCCTAGATAATGCTTTTGCAGGTGTTAAGTTTTTCATCATACCAGACATAAGTAAAATCACTCCTAGCGTTGTTAACGGTGCTTTATCTCAAGCCTTTTTCTCCTTGTCGCTTGGTATGGGGATTTTAATTACTTATGGCTCTTACATAAACCGCCAAACAAATATTCCTAGTTCTGCAAAATTGGTGGCAATTACCGACACAGGTGTTGCTTTTGTTGCTGGATTAATGATTTTACCTGCGGTTTTTTCGTTTAATCCTAATATTGTTCCAAGTGAGCTAAGTGATAGTTCGGTGTCATTAATCTTTACTTTCTTACCGAAAATATTTTTAGCCCTGCAAAGCTCCATTGGTTATTTTGGTGCAAGCGCAATTGCCGCACTTTTCTTTCTTTTAGTCTTTTTTGCTGCAATCACTTCATTAGTGTCTATCATTGAAGTACCCGTTTCTTATTTAGTGACAGAGAAAAAACATACGCGAAAAAAAGCCTTATCAATTTTATTGATGACAGCAGGGATTTTGACTATTTTTGCTACCGTTTCCTTTGGCATGGTGGCTTTCTTTACCGAATTTACGACCTATGCTGGTGGTACTAAATCTTTCTTTGATGTGGTTTATGATATTTTCTATGATACTATTTTACCACTTAATGGTTTTTTACTTTGTGTTTTTGTTAGTTACCGATGGAAAAAGAATAAACTCTCCGAGGAACTTGCGCTAGGAAATGATGGCTATATTGGCTCTTGGGTAGAAAAGTATATTAACTTTTCACTAGGTACCTTTATTCCTGCTATTGTGTTAATTATTTTTATCAATACCGTAGCACAAAAGTTTTTTGCTGTAAGTTTGTTTGGTTTTTAGCTAAGCATAATTGCTAGAAACCCTATAAACATTTTGGAACACTAAGCCGAGCAATGTTATTATTGTTCGGCTTTTTCATCTTTAAAACCTCTTTATGATTAAACATATACACACTACAAATTTTACTGACTCTCAGCGCTTATTTCATGGTCGAGGTCATGCTTATCAACATTTATCTCATGTCAATGTTGATTGGTTGCCGCCAGTAATGTTGATTACTCTATACCAAGACGTGGAGCAAGATTGGTTATTAACGCAAGCGAAAGCAATAGCGTTATTAACAAATGAGTGTCGTAGTGTACAAGTGCAGCGTCGTTATCAAAAATTTGCGCCGACTGAAGTCTTATTAGGCGATGCTATTGAGCAGACAATCGTTTCAGAAAATGGCCTGAATTACCATATTGAATTAGGTAGAGCGCAAAATAGCGGTTTATTTTTAGATATGAGTTGTGGGCGGACTTGGGTGCAAGCCAATGCGCAAGATAAAAACGTATTGAACCTTTTTGCTTACACCTGTGCTTTTTCAGTAGCCGCAACGGCAGGCGGAGCTAAACAAGTGGTTAATATTGATTTAAGCAAAGCCTCGCTAAGTAAGGGAAGGGCAAATCATCAACTAAATAACTTAGCAAAAAAAAATGGTAAGCAAGTGGTTTTTGAAGGTGTTGATATTTTTAAATCCAATAGCCGTATCAAAAAATATGGTCAGTATGATTTATTAATTTGTGATCCCCCATCATTTCAAATGGGCAGTGTTCACATTGAACGCGATTACGCTAAAATTATTCGCCGAATTCCACAATGGATGAATGCTGATGCTAAATTAGTCTTATGTTTAAACTCTCCTGATCTAGATGAGGAATTTCTAAAAAATGAAGTAGCTCGTGAATGCCCAGAATGCATTTTTTTGCAACGCATAGCTAATCCAAGTGTCTTCAAAGAAGCATATTCAGGTAAAGGTTTGAAGGTGTTAATTTTTCAATATAAACCTACTCAGTAATGGCTTTCGCATAATATAGCGTTATAACTTGTTTTTCCTTATTCTTAAAAAGCGTGCAAACCGTGGAATACCAGCCTTAGTAGTGCCATTGTACTGGTAAGTAATAATACTGCCAATGGCAGGCGGGTTAGCGCGCTCTCTATCGCTAAAGCCTGAGCCAATGTTAAACGTGATCCCTTGTGCTGTTTTTACTGTGATAGCGCCTAGCATGTTCTGATATTTACCCTTACCACTTAGGTGGGCAATTACTATAGCTTCAGCGTCTTGGTGTTTTTTAAGTTTCATGAGATTGGATGTTCTACCTACTTTGTAATAGGCATTTTCATAATGCATCATTAAGCCTTCACCTTTGTTTGCAACAATGTTGTTTAGCATACTCTCCACCTGTTCCATATTTTTAAGCTTAATTTGTGGGATCATAGCCAAATACAATGATGACGTATTGGTAATTAATTGCTTCATTGTGTTAACCCTTTCTTTAAAAGTGCCCCCTTGCTTGGGTAAATCAAAAATCATAAAACGAACCTTTCTCCAACAGTTTTCATCAATGTTTTTTTTTCTTACGCAAGAAAGGGCTGATTGAAATTGATCTCTAGCTATCCATAACTCACCGTCCATGCTATTTTGCGGCCAGTGCAGAGTAAACCATTTAGGGCTATGAATAATATGCCCTTGCCTAGTTAAAAGATGTTTACCATTCCAATACCCTCTGATGCCATCGAGTTTTTCAGACACCCAGTATTGGCTGACCGCGTTAACACTTTTAAAATTAACGCCTTGCTGAATAGCGAGTTTTTGTTGAGGCTTATCTTGAGCAGCAATGGGTAGGCACAATAGATAGGTGAGTAGAAAAACGGGTAGGGGGTATTTCATTGAGCACATCCATGTCGTTATTATTGAATAAGTTTAATCATTGTTAAGCATAGTCTATAAAGTTGACTATGCTTATAGCAGATGGATTACTGCATTCAAGGATTGAATCTATGTATCAGGTTATAGTCGTTTTATCACTCATTGTGCTGCTGATTTTTCCACCAAAAATTTTAGCGAAACAGCGCTGTAAATATTTATTAACTAAGCTTCATCATGTGCAAGCTTTACAGCGAAGCGGCTACTCACCTAAGCGTGGTCTTAGTTTACGAGCGAAGGAAGATAAAGCTAGGGCTAAGTGGTGGCAATGTGAAAATAGTGGTAAAAAGAAGACGCGAAAAAAGAAAAAAACTACTAAAAACAGTAATCTTAGTTCGAAAATAAAACCTGTCGCTAGCAGTAAAATAAAGGCAGGAACTCCTTTTAAAACTACTCATACCATTGTTGTTAAATCAAAATATAAAGGAAAGAAAAAGCAAGCTTGGCAAGCTTTTTATCAACAACCTAAGCAATGTCGGTGGCCGAAAAACATCCAAACGTTTGCTTTTTGTAGCGAAGATAAACAGGCACAAGCAGCTGATTTTGAACAGGGTTATCAAGATTAATTTTTACCACTTAAAATGATTTATTCCTTGATGTAGATCTGGCTTTTCATGTTTTACATACTCTAATATGCCACTAATTTCTGAGTAAACAACACTCAATTTAAGCAGGGATAACACCATGAAAGCACTAATAAGTATCACATTATTTATTATGACATTAGGCCAAGTAGCTTATGCTTATCAACATAACTTGTCTGTACTCGAGTTTGGTGCTGAATATGGAGGTGAAGAAGCCTTGAAAAGAATTAAAAATATGAGCTAAGTTGAATTAAAACTCAATAAAACCTAAGTAACACCTTAAGGGGTTATGCAATTGTCGAGTTTAAGCGGTTACATACAGGCAATTTCATCACCGTTTCTATCTTCATCTTTTCCATCATTATCAGTATCTGCGCTTAAATAACTTCTGCCAGAAACTGATAAACTAACCCCTCTAGATTCATCTTCTTCGTTTTTAGGGCAGTAATTAAAGCTACCGTTATTGGTAATTAATTGCCCTGAAGGCGCATATATAACACTAATATTGGCAAATTGAAGTGTATCACCTGGTTTGACACCCTCTTTAACTTTGATTAATTCATCTGGGGTAGCAAAGGAATTATTAGAAACAATATCATTTGAATCATTGGTAAAAACACTGATTTTGTTTTGCCAATTTGATGTGCAATGACCTGAATCATCCAAAGGGCAAATAGTCGTATTTTTACCTGTGTTTATTGCCATATTTCTTGCTGTTAATAATAACCGTTGTAGTTCAGTTATTTCGTTGTCTACGCGTATTTTGACCAGAAAATGATTGAGGCTAGGTAATGCGATTGTAGAAATTATCGCCACTAGCGCAATAGCAACCATTAACTCGACGATTGTGAAACCATGCGAACTTTTTAACTTAGTAGTATTTGAAAAAGAAAATAAGTGAAAGTCCCTCTGAAAATAATTCATTATAGTTACTCTGTAAATACTACTAGTAGACCTCTACTAATACCATATTATCAATAACCTCGCTAGTGCGGCCATATTCAATAGTGCACCCTAATTACAGGTAATGTTTTTATAGCTGCGGTTTTCATCTAGGCCATCATTATTTATGTCTGTTGACTGATACACTCTTCCTGAGCGAGCAACTATAATACCACGTGCTTTAGTTTTGTAATCTTTGGGGCAGTATCTAAAAGTTCCATTAGCTAAACCACTTAACTGCCCTGTGGGTTTAAAAGTGATTTTATTTCTTCCTTTACCGTAGATTAATATATCGTTAGGATTAATCGCTTCTTTAATGCGAATTACTTTTTCATTGTTATGATGATCAAATATTTTATTATCATTGGTATCGATAAAAATACTTAAATCCTTATGCCATTGTGTTGTGCAGTTAAAGCGTATATCTAAAGGGCATAAAATCGCTTTTTGACCAGAGTTTATAGCGCTATTTCTTGTTATTAGTAACATGCGATGTAATTGTGATATTTCATTATCAACGCGCATTTGAACAATAAAGCCTTGCAAACTTGTCATTGCAATTGTGGCTAATATTGAAGTTATTGATATGGATGTCATCAATTCAAGCAGTGTAAAAGCGTTAGCTTTTTTGCGACAGTGTTTTACTTTGCGAACAGGAGTGTTGTTTAGCATAAAAAATCCATTTTATTTAACGTCCTTATGAGTTAGGTATAGTTAATAAAAATGGATTTTGCTAGGGGCTGTTGATCTTTTAGGGTTAAATTTTGTTTGAGATAAAAGCAATTGTATCAATACCAAACAATTTGCTGTAAAAGTCATCTCTAAAGTTCAATAGCCGCTAATTACCGTTAAAAATTAAAGGCTATTGATCATAAATAGTGGGAATAGTCTGGCGTTTATGCTGTGTTTTTAGGTATATATTAATGATATGCGTTTTTATTTCATTGCTGAGGACTTTACCCTCGAGAAAATCGTCAAGTTGATCGTAGCTAATACCTAAAGCATCTTCGTCAGTTTTACCAGGATCTAAACACTCTAAATCAGCTGTTGGTGCTTTTTCAACGAGGATTGATGGTGCACCTAATGCTTTAGCCAGCATTCTGACTTGACGCTTAGAAAGACCAAAAAGTGGTGCTAAATCACAGGCTCCGTCACCCCACTTAGTGAAAAATCCGGTAATATTTTCTGCACTATGATCTGTACCTATTACCAGGCCACCGAGAATACCTGCGATATGGTATTGAGCTACCATACGAGCACGAGCTTTTACATTGCCTTTAGAGAAATCAATTTGTGCTTCTGAAGCAGATAAAAGTTTAGCTTTGTCAAGTGCATTAACCACTTGTTGATGAATACCATGAACACCATCATGTACATTGGTAGTTACGCAATGGCTTGGCTGAATAAAGTTTATTGCTTGTTGAGCATCAGCTTCGTCAGCTTGTACACCAAAAGGTAAACGTACAGCAATAAATTGATATTTTTGAGTGGAGTTCTCACAAAATTCTTCATTAAGTTCATTGACGGCAAGTTGTGCTAAACGACCACAAGTTGAAGAGTCAACACCACCACTAATACCTAGTACTAAATTATTAAGGCCAGATTGTTTAAGTGTTTTCTTGATAAAGCCTATTCGACGACGTATTTCAAATTGAATATCGATTTCAGGTAAAACCTTCATCTCATCAATGATTGCTTGTTGCTCCATAAACCTTCCTAATAAAATTAAATATAACTAAAATCGTAGTTTAACAAAATAAAAGCCTTAGAGGATATTGAAAATTTATCTCAAACAGGCTGTAATACTCTTAATTGGCCTTAATTTAGAGAAATATAATGAAAAAAATAGAAGCAATTATCAAACCCTTTAAAATGGATGATGTGCGTGAAGCTTTAGGAGAAATTGGCATTACGGGTATGACCGTTTCTGAAGTTAAGGGATTTGGCAGACAAAAAGGTCATACAGAACTGTATCGTGGTGCTGAGTATATGGTGGATTTTTTACCTAAAGTCAAAATAGAGATTGTAATAGCGACAGAAGATGTTGAACGCTGTGTTAATGCTATCCTAGAAACTGCACAAACAGGTAAAATAGGTGACGGTAAAATATTTATCACTGATGTTGAGCGTGTTATTCGTATTAGAACGGCAGAAGAGAATCACGAAGCTATCTAATTGCCAGTAGGTATAGCTGAGTTACGAAGAAGCTTTTTGTGCTTCTTCGTAACTCGACGTTTTGCTTATTTATAGCACTGGGTTATCTTACTAATGAATTATTAGGATAATTTGCAGCAAGAACCTGTAACGTGTTCTTCTTCATATCTATTAGTCCTAATTTATCATAGCATTGCACCATCATTTCTAATGCTTGCTCAACTTCCGGGCTTGGTGAAAAATATTCCACCACATAACGACCTCTATTGGCTGCTGAAGCATAAGCTTCTCGTTTAAAATAAAATTTAGCGACTGAAATTTCATATTTAGCTAAACGTGATTTAATTGAAATCATACGCTTTCTGGCATCAGCAGCGTATTTACTCTCAGGGTATTTAGTTAAAATTCGTTTAAAATCATTAAATGCATCGTGTGATGCCGTTGGATCTCTATCTGAGCGATCTATTCCTGCTAAATCTTGGAAAAGGTTCTCTTCTGTCGATAAATTAATTAGCGCTCTCATATAGTAAACGTAATCAATGTTAGGATTTTCGGGGTTTAATCGTAAAAACCTGTCCGTTAAGGCAATTCCTTGTGCGGCATCACCCACTTTATAATAGGCATAAATTAAATCCAATTGCACTTGATGTGAAATAGGTCCATAAGGAAAGCGAGAATCAATAGCAGATAAGATCTGAATGGCTTTTTGATATAAACCATTATCAAGAGACTCTCTTGCATCCACAAATAATGCTTGTGCAGACTTGTCAGGAACTTTATCAAGCTCAGGTTCAGAAGAGGAACATCCAGCTAATGTTATTGCTAGCAAGGTAAATAAAATTTTTTTTGTTAATTTTTCCATAGAAATTGCAGTTAAGCCTATATATACGGTATTTGAAGTTAAATAAGTATGAAAGCCCCTTATAAAAAGGGTAAAATGATCTCATATACTTGGTGCAACGATGATGTAAGCATTCTAACCTAGCACTTTCGCTTGCACAATGTTAAAAAATCAAAGAGAGTTTAATGGCTGAAATTATTCAACATAAAGATATTGTTCCTCAATCATGTTTAGGTAAACGCTTAGACCAGACAATTGCGCAAATGTTTCCTGATTATTCCCGTTCTCGCTTAAAAGAATGGATTTTATCAGGATGTGTTACGGTCAATGGTGAGGTGTTAACACGCGCACGTGAAAAAATGTATGGCGGAGAAGTTATCACTATTGATGCACAAGTGGAAGCAGAACAACGTTTTGAAGCACAAGATATCGCCTTAAATATTGTTTATGAAGATGATGATATTTTAGTTATTAACAAGCCCGCAGGTTTAGTGGTTCACCCTGGGGCAGGTAACCCAGATGGCACTGTGCTTAATGCTTTGCTGCACCATTGCCCTGAATTAGATGTGGTACCACGAGCAGGTATTGTTCATCGTTTAGATAAAGATACAACAGGCTTGATGGTTGTAGCTAAAACTATTGCAGCACAAACCAATCTTGTTGAAGCACTGCAATTAAGAGAAATAACGCGTGAATATGAGGCGGTTGCCAATGGCTTAATGACAGCGGGTGGCTTAGTTGATGAGCCTATTGGGCGACATGCAACCAAACGTACTCATATGGCAGTTACTTTTTCAGGTCGACCTTCTGTTACTCATTATCGTGTATTAGAAAAGTACCGTTTACATACGCGTTTGCGCTTACGTCTTGAAACAGGGCGAACTCATCAAATTCGTGTGCATATGGCGCATATTACCCATCCGTTGGTTGGCGATCCTGTTTATGGTGGGCGCCCTAGACCACCTAAAAATGCCACGCCTGAGTTATTAGACAAATTACGCGGCTTTAAACGTCAAGCATTACATGCTGCTATGCTCTCTTTATATCACCCGATTACAGGCGAATTAATGACATGGCATGCAGACTTACCTGAAGACTTTGTTGAATTAGTTGAAATATTACAACAAGATACTTTGCTTAATGCAAAAGAAGAATACTAAACCTCAATGCCGAGCAACAAATTCAGCTATTGAATTTGTTGCTTTTCATCAAACAAAAAAAATACCACTCGAAACTTCTTTATTGGAACAAAAAGTACTAGCAATGCAAACGAGACGGCGATCTCCTTTTGCTGTAGATAGCGCTGCTAGTTCTCCCTATCAGGGATTTAATTTGGGTCTACATGTTGGTGATAAACCTGAATTAGTTAATAAAAATAGACAGTACCTAGAAGAGCTATTACCTGAACACACTACTATTCAATGGCTAGATCAAGTGCATAGTAATAAGGTAGCTCATATTCATCATGTTTCACCACGGCCCATCACGGCAGATGCGGCAATAACTACCAATAAGAAAGTCTGTTTAGCTGTGATGACAGCAGATTGTTTACCTATATTATTGTCAGCAAAGCAAGGCGATGAAATTGCGGCAATTCACGGTGGATGGAAGCCGCTTGCGGGTAATATTATTGCTAATACTTTAAATAAAATGGATACGTCTGCTGTTGAGCTATATGCTTGGTTAGGCCCTTGTATTGGTAACACAGTTTTTGAGGTCGGTGAAGAAGTAAGAACAGCTTTTATTAGCCAAGATTCATCCTTATCTCAAGCCTTTGTTGCTAAATCGCACGGTAAATTTCTCGCTGATTTATCCATGATTGCTCAAATTCAACTAGCGCACCTAGGTGTTAAGCAAATAAAGGTGCAATCACAATGCACTTTTTTAAATAGCGATAAATATTATTCTTATCGGAAAAAAGCGGTTACAGGCCGTATGGCCAGTTTAATTTGCTTTCGTTAAATTTTTAATGGAATGTTTATTGTTTATAAAGCAATCTAGTAAAATTTTTTGCTATTGAAAAATAGCTAAACAGTCCTAATGTTATAAATAGTTAATTTATAAACCCAGTGCTATTTTTTACTAGTTGTACCAGTTGTATTAATTAATGTACTTTACATTAATAGCAGGAGAGTATTTATGCGTTTAGATAGATTTACTCAATCATTTCAAGAATCCATTGCTGATGCGCAATCATTAGCTTTAGGTCGAGATCATCAATTTATTGAGCCCGTTCATTTGATGATGGCGCTACTAAATCAAAATGGAAATACAGTGATTCCCTTGCTCAAAAGCGCAGGTGTTGATGTACATACACTCAGAGTAAAGGTTGAGCAAGTACTAGACTCATTAGCGCAAGTAACAGACTCAGCAGGTGATGTTCAGCTATCATCAGCTTCTGGCAAACTCTTTAATTTATGTGATAAACATACCCAAAAAATGTCTGATAAGTATATTTCATCAGAAATGTTTTTATTAGCAGCCATTGAAGATAAAGGTGCTTTAGGAAAAATATTAGCATCGCTTGGAGCTAATGAAGAACGAATAAAATCGGCTATTGTGCATGTGCGAGGAGGGCAAAAAGTTGACGATCAAAATGCGGAAGATGTACGTCTTGCATTACAAAAATTTACCGTTGACTTAACTGAGCGTGCCGAGCAGGGTAAGTTAGATCCTGTTATTGGTAGAGATGATGAAATTCGCAGAACTTTGCAAGTATTACAACGTCGCACTAAAAATAACCCGGTATTAATTGGTCAGCCAGGGGTAGGTAAAACCGCCATTGTAGAGGGCTTAGCACAGCGCATTGTTGACCATGAAGTACCTGAGGGATTAAAAAACAAGCGGGTGTTATCCCTTGATATGGGCACTTTAGTTGCCGGAGCAAAATATCGAGGAGAGTTTGAAGAGCGCTTAAAGGCTGTACTCAATGAATTAGCGCAAAAAGAAGGGCAGGTGATTTTATTTATTGATGAGCTACATACTATGGTAGGTGCTGGAAAATCTGATGGTGCGATGGATGCAGGTAATATGCTAAAACCAGCATTGGCACGAGGAGATTTACATTGTGTTGGCGCTACGACACTAGATGAATATCGTCAATATATTGAAAAAGATGCTGCTTTAGAGCGACGCTTTCAAAAAGTATTAGTCGATGAACCCAGTGTTGAAGATACCATTGCTATTTTACGCGGCTTAAAAGAACGTTATGAGCTCCATCACTCCGTTAATATTACCGACCCTGCTATTGTGGCCGCGGCTTCATTATCACATCGCTATATCAGTGATAGACAGCTTCCTGATAAAGCTATTGATTTAATAGATGAAGCAGCGTCAAGTATTCGACTGCAAATGGACTCAAAGCCCGAAGATCTCGACAGGCTTGAGCGTCGTCTAATTCAGTTAAAATTAGAGCAAAGGGCACTGGGCAAAGACTCAGATGACGCCAGTAAAAAACGTTTAGCTGAAATTTCTGAAAAAATCACACAAAAACAGCAGCAGTATGATGAGCTAGATGAAGTATGGACAACTGAAAAAGCAGCACTATATGGTACTCAAACTATTAAAGAAGAATTAGAGCAAGCTCGAATTGACTTAGAATCAGCTCGACGAAGTGGCGATTTGAACCGAATGTCTGAGTTGCAATACGGTAAGTTACCAGAGTTAGAAAAACAGTTAGATTTAGCGACCCAAGCTGAAATGCAAGACATGAGTTTGCTTGCTAACAAAGTCACTGATGTTGAAATAGCCGATGTATTAAGCCGTGCTACAGGGATCCCCGTCGCAAAAATGTTAGAGCATGAACGTGAAAAATTATTGCATATGGAAGATGAACTTCATCAACGAGTGATTGGTCAAGCAGAAGCAGTAACCTCAGTGTCTAATGCCATTAGACGCTCTAGAGCTGGCCTTGCCGATCCAAACCAGCCTATTGGTTCTTTTTTATTTTTAGGTCCAACAGGTGTAGGTAAAACGGAGCTCACTAAAGCGCTGGCATATTTTTTATTTGATAGTGAAGACTCCCTTATCCGTATAGATATGTCTGAGTTCATGGAAAAACACTCTGTAGCTCGTTTAGTTGGTGCCCCTCCTGGGTATGTCGGTTATGAAGAGGGTGGTTACTTAACAGAAGCTGTACGCAGAAAACCTTACTCAGTTATTCTACTGGATGAAGTTGAAAAAGCTCATAGTGATGTTTTTAATATATTACTGCAGGTGCTAGATGATGGACGCCTAACTGATGGCCAAGGGCGTACAGTTGATTTTAAAAATACCGTGATCATAATGACTTCAAATATTGGTTCAGATATCATCCAAAATTTTAGTGATGATAGTCAATATCAACAAATGAAAACACAGGTGATGACAGATATATCTCATCACTTTAAGCCTGAGTTTATCAATCGAATTGATGAGTCAGTTGTCTTCCATCCATTGGCAGCAGAGCAAATTGAACAAATAGCAAATATACAAATGCAAAAATTGTCTAAGCGATTGATAGAGCAAGAGTTAACTTTAACGGTTACACCACTGGCATTATCATTAATTGCGCAAGCTGGCTTTGATCCTATCTTTGGTGCTAGACCATTAAAACGGGCTATTCAGCAAGGAGTAGAAAATCCATTAGCGCAAAAACTATTAGCAGGAGAGTATAATCCTAGCACGACAATTAAACTTGAAGTGGAAAATAATGCCTTAGTTTTTAAGTAGCAAACATAGGAGTTGTTGCTAATTATGAATAATATTCTTTATTCTGACATTCGTGTCAATCGCTAATTTAGCTCACTCGGATACGAACCTAATAATGTGAATAACCTAAAAGTTATCCAATTGCTAATAATAATTTAAGTATCAGAGCACTTTAACTGTAAATTCAACTTGTGGTAAATTAGTAACATATATAATTAGCCGTTAACTCGTATAGCCAATATTTTATGAAAAACAAGCAAAATTTAGATAAATCAAATAGTAAAGGAATATATTTACTTCCTAACCTTTTAACAACCGCGGGGCTCTTTTCTGGCTTTTATGCTGTTGTATCTTCAATGAATGGTCATTTTGAGAGTGCGGCTGTTGCTATTTTTATTGCAATGATTTTTGATGGTTTAGATGGTCGAGTTGCAAGAATGACAAATACGCAAAGTGCGTTTGGTGCAGAATATGACTCAATGGCTGATATGGTTTCATTTGGTATCGCTCCTGGCCTTGTTGCCTATAACTGGGCATTGTCGGATTTAGGTAAGTTTGGCTGGTTAGCTGCATTTATTTTTGTTGCAGCAGCAGCATTACGTTTAGCACGGTTTAACACACAAGTTGGCATAGCAGACAAAAGATATTTTCAAGGACTTGCTAGTCCTGCTGCGGCAGGAGTTATAGCCAGTATTATATGGGTTGGTCATGAATATCAGTTAAAGGGTCAAGATTATGGTTACCTTATCGGCATTATCACTATTGTTAGTGGTTTATTGATGGTGAGTAACTTCAAATATAATAGTTTTAAAGAAGTAGACTGGAAAGGAAAAGTCAACTTTATAGTTGTGCTACTTATTGTATTAATTTTTGTTGTAATTGCTTCAAGTCCAGCAGAGCTACTTATGGGCGTTTTCGTTCTTTACGCTTGTTCAGGACCTGTCACAACATTTAGATCTGTAAAAGAGATTAAATTAGAACATGTGGTTGGCGATAACAAAAGTAATGCTAACTATACTGAAGGTGACGAAAAATAGTTTTGAATCAAGTGTATTCATAATCAATTCTAGAGTCTCTAATGACCTTGTAACACCCATTGAGGTGAAACGTTTTATTAATTATGACGCAAAGCTTGAGTCGCTATCGCGTAGAGCATCTAAATCCACTTCACCATCTAAATCCACTTCACCATCTTTGGTTCGGGTGGTTTTTGATGAATAATCGTTACGGTAATTATCTGTAGTAAAGAGTTCATGCCAGGAGTCGTTTAGGTACTTACGTAGCTCAGTATTCATCGCAGCTTAACAAGCGGTTCACACTCACATGAGAAATACTATCAACCATTTTCATGGCAATAAAACCCGCTTTTTTCCTCTGCTTTGATAGGCAATCAGCACTTTCTTTTTCCCTTGTGTACCTCGACCACGCTTATCCTTGTGTTTACCGTCAACCAATGCATCATCAATGTAAATTAATCCACTTAATCTTAATGCTAAAATATTTCCCTTATCTGAACCAAGAAAATAAATTGCCCAAAACTATTTTATCAGTGAGATATCACTGCCATGTTTGTTATTTTATGTGATGTATTAATAAACTGTAAAACAACGTGACACATTGGCTATTCAGCCTTAAATTGAAATAGTTGTTGGTTTTATGAGCATTCGCAAACTTTTCTGTAAAAAAAGCTTGCGTCATTTTAAAAGATCTCTACAATGCGCTCCAGTTCCAAGGGGTTCAGGCAAAAAGCCTAATCAACTGGACGTTTTGATAAGTTAACTCATTTGATTTAATCATTATAAGCTAACTTAACGTTTTAAAATCAAGTATTGAATGTTTAAAAAAAACTTTCAAAAAGATTTAAAAAAACGTTGACATCAAAACTTGGAAGCGTACAATGCGCATCCTGCTTCGGGGTAACGGCAACGTAAACACCGAGCGATAAAGCGAGTAACGAATGCGATTACTGCTTAATTCTTTAACAATTAGTTATCATGCAATTTGTGTGGATACTCACATTAACGTACTTTTACCTAGCTACTTAGGTAGCAAAAAAACGCTTAATGATGATGTTCACATAAATAAATATTTATATACTTATATATGTAATGCTT
>JASMAS010000100.1 GCA_030754235.1 Litorilituus sp.
ACAATAACAATAAATAATTTTTCATTGGTTTATTTCCATTTTTTAAATGTTGTTCAGTAACACACTATAAATAAAAATGTTTTTTACTGCAGGCGCTGTCTGACAATTTCAAATAAACAAATACCTGTGGCAACCGAAACATTCAAGCTTGAGACGCTGCCTGCCATTGGCAACTTCACTAATTGATCGCAGTTTTCTCGCGTTAGCCTACGCATTCCCTTTCCCTCTGCTCCCATCACTAAAGCCATGGGGCCAGACAGTTTGACATCGTAAAGGCAAGTGTCCGTTTCACCGGCTGTACCGATAATCCACACCCCCATTTTTTGTATGTGCTTCATGGTACGAGCTAGGTTTGTTACTTGCACTAATGGTACCGACTCTGCTGCACCTACCGCAACTTTTCTTACCGTTGCAGTGATACGCGCCGCATTATCTTTTGGAACAACAATTGCCTGCACACCAGCAGCATCGGCATTACGCAAACAGGCTCCTAAATTATGAGGGTCGGTGACGCCATCTAAAATCAATAAAAAGGGCGCACTATCATTTTTTTCAGCTTGACAGATGATGTCATCTAAATCATGTTCAGTAAAAACTTTACCGGGCTTAACTCTGGCAACCACACCTTGGTGTTGCTCTCCATGACTTTTATCATCAAGTACCTTTCGTTGCACAAATTGTACTGGCAAAGCATATTTTCTGGTTAAATTAATAATTGGCATCAAGCGTTCATCTTCACGCCCTTTTAAAAGCCAAATTTCAATAAAGCGCTCCGGCGCACTGTTCATCAATGCTGATACTGCGTGAATACCGAAGACTAATTCTTCATTTTTTGCCATTCTCTGTTTACCTTTATTGTTCTATTATATGAGCTATAGTTTATTTTGCGTTTTTACGGGCATTTTTACCTGGACGTTTTCTACGCTCACTACGCTTTTTAGCTTTCGATTTTTCTTTATCTTTCGGTTTTATAGCTACAACTTTTTTTCTCGCACTTTTTCCTTTTTTGGCTTTACTTGGTGCTTGAGTTAGTTTTTGCTTTGGCCGAGCATTGAGATGTCCTTGCATGGCTAAATCTATTTTCTTTTCATCTAGGTTTACCGCCGCAACTTGCACACTCACAACGTCACCTACACGGTATTTAACACCTGTGTTCTCACCCGTTAAGCACATGCGAACGTCATCATAATGATAATAATCTCGCCCAAGTGAAGTGATATGCACTAATCCTTCAATATGCAAATCTTGCAAACGAATAAAGAGTCCAAAATTTGTAACTGTGCTAATGACACCAGTGAAGCTATCACCAACATGATCTTGCATGAATTCGCATTTTAACCAATCACTCACATCTCTAGTTGCTTCATCTGCACGGCGTTCGGTCATAGAGCAATGTTCACCAAGCTCTATGACTTCTTCAAGTTTATAAGCATAAGCTCCTTGATTGGCATTGTTTATTTGGCTTTGCTCTGCTTGAGCTTTTGCTTGTTCAATAATAATACTTTTTATCACTCTGTGAACAACCAAGTCTGGGTAACGTCGTATCGGTGAGGTAAAGTGAGCGTAAGAGGTTAATGCTAAGCCAAAATGGCCCAAATTATCACTTTGATAAACCGCTTGACGCATAGAGCGTAGTAACATAGTTTGAATCAGTTCTCGATCGGGACGATTAGCCACTTTCGCTAAGATATCGCAATAATCCCTTGGCTCAGGTGCTTCCCTTGACGGTAATAAAATCCCCAATTCAGCCAAGTAACTAACAAAGTTATTATATTTATCTTCACTAGGCTTATCATGAACTCTAAACAGCCCTGGTTTTGAGTGTTTTTCTATAAATTTCGCGGTAGCCACATTAGCTAAAATCATACATTCTTCGATGATTTTATGAGCATCATTACGCATAAGCGGCTCAATGCTATCTATTTTTTTATCCTCATTAAAAATAAAAATAGATTCTTCGGTTTCAAAAGCGATAGCGCCACGTTTACTTCTTGCATCACTTAAGGCAAGGTACATGGCTTTTAGGTTTTCTAAATCAGGGATCAAGCTTGAGTATTGCTCTTGGAGTGCAGCTATTTCACTACTTTCATCACTGGTATTGCTCGCTAAAATAGCGGCAACTTTAGTATAGGTAAACCGTGCGTGAGAGCGCATAACAGCAGGGTAAAACTGATAGCCTGATAATTTACCTGCTTCACTGACGGTCATTTCACATACCATGCAAAGCCTATCAACATCAGGATTTAAAGAGCATAAACCGTTAGATAACTTTTCCGGTAACATGGGAATAACTTGACTTGGAAAATAAACGGAATTACCGCGAGAAATAGCTTCATCATCCAACGCAGTTCCATGACGAACATAATAACTGACATCAGCAATAGCAACCCATAAACGCCAACCACCTGATTTTTTTCGCTGGCAATAAACAGCATCATCAAAATCACGGGCATCTTCGCCATCAATTGTCACTAAAGGTAAATTCCGCAAATCTTTTCTGGGTAATTTAGCAGACTCTTCAACTTGCTCGGCTATAGAGGTAATTTCAGCTTGAACTTGATGAGAAAATTCATGGGGTAAATCATGGGCACGCAAGGCAATTTCTATTTCCATGCC
The DNA here is from genome assembly GCA_030754235.1 of Litorilituus sp. Taxonomy (GTDB): domain Bacteria; phylum Pseudomonadota; class Gammaproteobacteria; order Enterobacterales; family Alteromonadaceae; genus Colwellia. The sequence continues at coordinate 2,617 of JASMAS010000100.1, forward strand.
TGGCGCCATATGATCGCCTAACACTTCAACAACTTTACCAATAGCGTGTGAGCGTTTAGTTGGTCTTTGAATTAATTCAACCACTACCATTTGGCCATGACGTGCGGCTAATTTAGCTTGAGGGTCAATTAAAATTTCTTGCTTAATTTTATTATCTTCTGGCACCACGGAACAAATATGATGATCGACATAAAAACGCCCAACAATAGGCGCTCTTCTTGGCTCGATAACATCTAGTATTTTAACTTCTTTGCGCCCTTTTCTATCGGCACGGTCAATTAAAACAGCCTGCACAACATCACCATGAAAAACTCGCTGCATTTCATGGGACGAAATATAAAAATCCTTGCCTCGTTTTATCGGTGAAGTGGTTTTTATATTAGTATCATCAGGAGTAAAGAAACCAAACCCATCTCGATGACCAATGACAGTGCCCGTTAACAGGCTACTTTTGGCGGCAATGGCATATTGCTTAAATTTATTAAATACCAGCTGACCACTATTTTCCATTGCCCGCAAACGACGTTTCAACCCTATCAATAAGTGTTCCTCTTGATAGTTTAATGTTTTAGCTAAAGCAGTAAACGTTGGCGGTGGTGAGCACTTTTCTATAAGTGAAAGTAGAAGTTCACGTGATGCAACGGGTTTATCATATTTTTTTGCTTCACGTTGGGCATGAGGGTCTTTTATCGGCACAATAATATTGACATTTATTTAAGGGAGTAATTGTTTGCCAGTATACCATAAAGTTCTGGTGTAAATATGACTAGTTGTTAAGACCACTTTACTAGGGTCTGTTGATCTTTCGAGCTTGATTTTGCAGCGATTTGTTGGGTATTTATACAAGACAGAGCTTTTGTCATGTGGTTTTTTCACATAAAAAAGCGATAACGCCGTAAAAATGTCCAACAAACACTGTTTGAAGGATTCGGCTAAAAGCGCTTTAACTCTTTGTTGAGTAGTATTTGCTTAGAATGACTAGGCTACAC
>JASMAS010000101.1 GCA_030754235.1 Litorilituus sp.
CAAATACTGTCTAACTTTTTATAATGTTACTCAACGGTCACAGATTTCGCTAAGTTACGCGGTTGGTCAACATCTGTTCCCTTTATAATTGCCACATAATATGACAGTAACTGCAATGGAATGGTATATACAATTGGTGCGATCAGATCATCGCACACAGGTACATCAATAACCTTCATGGTATCGTCGTTGGCAAAGTTAGCATTAGAGTCAGCAAAAACATACATTAGACCACCACGCGCTCTAACTTCTTCAACATTAGACTTTAACTTTTCAATTAAATCATTTTTTGGCGCCACAACAATAACCGGCATTTCAGCATCAATGAGTGCTAATGGCCCATGCTTTAATTCACCCGCCGCATAAGCTTCTGCGTGTATATAAGAAATTTCTTTAAGCTTTAAAGCGCCTTCCATTGCTATCGGATATTGATCGCCTCTTCCCAAGAATAAAGCATGATGCTTATCAGCAAAGTCTTCAGCCAACCCTTCAATTGAACCAGCAAGCGCAAGTACTTCCTCTAGTTTACTCGGTAAAGTCATAAGTGCTTGGGCAATACCTGCTTGTACTTGCTCACTCATATCATGATATTTACCTAGTGCTAAGGTCATCATCATTAAACCAACTAGCTGCGTAGTAAAGGCTTTGGTTGAAGCAACACCAATTTCTACGCCAGCTTTGGTCATAAAGGCAAGATCAGACTCTCGCACTAATGATGAACCATCTACATTACAGATTGTTAAGCTGGCGCGGTAACCTAGCTCTTTTGCTAATCGTAAAGCAGCTAAGGTGTCAGCTGTCTCACCTGATTGTGAAATAGTCACTAACAGAGCATTTTTAGGTACATAAGATTTACGGTATCTAAATTCACTGGCAATCTCTATGTTACATGATACGCCAGCAAGCTCTTCTAACCAATAGCGTGCCACCATGCCTGAATGATAACTGGTGCCACACGCAATAATTTGCACATGTTCAATCTCTTTGAAAATATCTTCAGCGCCTTCACCAAAGGTATTAATATCAAGTGAATCACCAATTAACCGACCTTCTAAAGTATTGCGTATTGCCGTTGGTTGCTCATAGGTTTCTTTGAGCATGTAGTGTCGGTACTCACCTTTGTCGCCACTGTCATGGCTAACATTAGCTTCTTTTATTTCACGCTGAACCACTTCACCATCACTGGAAAACACATTAACTTCAAAGCGGGTCACCTCTGCAACATCACCTTCTTCTAAGAAAGCAAATTTTCTGGTAACTGGCAATAAAGCCATCATATCAGATGCAATAAAGTTTTCACCTAAACCAAAGCCAATCACTAATGGACTACCTGAGCGAGCGACAATAATTCGGTCTTTATCGGTACTATCCATCACCACAGTGCCATAGGCACCTTCTAATTGTTTCACTGCTTTTTGTACTGCTTTCAGCAAGTTACCACTGGTTTTTAATTCATGATGAACTAAGTGACCAATAACTTCGGTATCAGTTTGAGAAACAAACTCATAACCTAAGCTTTGTAGTTGACTCCGTAACGCTTGATGGTTTTCAATGATGCCATTGTGCACAACCGCGATATTGCCACTCGAAAAATGAGGATGAGCATTCACTTCACTCGGTGAGCCATGGGTTGCCCAACGAGTGTGCGCAATACCTGTGCCCCCAAAAAGTGGTGATTGCTCTAATGCCTGTGCTAATGTGTTTACTTTACCTAAACGTTTTGCACTGGCTATTTGGTTGTGTTGATCTATGGTTGCCACCCCAGCTGAGTCATATCCACGATATTCTAGGCGTCTAAGCCCTTCAACTAAAATTTCTGCTACATCTCGCTGCGCTACCGCGCCTACTATGCCACACATATTTTTTCCTTATATATTAACGGCTTCTTTAGCGCATATTAAATTTACGCCTTGGGCTACTAACTGTGTTCTGACTTCTTCGGGCAAGCCATCATCAGTTATGAGGGTATGTATTTGTTGCCAAGCTAATTCTAAATTAGGTATTTTTTTAACTATTTTATCTGATTCCACCATCACGATAACTTCTCGTGTTACTTCAGCCATCACGCGGCTTAATCCAATAAGCTCATTAAAGGTAGTTGTTCCTCGCTCTATATCTATACCATCTGCACCAATAAATAGCTGGTCAAAATTATATGAGCGTAAAACTTGTTCGGCCACTTGTCCCTGAAAAGCTTCAGAATTTGCATCCCATGTACCACCAGTCATTAGCAAAGTAGGTTCATTTTCAAGGGCATGTATTTCATTAGCAATACTTAGGGCATTAGTCATAACCACTAAGCCTTTTTTATGACTTAACTCTGCCACGAGTGCCGATGTTGTTTGGCCACTATCAATAATAATTCGATTATGATCTCGTATGAGAGTCGCTGCATGCTTTGCAATGACTTGTTTTTGCTTAGAAAGCTTTTCGCTTTTGGGCTCTGTAATTTCACTAGGTAGAGCGATAGCACCACCATAACGCCTTAATAACAAGCCACTATTTTCAAGGGCTGCAAGATCTTTTCGTATAGTCACTTCAGAAATATCAAACTGCTTTGCCAAGCAATCAACACTGACTTCACCACTGAGATTAAGGTCAGCAATAATTCTATGGCGACGTTGCTGAGTATTTCTTTTTGACATATGCCTAAAACTTATTTTCGATTAACTTTCACTTTGGCGCTCATTATGTTTCAAATCGAAACTTAATGCAATATATAGCGAACAATTCACCCTATCATTATGAGTTACTGGCTATGGGTAATACTGAGCTTGTTAACAACAAAGTTGCTTTGTGTTTACAGGCAAGTCAATACTTCTACATCTGTCTTTATATTCAAAGGAAGATAAAAATACGAGTGATTTAAATTATTCTTTTTATATGTTATTTTCAATGCCTTAATTAAAGGTGTTTAGCTAGACAGTCTAGATCGGCATTAGCATTAGAGCACTGTAAATCAACGTGTTTGTTCATTGAGCCTTTATTTAGGTAATTTGATTACTTTTGATTCAAGTAGCTTTCTACCGCCACACCTGATAAGTCAGTCGTTAGCGTATTAGTAAAAATAAGAGTCATAGTAATGATATACTCTTAACAACAACAAGATCACCTGAACAAGCAGACTATTTTTTTACGGGTCGCTGCCAGTTTTTAATATTACGCTGTTTACCCCGAGCAATGGCTAAATCATTATTGTCAACATCCTTAGCAATAACGGAACCAGCACCCACAGTTGCTGTGCTACCAATAACAACAGGAGCGACTAAAGAACTATTAGAGCCAATAAAAGCATGATCACCGATCTCCGTTTTAGACTTATTCACACCATCATAATTACATGTAATAGTACCAGCACCAATATTGACGTTTTTACCAATAATGGCATCTCCAAGATACGTTAAGTGCCCGGCTTTACTACCTGCTCCTAAGGTTGATTTTTTCATCTCAACAAAGTTACCTACATGTGAATCACTATGCATTACTGTGCCAGGGCGAACACGAGCAAAAGGACCAACAGAGCAGTTATCACCAATAACAGCATCTTCAATAATCGTATTGGGTTTTATCTCAACATTTTCAGCAATACTACAATTTTTTAAAATACAGTTTGCACCAACGTTAACGCCATTACCTAATTCTACTTTTCCTTCAAAGAGACAGTTAATATCAATACTGACTTCATGACCAATGGTTAAGTTACCACGAATATCAATGCGAGCTGGATCACGTAAACTTGCCCCTGCAATCATTAGCTCTTCTGCTTGCCTTGCTTGATATGCTCGTTCAAGAGCAGCAAGTTGTACGCGATTATTCGCTCCCTCTACTTCAATCTCGGTTTCAGGGTGAGCGGTGGCAATAACTTTACCTTCATTATGTGCAGCGGCAATAATATCAGTCAGGTAATATTCACCTTGTGCATTTTCATTAGATAAGCCTGATAACCAGCGTTTTAAGTCTCCACCGTTAGCTAGCAAAATCCCTGTATTTGCTTCATTAATAGCAAGTTGCTCTGGGTTAGCATCTTTTTGCTCAACAATACCCACAACGTTACCGTCTTGACGAACAATGCGGCCATAACCTGTAGGGTTAACTAAATTAACCGTTAATAAGCCCATGCCATTTTCTGGCTTTACTGCTAATAAATTTTCCAGGGTTGATACTTTTGTTAAAGGCACATCACCATATAACACAAGAACATCCTCATCATCTTTGAAAAATGATGAAGCTTGATCAACCGCATGCCCTGTGCCCATTTGCTCTTTTTGTTCAACAAAGGTTAAATCGTCACCCAAGACCTGAGTGTGAAGCACATCTCCGCCAAAGCCATAAACCACATAAATATTATCGGCACCAAGCTGACGAGCACTGTCAATAACATGGCCAACCATAGGCTTGTCAGCCACTACGTGCAGTACTTTAGGTAAAGAAGAGCGCATGCGAGTACCTTTACCCGCAGCAAGAATAACAACAGAGAGAGACATGATAAATCCATTCAACTTGATCATTTTAATTGCACTATTGTAACCAATAACAAGTGTGCTTTACTAGTAATGAAAATTATCAAGTATTATTTTTATAGCAAACTACCGCTTGCTTACTATCGATTAATTGTAGGCAATTACCCCACCTCCAGAAACGGGAGTACTTAATATAATGATGATATTTACCGATGCGACCCCAACATTCCCCACACCAAATCAATACTAGCTATCCTTTGTTGTTATTTTTGCACTTATTCAGTGCAACGTTGTCTCTTAGCGCCCTGCAACTTAGCATAAAGATACAACTAAAACGATACAGTAATTACATTATCCCTTATTTTTCATAACCTTATTGGAAACACTTTTCTTTGGTACAGTACTTGCGATACCAACTGAAATATGACGCAACCTGCGGAAAAGAAAAGATGAGTGATAAAATAAAGTTAGTCGTTATTGGTAACGGCCCTGTTGGGCATAACTTTTTAGAGGCCTTAGTTGAAAGTGGCCAAAGTGAGCATTACCAAGTAACTGTTTTTGGTGAGGAGCCATTACCAGCTTACGATAGGGTTCACTTAACTTCTTGGTTCAAAAATCAAGATGTTGCTGATATCAATATGGTTAAAGAGGGGTTTTACCCTCAAAACAACTTTACTTTATTTACTGGCGAAAAAGTAACTAACATCGATCGATTTAAGCAAATAGTTACTTCTGAATCTGGACAAGAAATCGCTTACGACAAAATTATTTTAGCTACGGGTTCTTTTCCATTTGTTCCCCCGGTGCCAGGTCATCAACGTGATAATGTTTTTGTTTATCGCACTATTGATGATTTAGAAAAAATGACCGCTGCCGCAAAAAATAGTAAAGTGGGTGCCGTTATTGGCGGTGGCTTATTAGGCTTAGAAGCAGCTAAAGCATTAATGGATTTAGGTCTAGAAACCCACGTTGTTGAATTTGCACCACGTTTAATGGCAGTGCAAGTTGACGATGGTGGTGGGGCTATGCTTAGTAAAAAGATCCAAGATCTAGGTGTAAGTGTACATACTCAAAAAAATACTCAAAACATCGCTGCTGGTGAATCTAATTTTCATAAAATGAGTTTTGCTGATGGAACCGAGCTTAATACAGATATTATTGTTTTTTCTGCAGGCATTAGGCCAAGGGATGAACTGGCACGCAATGCGGGCCTAGGTATGGGAGCACGTGGTGGTGTAGTTATTAACAATAACTGTGTCACCTCAGATGATAACATCTATGCCATTGGTGAAGTCGCTCTATGGAATAACCAAATTTTTGGGTTAATTGCGCCTGGTAATGCTATGGCAAAAGCAGCTGTTGATCATTTAACAGGTACGGGCACAATTGAGTTTGCTGGTGCAGATATGAGCACCAAATTAAAATTAATGGGTGTTGATGTTGCTTCTATTGGCGATGCTCACGGTAATACTCCAAACTCTCGAAGCTATACCTATGTAAATGATAGAGAAGAAGTCTATAAAAAAATTGTTGTCAGTGAAGACGATAAACACTTACTCGGTGCAGTGCTCATTGGTGATGCTGCTGAGTACGGATCTTTACTTCAATTTATGCTCAATAAAATGGAACTACCCAGTGAACCAGAAGGTTTAATATTACCCAGTGTTGATGGCTCCTCTAGTGGTATTGGTGTTGATGCTCTACCTGACTCTGCTGTTCTGTGTTCTTGTATGAATGTCAGCAAGGCTGATGTTGTGGATGCAGTTCAAGCAGGGGCTTGCGATATGGGGGCTATTAAATCATGCACCAAGGCTGCTACAGGCTGCGGAGGTTGCACTGCGCTAGTCACTCAAGTACTCAACAATGAGCTAGAAAAACAAGGTGTAGAAGTTAATACCGATCTATGTGAGCACTTTGCCTACACTCGACAAGACTTATATAACATTATTCGCGTAGATAATATCAAAACCTTTGAAGAATTGTTGGATAAATATGGGACAGGTTTAGGGTGCGATATTTGTAAACCTACCGCGGCAAACATACTTGCTTCTTGTTGGAATGAACATGTGTTTAATCATAACCTCCAAGGCCTTCAAGACACCAATGACTACTATATGGGTAACATGCAAAAAGATGGCACTTACTCTGTAGTTCCTCGTATTGCCGGAGGTGAAATTACACCGAATAAACTCATTGTTTTAGGCGAAGTAGCAAATAAATATAACCTATATACCAAAATTACCGGTGGCCAACGTGTTGACTTATTTGGTGCTCGTTCAGAGCAATTACCTATGATTTGGCGTGAATTAGTCGATGCTGGTTTTGAAACAGGCCATGCTTATGGCAAATCGTTACGCACAGTCAAATCGTGTGTCGGTTCAAATTGGTGCCGATACGGGGTTCAAGACTCCATGGGTATGTCCATTCGTTTAGAAAATCGATATAAAGGTTTGCGTTCACCACATAAACTTAAAATGGCGGTTTCAGGCTGTACCAGAGAATGTGCCGAAGCCCAAAGTAAAGATGTTGGAGTTATCGCAACAGAAAGTGGCTGGAATATGTATGTTTGTGGTAATGGTGGCATGAAACCAAGACATGCTGATCTCTTTGCTTCTGACTTAAGCGATTCTGACTTAATACAGTATATTGATCGATTTTTTATGTTCTATATACGAACCGCTGATCGTTTACAACGCACCTCTGTATGGATGGATAATATGGAGGGCGGTCTAGAGTACCTTAAATCTGTCATAATTGACGATAAATTAGGCCTAGCGGATGAATTAGAACAAGAAATGTCTGCTGTAGTTGATACTTACCAGTGTGAGTGGAAAACCACTATTGACGATCCAATAAAGATGAAACGCTTCACACATTTCATTAATAGCGACAAACAAGATGACAATATTATTTTTACTACTGAACGTGAGCAAATTCGTCCTATCGCTACCACCGAACTAGAACTTGCTTTTGAAGTAAAATAAAGAGGAATAATGTAATGACTAACCAAACACAATGGGCGAATATTTGTGAAACAAGTGAGATATTACCCAATATCGGAGTTTGTGCTTTATTTAAAAACCAGCAAGTCGCGATATTCAAGGTCATTGATCAAGAAGGGGCTGAACAATTATTTGCTATCAACAATTACTGCCCGTTCAGTAGATCAAACACAATATCAAGAGGCATAGCAGGTAATATCAACAATAAAATAGTGATCGCTTCACCGCTTTATAAACAGCACTTCGACTTAGAAACAGGCATTTGTATTGAAGATCAAAATGTAAAAATAAGTACTTACCCTGTGCGTCTTAAAGGCAGCACAGTTCAACTTGCAGCCTAAGGAACCAGCATGAATTATAAGTATTATATCGCTGACGTATTTACACAAACCCCTTTTCACGGTACACCGATACCTGTTTTCCCGGACGCAAGAGGATTACAGTGTGATAAAATGCAAAAAATCACCGGGGAGCTTAATGCAAGCAATACTGTATTTCTTTTTCCAAGTGAAACAACCAACACCTTTGAAATCAAGGTTTATTCTAAACTTGAAGAAATCCCAAGTAACACACACTCCATTTTGGCAGCTAGTTTTGTGTTAGCAAACACAGATAATGTTGAACTAGAAGAGAAGCACACGCTGGTTTCACTAGAGTCGAACTGGAGCAAAAAATTACAAACTATACATACTTATGTCAGTAAAAACAGTGAGGGTGAAAATAATTTAGTTCAGCAAAATTATAACACACATGCTGCCATCGACTACTACACACCAACAACAGAAGAACTGGCTGCAATGCTATCACTAACTCCTGCAGATATCGGTTTTGATCACTATCGTCCATTAATTGTTTCCTGTGGTGTACCTTATTTAATAGTCCCTATTATGTCTTACACTGCAATTCAGGAAGCTAAATTCAACGAAGCAGCATGGAGTAACTCATCCGCTCCATCGTCTTTAGCGCAAGAAATATTGTTATTTGCCAATAATACTGACGACAATCCTGCTGATTTTCATGCTCGTTTACTAGGGCCTGACATTGCACATCATGAAGATCCACCTATCGGTGGTGCGATAGCCGCTTTTGCGAATTGCATTTGTGACCATCCTCAAATACAAGAAGGTACACATGTCTTTGCGATACAGCGGGGAGCAAATGATGCTCGTCAGAGTTTGCTATACATTGAAATGGATAATAAACAAAGTAAAGATTTAACAATTCGAGTCGGTGGTCACGGGGTATTAATGAGTGAAGGAAAAATATCAATACCGTAAGAGTGCTGTAGTTTATAGGATTAATATCACTAAATATGTGATCATTTGTACTTGCTATAACCACCAACACCATCATTATTTATTTAAAAATTAGAACAACTGTTATTACAAAATAAGACCTACTCTGCATAGCATTAGGTCTTTTAAATCAACAATTAAACTTTATCCACAAAGCAAAAAGCCCGTTACAACAGTAACGGGCTTTTCTAATAGGTGTTTAGCAATGTCCTACTCTCACATGGGAACTCCCACACTACCATCGGCGCTACTGCGTTTCACTTCTGAGTTCGGAATGGAGTCAGGTGGGACCACAGC
>JASMAS010000102.1 GCA_030754235.1 Litorilituus sp.
AACCAAAATTGTAATGTGCGAGTTACACCGTTACTGGTCAACGTAGCACCAGATAAGGCATCCACGCCATGAATATCATCAGCTTTAGCGCCACCTTTTACTAGCATAGCTTTGACTTCACCTGCACTGTTGTAAATCTTCGTCCCTGGCCATAAAGCCTTCCACTTGGGGTTCATAACTTCAGCGCCTAGGCCTGGCGTTTCACTATGATCAGAGTAAACAACGCTACGTACTGTGTTCAAGTCAGCTTCAAGACCAACGTAACCGTACATTAAGTTCCATAAACCACTACCAACAATGGGTAAGACAACAGCTTCTACTTTGCCTGCTTCATTGCGCACTAAATAAACAACAGCATCGTGAGAGCGACGGTTAATACCCGCGATGTCATTTTTAGGCTTATCCGACTTATTGATATCACGAGCATTGCGACGCTCATCAAATAACTCAGCATTACCTTCGATAAACTCACCTGAGTCTAAATCAATCATTTTAGCTTCAACAAATTTTGCAAAAGTAGCTTTGATTGCTTTAGAGCTCCCATCAGTTTTTGATAGCAAATCTGAAGCTTCTAAAATTTTAGTTTGTTGATCAAGCAATTTGTTTTCAATTTGTAACGGCTTCAACTGAATGGCTGAAACTGAAACTAGGGCCGCACAAACTAAACAGACTATAAATACAAAACCAATCGTTTTGCCGAATGTTTCTTTATTACTAGACATTACGTGCAAGCCTCCGTTTAATATTGCCTTTCACGACAAAGTAGTCAAACAATGGTGCGAACAAGTTAGCGAATAAAATAGCTAACATCATACCTTCTGGAAATGCTGGGTTAACAACACGCACTAGCACCACCATCACGCCCACTAAAGCTCCAAACCAGTATTTACCTGTATTGGTAAATGACATAGTTACAGGGTCTGTGGCCATGAACATCATGCCGAAGGCAAAACCGCCAACAACAAGATGCCAATGCCAAGGCATAGCAAACATTGCATTGGTATCAGAACCAACTATGTTAAATAAAGTCGCAGTTGCCACCATACCTAAGAATACACTCAGTACGATGCGCCATGATGCAATACCTTTATAAAGGATATAAGCACCTCCTAATAAGATAGCAAAGGTTGATACTTCACCAACACTACCGGGTATGAAGCCCCAAAAAGCATTCCACCAATCAGCATTCATTGAATAATCAACTAAACCTTGGTTAGCCGCACTTAATGCTGTTGCACCAGAGAAACCATCAGCAGCAACCCAAACTGCATCACCTGAAATCTGTGCAGGGTAAGCAAAGAATAAAAATGCACGACCCGCTAACGCTGGGTTTAAGAAGTTTTTACCTGTACCACCAAAAACTTCTTTAGCGACAACAATACCAAAGGTAATACCAATAGCAACTTGCCATAGAGGGATGGTTGCAGGCACGATAAGTGCAAATAATATAGAAGAAACGAAGAAACCTTCATTGACTTCATGGCCGCGAACAGCGGCAAAAAGCACTTCCCAGAAGCCACCCACAATAAAGGTAACCGCATAAATAGGTAAGAAGAACATGGCTCCGTAGAACATCATGTTAAACCAACCTGAGTCAACATCTAAGGTGCCACCTAACATAGCAAATAATGCTGTTTGCCATGTATCAGCTAAAGCGTAACCATTGGCTAAAGCGTCAACGGCTTGGAAACCAATATTATACATACCAAAGAACATGGCCGGGAAAACGGCAAGCCATACGGTAATCATAATACGTTTTAAGTCAATACTATCACGAACATGAGTTTTACCCTTGTTTACTTGACCTGGAGTAAACAAACCTGTGGCAACAGCTTCATATAGAGCAAACCATTTCTCATGCTTACCGCCTTTTTCAAAATGCGGTTCAATATCTTCAATAAACTTTTTCAAGCCCATGACTAACCTTCCTTCTCTATTGTGGTTAGGCAATCACGAAGGTATACGCCGTAATCTGTTTTGCCTGGGCAAACAAATGTACATAGCGCTAAGTCTTCTTCGTCTAGCTCTAAGGCACCAAGTTGTTGTGCAGTGTCAGTATCACCGGATACTAAATCACGCAATAACATGGTAGGTAAAATATCTAATGGCATAACACGCTCAAAGTTACCAATTGGCACCATGGCACGCTCACTACCATTGGTCGTAGTGGTCATATTGAATAATTTCTTTGGAAAGAAATGAGACATAAATGCACGTGTTACTGAGAATTTATTAGGTCCAGGATACATATAACCTAAGAATTCTTTCTCACGACCTTCAAGAATCAATGAAACTTGCACGTGGTAACGACCTAAGTAGCCATGTACAGCCGTTGCCGTTGAGCCCATGAGTAATGAACCAGAAACAACACGTAGCTCACCATCTTTTGCTTCATTGGCGGTTAGTTCCGCAGTACTAGCACCAAGCACGGTACGTACTAAACGAGGATTTTGAGCTGCTGGACCTGCAAGCGAGATAACACGAGTACTATCAAGTTCACCTGAGGTAAAAAGCTTACCGTAAGCAATAACATCTTGATAACCAAGGTGCCAAATAAATTTTTCAGCACTCGCTGGTTTTAAAAAGTGGATATGAGTCCCTACTAGACCTGCAGGGTGCTTACCAGAAAACTCTGTCACAGTTGTGCTTGGGTTAACTGGAATATTAGCATCAGGTGCTTTACTAACAAATACTTCGCCGTCAGTTAAGCGAGATAAAACGGTTAAACCATTTTTAAATGCTTCACTCTGCTCACCAATAACCACTTCAGGGTTAGCCGCCAATGGATTTGTATCCATTGCACTAACAAAAATGGCTGCTGGTGAAGACCCTACAACGGGATTTTTACTAAATGGACGCGTTCTTAATGCCGTCCAAAGCCCAGATTCCACTAAGTTATTCACAACGTCTTCACGTGCTAGGGAATTTAATTCACTGGCAGAATAACTGGCAAACGTAATTTTCTCATCACCCTCTGCTGCAATAACAACAGATTGTAAAATACGTTTTTCACCACGGTTAATTTCTTTAACAACACCGGCAGCTTGAGCTGTGAATTTAACGCCAGGGTTCTTTTTATCGCTAAAAATCACCTGACCTTTTTTAACGCGATCACCCACTTTTACAAACATGGTTGGACGCATACCCACAAACTCTTCACCGAGTGTTGCAACGTTTTTGATGGACGGACCATCATGGATTACCTGCTGCGGTGCACCTTCAACAGGAACATCTAAGCCTTTTTTTATTGTAATCATAAACACTTGCACTACTTTTGATGGGAGTATAAAAATCAAAAAAGCTACAGTTTTTCAAACTTAACAAGGTCGTTAAAACTTAAAAACCTATAAGCAATTGATTTCAGTGTATTTCAGTAGAGAACTTATTATCTTTTTCAAAAAACAAGACCCACTGGCTCTAAGTTAAATTTTTCTGGCGCGAATTCTAGCATAAAAAGCCCTTTTCATTCTACGCCCATTTGAAATTTTTCATGACAATTGTACTATAGTCGTATGTTTAGTCTAAAAATCACTCACCCCGCAAATAATTCATTTTTCGTTCCTTTAAGAGCAATTTTTTTTACTCAATAAGGCTTGTTTTGATACAAGTAACCCATTGAATATGGCTAGGCAACAGCCAACTCATCAACCACTAAGTGGAACTCGAATATCATATCAAGTACATTATTTATTTTGTTAGCCTTGGGTCATTTGAAAGCCCAAGGTAAATGTCATCGATATTATTAAAAGCATTCGAGCACAAAGTGCCCGCTAGTTATTTTATATGATGATGGTTGTGGTTAGTGAACCAAATGATAACAAAGTGAATATGGATTTTATGATCATTAAAATTGATCCAAAATCACATTTTATTTTGAGTGTTTTTTTTCAATTAAGACACAATTTTTAACGCCGTACCCACATATTGTGGAGGGTGGTGAAATTTGACTTCTCGACCTATAACACCCGCTGAGCGAGAAAATACATGGTTTTCTCCTCGACTATAAAAAATAACACGATCATTTTCATCAACAATATTCTTGAAGTAAACGACGTATTAATTCACCTTCTTGCAAGTAAATGATCACTGGATGCCCGTCACTCAGTTTTGTCGCGTATTGTTCAATAGTATTTATGAAGGTAATATTTTACTTGTATATCTAAAAGCAACTATTTTCTAGCAAGATAAGTTAAAGAGTATTGTTATAGATCATCAGCTGAGTAAATAATTTTCTACTGACTAATATAAGTTCAGGTAAAATCATCACAATAATGAATTTCAAATCTAGCACAGAATTTGCTATGCAATTAGATCGTTACGTTAACACTTTTGGGCATTACTTAAAGCAAAAATTCCAACAACGTATAAAAAAGTTAACCATCAATGGCGAATTCACTTGCCCAAATCGTGATGGCACGCTTGGCCGAGGAGGATGTACTTTTTGCAATGTTGAATCATTCAACCCCCACAGTAATTCTCTGTCAATTAGTCAGCAACTTGACTTAGGTAAAGCTGGTCACGGTACAAAAGCAGAAAAATATTTAGCTTATTTCCAAGCTTATACCAGTACGTATCAAGAGGTTGAGGTGTTAAGAGAAAAGTATCAACAAGCACTTACTCAAACTAATATTGTTGGTCTTTGTGTTGGAACACGCCCTGACTGTGTGCCTGAAGAAGTACTAAAATTATTAAAAGAATATGTCGACTTAGGTTATGAGGTTTGGTTAGAGCTTGGGTTGCAATCAGCAAGTGATAAAACCTTAAAGCGTATTAACCGGGGTCATCAGTTTTCAGCCTACCAAGACGCCGTTACTCGCGCAGCGGCATACGGTATAAAGGTTTGTACTCACATCATTGTCGGTTTACCTCATGAAGGTCTTGATGAAGCCATGTACACTTTAAAACAAGTACTAGCTTATCCCGTTGCGGGACTAAAATTACATCCACTACACGTTGTTAAAGGAAGCACTATGGCTAAAGCTTGGCAAGCTAAGCGACTGAAAATGTTATCCATGCAAGCGTATGCTAATATTGCTGGGGAGCTAATAAGACATACGCCAAAAAACATTGTCTTTCATCGTATTTCTGCCACTGCTCACAAAGAAGTGCTACTAGCTCCTTCATGGTGTTTACTGCGTTGGCCATCTATTAACGAAATTTGTCGAAACCTTGATTGTTACGGTGGTCAAGGAGCAATGTTAACTAAAATATCCAGCAAAAAAACCTATGGTACCATTGCCCAACAGAGCAAAAACTAGCAGAAAATAGGTGATGACATTAGCTTAAGCAAAAGAAGATATAGCGAACAAGATAAGTGGTTATCTCCAACAAAAGTTCATCATTAAGGTATAAAAAAACCGATGACAACACATCGGTTTTATAGATAATTTAACAAATTAACCAAGGTGGTTTATATCAACGACAGGGCTGATATCTGCATCATAATCAACATTATCGACACCAAAACCAAACAGTTTTAAGAATTCATTGTGATAACCAACATAGTCTGTAAGTTCATCAATGGTATCTGTTTCAACACTATGCCAAATATCACTCACACGTTGTTGAATACTATCATCTAACTCTTTATAGTTTTGACGGAAACGCCCTTGTTCATCTAGACGAGGGGTAGCGCCATAAATATTTTCTTTAAATAAATTAGCAATTTGCTCAATACAGCCTTCATAAGTCCCCTCCGCTTTCATCACTTTAAACATAGCTGAAATATAAAGTGGCATAATTGGAATTGCAGAACTTGCTTGCGTCACCACGGCATTAAGCGACGTAACACGTGCTTGGCCATTAATATCTGCAGTGGCTAGGTTAATCGCTGTTGCCGCACGGTCTAAGTCTTCCTTTGCTTTTCCAATAGTCGCCTTGCCATAAATTGGCCATGTTAACTCTTTACCAATATAGGTATAAGCAACGGTTTTGACACCATCAGCCAAAACATCTGCATTGGCAAGTGCCTTCATCCATAACTCCCAATCAGCCCCCCCCATGACATCAATGGTCCCTTGAATTTCGGCTTCATTTGCTGCTTCTACCGATACCGAATCAATAATACGCTTTGAAGTATTTAAGTTTTTTGTCGTAACACTTTCACCGATAGGCTTTAGAGTTGATGAATAGACTTCACCTGTATCAGGATCGGTTCTACGAGGAGAAGCCAATGAATAAATCACTAAGTCAATTTTTCCTAAATCGGCTTTTATCGTTTCTATCGCTTGCGCCTTAATAGCATGAGAGAATGCATCACCATTAATATTTTTAGAATATATACCTGCTTCATCGGCGGCCTTTTGAAAAGCAGCGGTGTTGTACCAACCCGCAGAGGCAGTTTTCTTTATCGTGGGGGGTTTTTCAAAGAAAACCCCCAAAGTACTGGCATTATGACCAAAAGTAGCTGTAATACGAGAAGCTAAGCCATAACCTGTAGATGCGCCTATCACTAAAACATTTTTAGGCCCTGATTCACTTGTTTCTAACGCTTTAACATAGGCTATTTGTTCATTAACATGCGTTTCACAACCTGCAGGGTGAGCATTAGTACAAATAAAACCGCGAATTTTTGGCTTGATTACCATAAGAAGACCTTTTTAGATTGTTATACCAAATGCATTGATTGGTATCATAAAGAATAAAAATTTGCGCTATTGTACCTTGCTGAACAATTTAAGAGGTACGAGCAGTTTGTTGATGTTATTACATTAACAAAGAAGTGTATTTAAAAAAAGCGCTGCCCACAAGAGCAACGCTTGTTTAATCGTTTAACAAAGATGATAGCAAAAGGGCTTACTTTCCAGCTCCTAGACAATTAGGCGAAAGTGGCGTGTTGTCAGCGTAATAATCACGCCACTCTTTTTCTGTATAGGTATGTAATGCTAACGCGTGAATATTCTCTGATAACTCTACAGATAATACCGAATTTACAGCACGATGACGTTTGATTAAGCGCTCATCTTCAAAATCTTTTGAAACGATGGTCACTTTAAAGTGTGATTCACTGCCTGGAGGGACATTATGGTTATTACTTTCGTTTACCACGTCTAAATGTAATGGCGAGAAGGCCGAAAGTAGTTTTTCTTCGATGGCTGCTGCGATAGTCATTATTTTCTCTATTTGCAAAGGTAAGAATGAAAACATCACCACTAATTCTAGCCAAGATATGTTAACATGCCACCATCAGGGGGTGAAAACAACTCAATTATAGCTAACTCAATGGCACTATTAGTAATTTATTTTAATAAATTTTATCTTCTTTAGCCAACAAATATACCAATAAATGTGACACAATAGACGTTTAGATTAATGACCACCAAATAATTTACCGCTATGTTGAGCCCATTCTTCTCTCTTGATAAACAATTAACATTACATCGCTTTCCTATCGCCCAAGTAAACCGAAGTTTACAAGCTTGGGATGCGGCTGATGAATACTTAATAAACCATATTAGCGAGCAAAAGCTAATTACCCATGATACTCAAGTGTTAATTTTTAATGATGCTTTTGGCGCATTAACCACACACTTTTGTTTACCCAGGAACTTGGCAACACCAAGTAAAAACAAAGTATTTTGTATTAATGATTCACATATCAGCAGCCAAGGGATTTTCTATAATATTAACAAAAATCAACTTGATGGCAGTCATGTAAAACAACTTAACTGCTTAGATGAGCTCCCTAAAAGTACAAATATAATTCTTTTTAAAATCCCTAAAAGTAAATCATTACTCGTTGAACAGCTAATTAATATAAAAAACACCGTTTGCTCAAAAACACTTTTCATTGCTGCTGACAAAGCTAAAGAAATTCACAGTTCAACATTAAAGTTATTTGAAAAATATTTAGGAACAACTACAACGTCATTAGCCGTGAAAAAAGCACGATTAGTTTTTTGTCAACTTAATAACGATAAAGAACCGTTACCACTGCAATCTCCTTTCCCTACGGTTTGGGCTATACCCAATAAAACCTTAGGGCGGGAATTTATGATCACTAATCATGCCAATGTCTATTCGAGAGAGAAACTAGATATTGGTGGCCGTTACTTTATTGAAAATTTACCCAAAATAATGCCTCACAGTAAGGTTATCGATTTAGGCTGTGGTAATGGCGTTATTGGCTTAAGTGTGCTGGCTAGTGAGCCCAGTGCTCAAGTACAGTTTTTCGACGAATCACATATGGCTATCACGTCCGCTGAACAAAACATAAAAAACAACTTACCCGAGCTTCTTAGCCAATGTCTGTTTTACCTAAACGACTGCTTATCTGATGTGGAAAGTAATAGTGTTGATTTAATCTTGTGTAACCCCCCTTTTCATCAACATAACGCCACCACAGATCATATTGCTTGGCAAATGTTTAAAGACAGCCATAGAGTATTGAAAAAAGGCGGAGAATTACGCATTATTGGCAACCGTCAACTGGCTTATCATATCAAGTTGCAACGTATTTTTGGCAATGAAAAACTCATTGCTAGCAATGACAAATTTGTCACTCAGTCGGCAATTAAACGTTAAATTTATAACATCGAATAAAGTGAACAAACAATGAAAGCAAACCTAGTAGCATTTATAACTTGTACATTTTTGGCGGCATGCACTAACACGCCAACGCATCTCATTATTACACCTGTTCTGACTAACACACCAAACTTGCAGTACGACAATAAAAATGCACAACTCGAAGTAATAGATATGCGCACAGCAAGTCATATCATTCAAATTTTACAAGAGGGTCAAGCTGCGACATTAATTTCACCAAGGCAAAATCTTGCACAAATCATCCAAGAAACGTTATCAAAACACTGGCAAAATCAAGGCTTAAACATCACTGAACTAGCCAAAAACTCCATTACTGTCAGTATAGAAAAAGCGGTTATCAGTGTTGATCAACAAACAATCAATTACCAGTCTCAGTCGGAAATTATTTTGACTGTGCAAATTAATAATGGTCAACAAACATTGACCAACACATATACAAATCGTGGTAATTCAAATGGACCATTAAAGGCTGATATAGCAGTATTAGAACGCAATTTCAACCAGCGTTTGACCCGTGTATTAACCGAAATATTAGCGACCCATAAAATCAACAGTTTTATCCATTAAGTGAAGGTTCTCCCTATGAAAACTATACCTAATATCATTTTTACGAGTATTATTATACTAAACTTAATATTTAGCGGTATGGCTAGATGCGCAGACAATACCGCCATTGATCCCACTAATATATATCCTAAAGTTAAACTCAAAACCTCTATGGGGACTATTGTAGTAGAGCTAGATAGAGTCAAATCTCCTATCACAGTCGATAATTTTTTAATGTACGTAGTTACAGGCGAATATGACAATACTATCTTTCATCGTATTGTTAGTGACTTTGTGGTACAAGGCGGGGGTTATGATATTGACTATACTGCTAAAAAGCTTAATGAAGACATAGTAAATGAGTCCGGCAACGGCTTAAAAAATGAAATTGGCACTATCGCCATGGCAAAAGAATCACGCCCTCACACAGCTAATAGACAGTTCTTTTTTAATATCAATGATAATACTAATTTAGATCCTGGTCGAAGATGGGGTTATGCTGTGTTTGGGGCTATTGTCGAAGGAGAGGAAGTGCTGGAAGCTATGGCACAAGTTAAAACAGATTATGACGAAGCACTAGGATGGGAAGATGTACCACTAGAGCCAGTAATATTAGAGAAAGCTACCCTATTACCAGCAGAATAATCCCAACATATTGACGTTTACTCGTGCTTTTAAGTCAACGACCCCGAGCTGTTTATTAATTAACCATAGCGCAAAACATAAGCAGTGTTTTTTTGACAAATAAGCATTTCTCTACGATAACTAAATATAGCGTTAATCATATTATTTTGTAACTTGTCCTCTCACTATTTCTCCGATGAGAATGAAATACAATCAGCCCTTTAAATGAGCCAATAGATTAACATTTTTCGGGTATTATTATTTACAATAGCATGGAAGCTCGAAAGGACTATTTATGATAATAGAGCAGTTTATCAACGATAAAATTCTGCAAACTACATCATATGTCAGTGCAGTTATCGATAGAACTCTGCACTACACAGAACTTGATCAGTTTATTCTCGATACAATGGAAGAATGGACTAGTTTAAATGTAGTAGATGAAACTCCTAGCAATGCCCATGAACGTGTGTTTTGGCACGTAATGCACGAACTCAGTTTACACGGTGCACAAGCCCTGCATCAAAACTTATTCTTTAAAAGTGAAATAAATACTTGTTTAGATTTTTTTAATGGCATTGGCAGTTATCCTATTGATTGCATAGGCTGGCGCCCAATAGCTTAATTTGTTCCAAGAAATGTTAATTATCTACCTCAACTAGTTGAAAGTTATTAATAAGTTTGACAATATTATTGTTTCTTCCCTTGAGTTACTGTTAATGCCAACATCCTCTTTTAAAGAAGCCATTTTAAATAAACGCATGTTAATCTGTGTATTTACAGGGTTTAGCTCTGGGCTGCCATTGTTTGTTCTTTATCAATTAGTGCCGGGTTGGTTACGCTCTGAAGGCGTCAGCTTAGCCGAAATTGGATTATTCTCCCTCATCGGTATTCCCTATGTTTGGAAGTTTATCTGGTCACCATTGATTGACAGGTATTCGCTGGGCCCATTAGGGCGCAGACGAAGCTGGATGTTAGTCACCCAAGTATTACTGTTGTTATCCATTGCAATTTTTGGTTGGGTCAATCCCGTTGTGAATATCTGGTCTGTGGCTTATTTGGCAGCAGGAGTCGCTTTTTTTAGTGCTAGTCAAGATATTGTGCTTGATGCTTATCGTCGTGAATTATTACCTGATCATGAATTAGGGCTAGGTAACTCAGTTCATGTACAAGCCTATCGTTTATCAGGCCTTGTCCCTGGTTCCTTAGCCTTCATTCTTGCCGATCATATTAGCTGGCAATCGGTATTTATTATTGTGGCCAGTTTTATGTTGCTAGGCATCTTATTGACACTTTTTATTAAAGAGTTGGATACTGGACATGATGCGCCAAAATCACTGCAAGAGGCTGTAATATTACCTTTTAAAGACTTTATTAATAGCAACGGAGTAAAATCTGCCGCTTACACGTTAGCTTTTTTAGTGTTTTATAAACTAGGTGATAATATGGCAACCGCTCTACAAACACCATTTTTTATTGATTTAGGCTTTAGTAAAACTGAAATTGGTGTCATTGCCAAAACATCCTCATTAATCGCCATGACCATTGGTATTATTGTCGGTGGCCTTGTTATGGTAAAGCTTAGTATAAACAAGGCACTATGGCTTTTTGGTTTAGTGCAAATAGTCAGCATCCTTGGTTTTGCTGCTCTTGCTGAAATAGGACATAACAACTATGCTCTTGCCATCACCATGGGCTTTGAGTATTTAGGCGTAGGCTTGGGTGCCGCAGCTCTTACAGCGTTTATTGCCAGAACAACTAACCCTGCTTTTGCTGCCACACAAATAGCTTTATTTACTGCGCTAGCCGTATTACCCAGAACTTTTGCCAACGCCACCACAGGCTTTATTGTTGAACAAATAGGCTGGACACAATTTTACTTTTTGTGCACAGCCCTAGCAATTCCTGGTATGGTAATGCTATGTAAAGTAGCACCATGGCATGAAGTTCAAGACAAAAACAAACAAACAATTCCTCAACAAATAGGCACTTAACATGCTAAGACTTTTCTTTATATTACCCATATTCATGTGCGCTATTTGGTGGTGGTACCTAAACCAACATGGCTACAGCTTAAGATCTGGTTTAAAAGGCTTTTTTTATATTCTTGGTTTTAATAGCGTTATCATCTTGTTTTTTGTGATAATGATTTATCTCACCCATTAATAATAAGTTAAAATGGTTAATTTACCATACGCTCATTAAATGCTTTAGCAAAACGCTGCGCCGCCTTATCATCCATATTAAAGTACAATGATGGCTCGATCAATTCTGCTTCCATTAGGGCAAATTGCTGACTTTTGTCAAGGCTAACTGCCCTGACAAAATCAAGTCGAGCATATAATGGCATTTCACCTACTTGTTGGCCAACAGCTAATAATGTCTCTTGAGCTTGTGATAACAAATCCGCTTCGGGTTCTATGCTTTTTAACCGACCACCATGCTCTTCCTGTACTCTAAAGTCATTTTCTTTTGGGGTTTTCAAAATCGCATGACTATAGGAACCATTAAAATAAAATAATGAAAATTCCCCTTCACTGATCACGCTTTCAATGAAAGGTTGCACCATAAATTCACTTTCACCAAAAACACTCAACAATTGCTCTGTGACGTTTTCAGCGGTGTTTTGATGTAACCAAAAAGTATTATCTGCATTGGCGCTAATCCTTGGTTTTATCACCAATTGCTGACAGTTAAAGTGTTTAAAAAAAGTATTCAGCTTTTCAGCTCTAAACTTTGAACACCATAAAGTCGAGACTATATTTACGTGTCGCTGGGCTAATGATTTTAAATAAACTTTATCTATATTCCACTTGACCGTTGTTAAGGAGTTTAGCAATACAGCGCTTGATTGTTCAATTTGCTCCAAGACTGAAATAAAGGCGCTAGCATCATCTTGATAATCCCAGGGACTACGTATAATAACAGCATCATAGCATTGCCAATTTATATTGTTGGCACGCCATGAAATTAATTCTGTCTGCCAGCCTAGCTCTGCAAGGGGTGGAATAAGCAAATTATCATAACATTCAAAATCACTTAAATTATCCATGGTTAAAATAGCGCAACTTTTCATTTAACACCTCAATTGTATACAAAATACTTTCGATGATATTAACAAATAATACTAAAAATTTTAAGCCATGAACGTTTTATCCCCTTACTTTTTAAGTAAATATGCTAACATTAGCTTAATAACAATCACTTTGTGGAATAGTCATGCTCATCGTTGATCAAAAAATATTAGATGATATTAGCCGCGGTTTTTCTGTCCCTGCTCAACCTAAATTATTACTTAATTTACTCAAATTAATGGCCGAATCCACCCCTGATATTAACGCGATTGCTGACTGTATTAGTAAAGATATTGCCGTGAGTGCCGCGATTCTAAAAACGGTCAACTCTCCTTTGTATGGATTAAATCGCACCATGACCGATATTAAAATGTCAGTAAACTACATCGGCATATATGGTGTGATTATGTTAGTGACAGGGAGTTTACTAAAAAAAAGTTTTGATACAAACAACTGTAGCATTGACCTTGAAGATTTTTGGAAAATAACCTCTGCACTAGCAGATACAGCCATTAAACTAGGTAAAGTCTATAAGAGCCATATTCCTGTAGATAAATTTTTTAGCTTAGGGTTATTTCATGCCTGTGGTATACCCGTTATGGCAATGAAATATAAAAACTACCAATACGTTATCGATCAAGCGTATATGACACCTGAGCTTTCTCTTCCCAAAATAGAAGAGCAGCATTACCAAGTAAATCATGCCACTGTTGGTTACTTTGTTGCCAGTTCTTGGCGCTTACCAAAAGATGTTTGCCAAATTATTTTACAACACCATGAGCGTGACTACCTTGCTACAATTGGTGATCCAACCAAACAAGATTTATATGCTATTTTAAAGCTTGCTGAAAACATTATATCTCTTAAATATGTTGAGCGCCCCTCTGCAGATTGGTTGTACATTGAAGCTGATGTATTACGAGTTTTAGATATCAATAAAGATAATTTACCTGATATTATCAAACAAGCAAGCGAAGCTATATCATAATATATGACCAGTACTATTATCTATGACGGGTAGATGTTATTGGTAAATTTCGCCCAAGATAGAAGTAGCATTCGAAAATCTTCTAAACCACAAGACGCCATTTCATTCTGATCAAAATTTATATGTTCTGAAATTAACATATCTGACAACGGTTCAGCTCCATTTAAACTGGCATTAGTTTGAATTTCTACATCCGTTTGGCTAATCGCGACAGAGTATTCATGACCTGTTATAACAACTTCGCTCTGAAGACCTTTTTCAACTTGCTCAATTGCAGATAATAGTTGCGTCAGCTTATAACTATCATGCCCTAATTCAACTTCAATCCAAGGACCTACCACTTCATGTTCTAAAGAAAAGAGAGCCTTTGCTTCACCCGTGATTGCATCATGTAAAAATTCATATTCCATAAAGCTTACCATATTATATTGCTAACAAATTAATTGTAGCAAAAAAATCATCTATTAGGGTTGATAGGAAGAAGAACGTTCAATCTTTTATCTACAGTAAAATATAAACTGACAGTGTTTATCATAATAAATAGCAGCCATAAAAACTCGATAAACAATAGAAGTGAAAACAGCCAAAAAGTGCTTGGTTTCATAATTGTTATCAGCATACTACCTCCTGAAAACACATGTAAATAAAATAACCATTGCCCATGCTTTTTATTCAAAAACTCATGCATGTGTGGAATATACTTCATGGCAGAAAAATCAGTTAAACAACGTTGCTGTAAGTGGGTATAACTTAAAAAAGGCAATATTTTTAATAGCATTCCTTGTATAACGGAGAATAAATAAAAATAAATAAAAAGACTGATCAATAATAAAGTCTTCCTTTGTAAAATAGCCTTTGAAAGGTAATCATTGGGAATATAATACAACACAGTCAATACCAACAAACTTAAAGCTGACAATTGCCAATACTGTATACTCGTATCAGGTATCTTTCGTTTTCGTTTTTTTATTACCCAAAGTAGGCTTAATGCAAAAATAGCATGCAAAAAAACTAATAAATTCAACGCAATTCTTTCTTGAAAATAAGAAACAACCAAGCAAGTAAATATAGCTACTGGTATAGAGCAAGTAATATTGGAAGGAAAGCTAGGAGCAACATGAAACATGGGAATAACCTGAAAACTAACCGCAATAATAAGCAATCCAGCCCAGCCAAAAAGCCCTAAAATAGCATGAATATTCGTTAGCTGTTTACTTACAACTAAAAGGGAAAAGTCATCGCCCAAAAACCATAGTTGAGTTCGACTAAGTAGAACGAGTCCGATTATCACCACTAGAAACAGAGAAAAAATTGACAACCTCAAGCCGGTGATAGCACTTCCCTGACCTAGCTTTTTAACCAAAACCCAAGCTACTGCGCCAATATATAGAAGAAAACAAACGCTGAGTAAAAAAACACTGAGAAAAAAGAGCATAGTACTTGGCCAGAGAAAATTAGCAATTAAAGATAAAGTCCCTACCACTAGCAAAGCATGACAACTACTGGCTATCAAACGCGGCTTTGCTATACCAATGCCACCAATCACAGGGAGTAGTTGTAATAATGCTCCCATCATAACCATAGTGATAAACCCTAAAGTAAAACCATGAGTCAATGCTAACATGCTTGGCTGCCAACGACTTAACCATAGAGATTCACCTGAGTAAAAAATAAGACTTGCTGATAGTAAGACAAAAAGAGGAGCGCTTATAAAAAAGCGAAATGGAAGATCTATAGGTGGCAAGGCATTAAAAGACAAACCTGAACTATTCATTCATTAATCCCCTGATGCCCTTTAATAATCTGTTCAAACGACGGAGCATCTCTTAGGTGATAAATATACAAGGTAATGTTATCGTTAGAATGCACCTCACAGTGATATGCTAACCCCGCATCAACAAGCTTTTTATACAGTGGGAAAGGTTCTCGTCTATGCTTTATTCGTAAGCAACTGTTTTCAGCTAATGTTGATAAGCTTTGTAAAATAGAAGACATTGGCTCTGGTGGCGCCAAATCACTAACATCTAAAGAAATTATCTGCATAAGTATTACTCAGAATTACGCATTAATGAACGCTATGATACTGACTTAAAAGCATCAACAATTTTGTTACCATCGCTGACATGCTCAGCCATCATAGGGTAAAGCATCATTTCTTCTTTCATATTATGCTGCTGCATCATGACCATTAAGGTTTCTGACAATCCCAAATATTCATCCTTTACTTTCGCTGCGAGGGCATTGTCTAACTCTTGCACTAAAGCACGCATTTGCTGGTGTTCCATGCGCATGACTTGAGTCGGTCCTGCGATCATACCGGTTGCCTGTTCAAACTTAGGAAATAAGATATCTTCTTCTTGATTAAAATGTTGATTTAATTCTTGTGCAAAACATTGCCATTTTTCTAATGCTAAAGGCCAGTTTTGTTGGGCAACTGCTGATTCAGCTTCTGAGAAAACATCATCACATTCACGGTGCTTTGCGGTCATATATTCAGGGATGGTATTCATAGAAGATCCTGCATGGAAGAGTATTTATATAGTGAGTCTATTTTAATAAGTATTAAGTATTTTCAGCTATTTCAGGTCAACATGCTTTGACTTAAATTAAGAAAAAATAAAATAACTTAATCATAGTTATTGAATATTTCATCATTTCGAGCAGTGTTCTGTTCGCTAATGAACTTAGTCTTACCTGTAAACCCTAGATCTGGAGCAGTCTATAATAACGCTGGCATTTTAATGCAAAATAATCTTAAATAGCCCTAACAGTCAATTTTACCCATCGCACTCACTGATTAATTGGTTTGATACTGATATAAATAGGATAAAAATGAAATACAAAGGAAGCTGCCATTGCCAAGCGATCACTTTTGAAGTTGACTCTACTAACGTAGTTGAAGTTGAACGTTGCAATTGCTCTATTTGCAGCAAATCAGGTTTTTTGCATTTAATCGTGCCATTAAGCAAATTTTCTCTCCTATCAGGCGAAGAGGCTATCAGCACTTATACCTTTGGTTCTGGCGTTGCAAAGCACACTTTTTGCAAGTATTGCGGGATAAAACCCTTTTATATACCTCGCTCAAACCCTGATGGTATTGATATTAATATTAACTGCTTAGAAACAAAACCCCATACTATAAACACAGTCGATTTTGATGGAAAAAATTGGGAAGATAATGCAGAAAAATTAAGTCACAAGAGCAAAGAGTAAGTTATTTAATTACTGTTTATACTAGGAACACAGCCTGGTTTTAAATCTAAGAAAAAACATCTTGAATAAAGTTTAAACAGTAAAAATTCTAACCTACAAGAGAAATATTCACCGCCATTTAATGGATTCTCCAAGCGTAGCAATGTTATAAGAAACCTATTGCTAATAGCAGAAACGGTTACATCTGATAAATGAAGTGTATATATTAAGTGCTAAGCACCATAATAAACGCACGGTTAGGCTGCCATAGGTGAAAAAACATACCAGCTTAATGGCTGTAGCAAACCTACATAAACGAATTATCGCTTGGCAAACAACTATACAGGCGCCTATTGGCTTTCATTTATCATTAATGATTATTTTTAACCCCTAACAAATTACAAATATCTTGGGTGATCACTTCTATTTTGCAGGCATCAATAGGGGCGATAAAAATCGTATCATCACCTGCTAAAGTGCCCAATATTCCTGCTGCTTCCCCCATGCTATCGAGCATTCTTGAAATCAAAGGTGCACCACCAATTCCTGTTTTAACAATAATTTGCATACCATTATGCTTAACACTTAATACCACAGACTCGATTGAGTGCTTTGACTTGGGCACAGCGAGCTCGTCAGGTAAAATATA
The DNA here is from genome assembly GCA_030754235.1 of Litorilituus sp. Taxonomy (GTDB): domain Bacteria; phylum Pseudomonadota; class Gammaproteobacteria; order Enterobacterales; family Alteromonadaceae; genus Colwellia. The sequence continues at coordinate 17,621 of JASMAS010000102.1, forward strand.
GATCATTTCGTTGTTAGCATTGCGGGTTTTAACCGCGCCTAATTTAGATAGTAAGCGAGAGATTTTAGCTTGAGACATATTATCAAAGCCTTGCTCAGATAATGCTTGGGCTAACTGGCCTTGCGAGCCGTAGCACTGCTCTTTTAGCAAACGTTTAAATGCCTGCACTAAATTTGATTCATTTTCTTTTCTAGGTGTGGTCATTTCAGCAACATCTCACAGAGTAAGTACAATTAAGATGACACTATTCTACACGATTTCACAGCAATTGGCAGAGCTTGCTTGACTGTACATATAGACTAGCGCAGAATTCTACAGTCAAAAATGTTTTAACATTAGGGTCTGTTGATCTTTCACGGTTAAATTTTGTTCGAGATAAAAGCTTGTTAATTGAGGCGAGTAGTGTGTAGTTTAGTCACTCTAAGTCAATACAACTCAACAAAGCGTAAAACGCTTTTAGCCAAATTCTTCGGACAGCGTTTGTTGGTCATTTTTACGGTGTTATCGCCTTTTTATGTGGAATAACTACATGACAAAAGCACTGCCTTGTATAAAGCCCCTACAAACTGCTGCAAAAAAATCTCGAAAGATCAACAGACCTTATCGTAACAATTAATAATTTAAAAAATACTGGAACGTACACTATGAAAAAAATCGCTCTTTCATTCCTAGCGACAACACTAACACTTAGTCCAAATACTGTGTTAGCCGATGAAGGTATGTGGCAACCAAACCAATTACCTACTATTGCAAAGCAGCTTACTAAAGCCGGCTTAAAACTAAACCCAAATGATTTAACAGACTTAACAGGTTTCCCTATGGGAGCTATTGTTAGTTTAGGTGGTTGTACGGCTTCATTTGTATCGGATCAAGGGCTAGTTGCTAGTAACCACCACTGTGTTTATGGTTCAGTTCAATACAACTCTAGCGCTGAAAATAACTTACTTAAAAATGGATTCTTAGCAAAATCATTTAAAGAAGAGCTACCGGCAACACCTGGCAGCCGCATTTATGTTACCGAAGAAATTAACGAAGTAACGAAACTGGTAAAATCAGGTTTAACCGATGCTATGTCAGGCAACGAGCGTTATAAGACTATTGATAAAAACTCAAAATCTTTAGTCGCCGAGTGTGAAAATGATGATAGATACCGTTGTAGTGTGGTCAATTTTCACGGCGGTCTTGAGTATTATTTATTTAAGCAACTCACAATTCGTGATGTCCGTTTAGTACATGCTCCTGCAAGCAGCATTGGCAAATATGGCGGTGACATTGATAACTGGATGTGGCCACGTCACACTGGTGATTATGGTTTTTACCGTGCCTATGTAGGTAAAGATGGTCAACCGGCTGATTACAGTGATGATAATGTACCTTATCAACCTAAGCATCACTTAAAAGTGAATAAAAGCAGTGTTGATGATGGCGACTATATCATGGTGTTAGGATACCCTGGCAGAACCAATCGCTACCGCACAGCTTATGAAGTTGAAAATCAATTTACTTGGGTTTATCCACAAGCAAAAGCTTACAGAGAAGAAGTAATAGATCTAATTCACCAACATTCAGAAGTGGGTAGTGAAGCGCGCATTAAATATGAAGGTACTTTAGCAGGTTTAGCTAATTACGCTAAAAACTATGGTTCTATGATCCATAGCTACGACAAGGGGACTTTTTATGAACGCAAGCAAGAGCTTGAGACAAAACTAACAGCATGGTTAAATAGCGATACCAAACGTCAATCAAAATATGGCCAAGCTTTAACAGGCTTAAATAAATTACTTAAAAGGGAAAACGCACAACAAGCACGTGATCTTATTTTAGGTTACTTACGTTATAGCAAAATGTTAACTACGGCTAACCGCCTATATCGATTAGCTATTGAGAATCAAAAACCAAACATTGAACGTGAACATGGTTATCAAGAGCGCGATATTGCACGTTTTGAGCAAAGCATGAAAGCGGTAAACCGTCGCTATGATGCAAACATTGATCAAGAAATTGTAGTTGCTATGCTCACTCATTATGTTGCTTTACCTAAAGCTGAGCGTGTCAGTTCAATTGACAAATTCTTCGGCTTAACCAATAGCACAACACAAAATTTTAATGAACAAAAGCTACGTAAAAAATTAGCTAGCATGTATAAAAGTACAACACTTGATTCACAACAGCAGCGTTTAACATGGATGAGCAAAAGTGTTAGTGACTTTGAACAAAGTGAAGACCCTTTTATTCAATTAGCCGTCACAAGTTTTAAAGAGCGCAAAGCGATTGAAGATAAAGCTAAAGAATTAGCGGGGAATATTCAGGCATACCGTCCTAAATATATGGAAGCATTAATTGCTTACTTTAACGATAACAACTTACCGGTATACGCTGATGCTAACAGCACATTACGTATTACGTACGGTAATGTTAAAGGCTACTCTCCTCAAGATGGTTTAACCGCGACACCATACACGACCTTAGAAGGGATTGTGGCTAAAGATACTGGCGTAGCACCTTTTGATGCTCCTAAAAAGCAACTTGAGTTAATTAATAGAAAAGCCTATGGCGAGTATGCCAAAAAATCTCTTGGTTCAGTACCAGTAAACTATTTAGGTACGCTAGATATCACAGGCGGTAATTCAGGTTCACCAACCTTAAACGACAAAGCTGAATTTGTTGGCCTAGTGTTTGATGGCGTTTATGAAAGTATTATTGGCGACTGGGACTACGATACTAAACTTAACCGTTCAATTCATGTTGATATTCGTTACATGCTTTGGGTAATGGAGCATGTTGACGGCGCAACAAACTTAATTGAAGAAATGGATATTGTCGAATAACATCTTCAATAACAGCGATAAAAAAATCCGACAATTAGTCGGATTTTTTTTATCGCATTAACTAGCTAGTCAATGCTTGCCATTTTTTCATGGCGTCTGCTTGTCCGTTTTTAGCTTTAATGTACAAATTAAGTATTTTCAATTCATTGCTTTGTTTTGATTCTAACGGCTCCGCCAATACTTCAATTAATGAGACACCAGAGCACTGTTGAAAGTTAGCGAAACAGAGCTTAAACTCGGTTACCGTTTGACAAGTTTTAGATTGGCCTTGATAGGCAGCAACAATATGGTGAACATCAAAGCTTTCATCATTACAGTGATATATAGCATTATTGCCACTTTTTCCTAAATGAAAAACATTATTCCGCATATATATTATGGTGACATCAGTTCTATCTTTTAGAAAATGAATCAGCTCATTTAACTGAAAATGAAAACCACCATCGCCAATAATAACCACTGCACGTTCTTGCCTTGCAAGGGGAACATCACCTTGTTCTTTTATTTTTTGGGCCACTACGCGGGCATAAGGCAATGCTGTTCCCATTGCCCCATACCAAGGGTTAGTTAGCCATGAGCGCCCTAATGCTGATCCTCGTACTTTTAAGCTATAACTTGCAAAGTATGAATTACCTACTTCAGGCAAATACACCAATGGCATAGGTTGCTGTGCCTGTATTTCATTTAACGTGGCAGCAAGGTTATTAAAATCTATTTTGTCCATCTCATCTACAGCAGGTGGTGAATCGTTAATAGCTTGAAAAGTAAACCTTTCAATATTACTTTTTAATAATAGCTCAAAGACTTCAATTAAATCCTTTTCTAGTAGAGCCCCTCCCTTTAGCAAGGTTTTATTGACAAAACTCTCTACCTTGTGAGTCCCTGTTGCAAAAGCAATATTACAATCTTGTGCAAAAATACTCGTGGCAACATCAATAATATAATCAACTTCTCGCTCAATATAGTCTCGCTCAGCTGTTTGGGTAAAAACACCGTTATAAGCACCTAAACATAAAGGTTCATATTCATCAAACAAACCTTTAGCAAACCAAGAGGTTGCATAAGGAATATTAAACTTATTGGCAAATTCAATAACAAGTTTTTTAAGCTTTTGATTATGTTTAAGTTTATCACCAAGATATAAAAGCGGCTTTGCAGACTGCACTAATTTATTTTCAATATTGGCAACCACAAGCTCACTCCCTGCCAAAACATTTGTGCCACAGCAAATATTCTCTACAGCGCTAGGGAGCTTAATCGGTTGGGTTTTAGCAAATACTTGATCACGTGGTACTTCAATAAATACAGGTTGTTTATTTTTATAGGCTTCAGCTACAATTTGATAAAAACATTGCCCTGCCAAATTGGGGTGGCCTTCAAGTCGTTGGCCTTGTAACCTTTCCACTCTCATACCTAGTGCAGAAAAAGCTTCAAGTGCATTATCATATTCAGCTTTCCATGACGCATTAGGATGAATTGTATGATGAATCGCTAATTGATTTACCTCACTTTCTGCTGGGGCGCCAGAAATAAAAACCACCGGTAAGCCTTCAGTAACAGCCAATGCAGCAGCACTCGTGCACGGCAAACTACCAACCATGTAAGTTGTTAAACAAAAACCCATGCCATCGATTTCAGCCTGAGCACAAGCGGAGAAGCCTGCATGCATTTCATTACTTGAAGGGTATATTTGCACTTTATCATCTAAAGCCGCAATTATATTGGCAGCGAAATCACCACCCACTCCATATATTTTTTTACCACTAAAAAAGCTAATCACACTTGCCATGGTTTCTCCAAGGGTAGGCAATTGTTCATTATAGCTTTTACCAAAACTCATCTCGTACGACATAATGTTCCAAACTAACGATTATTTTAAACAGTGTTGGTTACTTTAATAAATGAATGTAATAACGAACTGATCAAGATCATACTTTGCTAAGATGATAGAAAACTAGCTCATAAAGGAGTGTTAACGGTTATTTACACGACTTGTAAAAAGGTTTAACGGTACAACAAAAAAGGCCGCTATAAATAGCGGCCTTTTATTTAATATATTCTTTTATAGACTAAGCAAATATGCCTTTCATCATCCAGAAGAACATAATTGAAAGACCGGCACCAACGGGTAGCGTGATAACCCAAGAAACAACAATATTACGCACAACACCTAAGTTAATTGCAGCAATACCTCGTGCCATACCTACACCTAATACCGCCCCAACGAGGGTTTGTGTTGTAGAGATAGGCAAACCGGCACCCGATGCAATAACCACAGTACAAGCTGCAGCTAATTCAGCAGCAAAACCACGGCTAGGCGTTAAGTGAGTGATACCTTGACCAATTGTCGCAATAACTTTATGACCGAAAATAGCAAGACCGGCAACGATACCAAAACCACCTAATGGTAAAATCCACCAAGCAAGCGGGGACTTCGCCGAAATTTCGCCACCATTATCAACGATACTAACCACAGCGGCTAGTGGTCCAATCGCGTTAGCAACATCATTTGAACCATGTGCAAATGCCATACAACAAGCGGTCACTATCATTAAAATAGCAAATACTTTTTCTACGTTTGCATAATGCATTTTAACCGCAGCGGTTTCATCAAACTTGATTCGATTGATGAACACTTTACCCACAATAGCAACTGCTACAGCGGTAATAATTGCATATATATAACCATCAGTTGTGCCAATATGTAAATCAAGGTGCTTAAGGCCTTTTTTAATCGTGACTAAGGCAAGTACAAAACCCGCTAAAAACATATAAAAAGGGACCCAGCGTTTTGCTTGCTGCAAAGGTTTATCCGTATCAAAAATCAATTTTTGAGCACTGTTAAATATTATAAAGGCAATAACACCTGAAATAAGTGGCGTAATTATCCAACTACCGACAATACCGCCAACTTTAGACCAAGTAACTGCATCAGCACTTACGCCCATCGCCGCAAAACCAACAATAGCTCCAACAATAGAGTGCGTTGTAGAAACAGGCCAGCCTAATGCTGAGGCAATAAGCAGCCATGTCGCTGCAGCAAATAATGCTGAAATCATACCAAAGACAAGTAGTTCAGGGGCATCAACAAAGAAGCTGGCATCAATAATACCTTTTCGAATGGTTGACGTGACTTCACCACCGGCTAAATAGGCACCCGCAAATTCAAAAACCATGGCGATAATAATCGCTTGTTTAATCGTTAATGCTTTTGAGCCTACAGAGGTTCCCATGGCATTGGCAACATCATTTGCACCAATACCCCATGCCATGAATAAACCAACAACGGCAGCAATAATAACTAGGGTAGAACCTGAGTTAAGTAAAATTTCCATCAGATATACCTTATTTTCTAGCTAAAAGAATTTCTAAACGTGCACCTACACGCTCAGCAAGGTCAGCTAAATCCCCAACCCAATCGATAATTTGATATAAGAACATAACATCAATAGGGTTTAGTTCATTTTCAAGTGCTAATAAGTCTTTACGCAGGTTGATCTGCATTAAATCAGTATCATCCTCTATTTCATCTAATTGATTGATCATTTTTTCAACCAATACAACTTCACGACCCTTAAAGCCTGTTTCTAATAGGTCATCTAGTTCATTAATCGCTTCAGCTGCTTTTTCTGTTGCCGCAATACAGCGAGATAAGTATTCATTAAATTGTGTTTGCAAACTAACAGGAATTTCTAATCGACGGCCTAAGACGCGACCTGCGATATCTTTCGCTTTATTCGCTATTTTGTCTTGCTGCGTCAATAATTCCAATAAATCGGCTCTATCTACTGGCATAAACAACCCACCAGGCAACTCTAGGCGTAACTGACGTTTTAAGGCATCAGCATCATGTTCTAAGCTTGATAATTTACGACGAACTTCAGCTGCTTCAGTCCAGTTTTTGTCACTGCAAGCACTAAAGAAAGGGATAAGTTGATTGCTACATTTAACAACCAATCGGATATGTTTTTCTAATGGTTTAATAGGGGATTTAGCGAAAACCCCTAATATTGAATTTCTGGCCATAATATTTTTCCAGTGATTATTTTTCGATGCGGATAATAACGCATTTTTTTTGCAATTACTAAGGCGCAACGCATACAAGTAATATATTTTACAAAACATATTATATGATAGTTATGTGACATTTTTATTACAAAAACAAAAGCCTTTACTATCATAAGGATAACAAAGGCTTTTATGTAAATATCATTACTAAGTTAATGAGAAGTTATTTTAAAAAAAGTTTATAAATTAATTTATGAACCAATTTCCCATAAGGCGGAAAAGCATTTGAAGCGGTATTAATTTTACCTTTTTTTAATACTGACTTCGCTTTTGAGAAAGTTAAAAAACCTTCATGTCCGTGATAATGGCCCATCCCTGAAGGACCAATTCCACCAAATGGCATATCATCTTGCACCACATGCATAGCCGCATCATTTAAACAAACCCCACCAGCATGGGTACGTTCTAGTACAGCTTGCTGCGTGCTTTCCTCATGACTACATAAGTATAATGCTAGCGGTCTAGGACGCTCATTCACATACTTGATTGCGTCATCTATTTGGTTATAAGTGACAATAGGTAAAATAGGACCAAAAATTTCTTCTTGCATCAATAACATATCATCATTGACGTTATTTACTATCGTCAATGGCATTTTGCCTGCACTTAAACAGTCTTGTTCGCTGTCATTCCCCAGCGGGGTTAACACAGCACCTTTATCTTGGGCATCAGCTAACCATTGCTGCAATCGCCTTAACTGCCCTTCATTAATAATACTACTGTAATCATTATTATTAGCAACACTTGGGTACATTTTACTAAACTGCTGACTTAATGCTTGCTTAAGCTCGTCAATACGCCCTGCTGGGCATAGTAAGTAATCTGGAGCAACACAGGTTTGCCCTGCATTTAAGGTTTTACCTAAAATAAAACGTGACACCGCATCATTTATCGCTATTTTATCATCAATAATAGTTGGAGACTTCCCCCCTAATTCAAGGGTCACTGGAGTTAAATTTTTCGCAGCTGCTGCCATAACAATTTTACCAACTCGGGTTGAACCAGTAAAAAGTAAGTGATCAAAAGCTTGAGCAGAAAAGTGTGCCGCAACAGAAGGACCGCCGTTAATTACAGCAACTTTATCTATTGAAAAAATACCATTGATTAATTTTTTAATAACATCATTCGTTGCCGGGGTAAATTCCGACATTTTTATCATGGCGCGATTTCCCGCTGCTAAGGCTGTACTTAGCGGCCCTAAGGATAAAAACAATGGATAGTTCCATGGGGTAATAATGCCAATTACGCCAAGAGGTTGATAGATAACAAAAGCTTTTGCTGGTTGAAATAATACTCCAACATGACGCTTAGAAGGTTTTACCCATTTTTTAATATGCTTAATCGCATAATTAATCCCCATAATGGTTGGCATTAAATCTCCCATTTTACTGTCATCAACACTTCGACAGCCAAAATCCTTGGACAAAGCCTCTACTAACTCTTCTTGGTGTGCCAGAATAGCTGATTTGAGTTTTAACAGATCTTCAATACGTTCTTGTACTGATAAATAGGGTTGGGATGCAAACGATTTTTTTTGCGAGATTATAATATCATCAACAGCACTAATTTCTTGTTGATCATCTGCTTTTGTGTATAAGTTATCTGCCATAAAGCTCACCTTAAAATATTCTTCTTATCAATCACGCTAACGCGCTGATATAAAACCAAGATAAATGATTGATAGTGCTAGCTGCTCCGATGAGCTATATAAACATAATATTAACTAATTAGCGATAGTTTTCTTAATATCTAAATCATCGAAAGTAACACTGAGATATGAGTATATCAGGAGCACAAAATGAATAAGAGTGTGCATAAAACCAACACTGACTGAAGGCTAAAAATAATTGAACGTTGAACTATCCCTAACCTGTAGCTTACTGATAATAAATGCATATTTACAATGGTGACAAATGAAAACTATATCAGTAAGTAAGCACAATGGCAGGAAGTAGCAAAGAAGCTCATCAAAAGAAGCACTGCGTTATCAAAAAGCTAACTCAGCTTAAATTAACTTAACTTAACGCCAAACCTTATCAATACAGCGTTTGATACAAGTTAGTCGTTAAGGGGGTCTAGACCATCAAGAGTAACGCCTGAAAGTCCACCTGTACCACCTTGCTCATTACTTCGTAATTTAATCATTAAACGTAAATCATTAGGAGAGTCAGCATGATGCAGTGCATCGGCGTAAGCAATTAAACCTTCTTGATACAAACTGAAAAGCGCTTGATCAAAGGTTTGCATGCCCTGCTCATTTGATTTTTCCATCACTTCTTTAATACTACTTACATCACCTTTTTTGATCAGCTCTGAGATGTAAGGTGAATTTAGCAATACTTCAATAGCAACAACTCGACCATTACCATCTCTTGTCGGTACAAGTTGTTGAGCAACAATACCGCGCAAATTCAAAGCTAAATCAAATAATAATTTATCATGTTGATTGCTAGGGACAAGGTGCATAATTCGATCAATCGCTTGGTTAGCATTATTAGCATGCAAAGTAGCGATACATAAATGGCCTGTTTCGGCAAAACTTAGCGCATGCTCCATGATTTCTTTGCTACGAATTTCACCAATTAAAATCACATCAGGAGCTTGGCGTAATGAGCTTTTTAACGCGACATCAAATGATTCAGTATCTAAGCCAACTTCTCGTTGGGTGATCATACTTTTGTTATGCTCATGAATAAACTCTACAGGATCTTCAATGGTTAAAATATGACCTCGAGAGTTACGGTTACGATAACCAATAAGTGATGCCATTGACGTTGATTTCCCTGTACCAGTACCACCAACAAATAACACTAAGCCTCGCTTTGACATCACCACGTCTTTGAGCACTGAAGGTAAGCCTAGTGCATCAACATCAGGGATTTCAGTAACAATTCGGCGAATAACCATACCCGCCATATCACGCTGCCAAAAGGCAGAAACACGAAAACGACCAATATTGTCAATTGCTATAGCAAAGTTACACTCTTTTTCTTCATTGAACTGGCAAATTTGTTTTTCTGTCATAGCATTGTGTACTAGCGCTAGCGATTCTTCAGGCGTTAAGAGATGATCGTCTATAGCCTTTAATTCACCATTAACTTTGGCACTAACAGCGAGCTTTGCCGTAACAAACATATCTGATGCGCTTGCTTTTACCATCTTTTCAAGTAATTGATGAAATGTCATTTAATACTCCGTACTTTCACTAACTAATAACTAATAACTAATAACTAATAAATTGATTTTTATCGACTGCTTTATCCATGGCAGCTTGCTTTGTGATTAACCCTCTGTTGACTAAATTTTGTAAACATTGATCCATCGTTTGCATGCCATTAGACATACCTGTTTGTATAGCGCTGTACATTTGCGCTATTTTATCTTCACGGATCAAATTACGAATAGCTGGAGTACCTACCATTATTTCATGCGCTGCCACTCGGCCTCCTCCTACTTTTTTAATTAAAGTTTGTGAGATAACAGCCCGTAATGACTCTGACAACATAGAGCGTACCATAGACTTCTCTTCTCCTGGAAAGACATCAATTATACGGTCAATAGTTTTAGGTGCTGAAGTAGTGTGTAGTGTACCAAAAACTAAATGTCCTGTTTCTGCTGCAGTCATAGCAAGGCGAATAGTTTCTAAATCACGCATTTCACCGACAAGAATAACATCAGGGTCTTCGCGTAAAGCTGAGCGCAGAGCGGCTTCAAAGCTTAAGGTATCACGATGTACTTCCCGTTGGTTAATTAAGCACTGTTTATTGTCATGGACAAATTCAATAGGGTCTTCAATGGTAAGGATATGATGATGTTTATAGTTATTAATATAATCAACCATGGCCGCCAAGGTAGTTGATTTACCCGATCCTGTGGGACCGGTAACTAAGACCAAACCACGAGGCGTATCTGAAATATCTCTAAAAACATCAGGACAGCCTAAATCATCTAGTGATAAAATTTTACTGGGGATAGTACGAAATACAGCTGCTGGGCCTCGATTCTGGTTAAAAGCATTAACCCTAAAGCGAGCTAAATTTGGTACCTCAAAAGAAAAGTCCACTTCTAAGTTTTCTTCATACTCTTTACGCTGGCGATCATTCATAATATCGTAAACTAAAGCATTGACATCTTTGGCGTCAAAGGCAGGAATATTTAACTTGCGTACATCACCCTCTACACGTATAGACGGCGGATTACCTGTTGATAAATGCAAATCTGATGCCTCATGCTTCACACTAAATGCAAGTAGTTCAGTAATATCCATAAAAAACCTCTGTTTTATCTGTTAAAATAATGACTCAACGTTACTTAGCTAAAACCCTATGAGTAAGATAAAAGAAAACATTGATAAAATTAATAGCCAAATTAATCGCGCCTGCCTTGATGATAATAGGCAAAATAGCGTGACTTTGCTTGCTGTTAGTAAAACTAAACCAGCATCAGCTGTCGTGCAAGCTCATCTTGCAGGACAAAATGATTTTGGTGAAAACTATTGTCAGGAGGCTGTTGAAAAAATAGCTAAGCTTTCACATTTACCCAATTTATGTTGGCATTTTATCGGGCCAATTCAATCCAATAAAACCAAACAAATTGCTGACAACTTTTCTTGGGTACACAGTGTTGACCGTGAAAAAATAGCCATACGATTAAATACTCACCGTTGTGAAAAACTTAAGCAAGCTTTTGCACAAGAACAATGCCACGATACTCCGCTAAACATTTGTTTACAAGTGAATATTAGTGAAGAGGATTCAAAATCTGGTATTATGCCCAGTGAGGTATTTTCTCTCGCTACAGTCGTCAATAATTGTGATTATCTAACATTACGAGGATTAATGGCAATTCCGGCAAAAAATGCTGACAATGACGTTTATAAAAAGATGCAGCACTTGTTTAACGCATTACAAGCACAATATCCTAGTGTAGATACTCTTTCTATGGGCATGTCTAATGACTTAGCATTAGCCATCACTAATGGTTCAACTATGGTCAGAATAGGCACCGCTATTTTTGGTGAAAGAACATAGGGAAATTTGTCACTTATCCTGATAACAAGGTAACAATTTATGAAAAAAATTGCATTTATCGGTGCTGGTAATATGGCACGGGCAATTATTATTGGCTTAATTAACTCTGGGGTGCCCGCCAGTGATATTATCATTGCCAACCCTTCACCTGAAAAAAGGCTTCAATTAGCTACTGAATTCGGAGTCCATCAAACCGATAACAATAACCAAGCGACAGATTTTGCAGATATTGTTGTTTTAAGTGTAAAGCCCCACTTAATTTGTGATGTATGTGTACAACTAAGTGATAATTGTAATATTTCAGACAAGCTCTTTGTTTCTGTTGCCGCTGGTACAACCCTTGCTCAAATTCAACAAGCACTAAATGAGCCTGTACCAACCGTTAGAGTCATGCCCAATACACCTGCTCAACTGGGTTTGGGTATGAGTGGTTTGTTTGCCTCTCCCGAAGTAACAGCAGAACAAAAAGCGGCCAGCAACAAACTGATGTCAGCGGTAGGTAAAACTATTTGGCTTGAAAGTGAAGCTAAAATTAACGATATAATCGCGGTTGCTGGATCAGCACCCGCATACTTTTTCTTGTTTATGGAAGCGATGGAAACGCACGCCCAATCGTTAGGGTTTAACGTGCAAGAAAGTAGAATGCTAGTACAACAAACCGCACTTGGCGCAGCACAAATGGTAGAGCACAATAATGTACCAATCAGTACGCTTAGAGAGAATGTCACTTCTCAAGGTGGCACTACCTTTGCTGCACTGGCACAATTAAGAAAAGATGGTATTGAGCAAATGGTTAGTAATGCGATGACCGCCGCGATTACCCGAGCAGAAGAAATGGCAAAAGAAGGTTAACAACAATGGAAGCAATTATTTATTTATTACGATTTGTATTTGATGCCCTATTAGTGATTTTGATCATGCGGGTATGGTTACAGTGGGTTAAAGCTGATTTTTATAATCCACTTAGCCAGTTTATTGTCAAAGTCAGTAACCCATTAGTGGTGCCATTTCGCCGCATTATTCCTGGCTTAGGTGGTTTTGATTTAGCCACCATCGTTGTCGCTTATACCGTAGCAACATTAAAATTTGTGATCTTAGCCGCTTTAGCAGGTGAAAATTTAGGGCTGCTCGCCTTTTATATTGGTTTGCTTGTTTTAGTTAAACAGGCAGGGGTGATGTTATTTTTTATCATGATTATCATGGCAATCATGAGCTGGGTTGTTCAAGGCTATAATCCTACCTTAATGATTTTCCATCAATTAACCGAACCTTTTTTAGCGCCTATAAGACGCATTATTCCCAATATAGGTGGACTAGATCTTTCCATGATTGCTGCCTTTTTGGTTATCAACGTAATTAATATACTATTAAAAGGCTCATTACCTTATTGGGGAGCTCTTTAGCTCTGCTTTTACTCATCACAATTTTTATTTATACATACTGTAAATTTTTTGGGGAAACACCGTGAAAATACTACTACTTAAAATATTACTAGTACTGAGTTTAAGTTTTTCTTTTACCGGCAATAGCCATGCTGAAAATATGAAAAAGCTCGATACAATGAACGTTCACTACATGGCTATTGGTTCAACTTTTTTTACCCCTGAAATAGCTAAAGCTTATGGCATCACTCGAAGTCGCTATAATGGCTTAGTAAATATTTCAGTGCTTGATAACACCAAAGAGGGAACACCCGCTAAAACAGTGAGTATTAGCGGAAAAGCCAAAAATAATTTAGGTCAATTTAAAACGCTAGAGTTTAAAGAAGTAAAAGAAGGCGATGCCATTTATTATTTAGCTCAAGTTAGCTACAACGATGAAGAAACACTCCACTTCACCTTAAATATTTTTGATGGAAAAGAGCAACAACAACTAAAGTTTTCTCAAAAATTTTATGTTGATTAGCAAAGATAACAACGCGATTTAATTCGCGTGTTACTCCGCACTCTTTTCGCAATATTTACTTACTTCAAATAGCTTTTGCGCTATTATTGCCGAAATGTTTTTGTGATTATAAGATTATCCCATGTCTAAAATTGTCCTAGCCACCGGAAACCAAGGTAAAGTAATAGAGCTTAGTGCTTTACTTGCGCAATATCATATTGAAATAGTACCTCAAAGTGACTTCAATGTACCTGATGTCGCTGAAACAGGGACAACTTTTGTGGAAAATGCCATCATTAAAGCACGTCATGCAGCAAAAATGACAGGCCTTCCTGCCATTGCTGATGATTCAGGTCTTGAGGTTGATGCTTTAAATGGCGCACCAGGCGTTTACTCGGCTCGTTATGCCAGTGATCAAGTGAAAAATCCAAGCGATGACGATAATACGAATAAACTACTACAGGCCTTAACTCACACTCCTGATAGCAAGCGCACCGCTCGTTTTCATTGTGTGCTGGCGTATATGAAACATGAAAATGACCCTACCCCTATTATTTGTCATGGCGTTTGGCAAGGTAGCATTAGCAAAGAAAAATTAGGTGAGCAAGGTTTTGGTTACGATCCAGTATTTTGGCAAGATAAGTTACAAATGTCTTCAGCACAATTACCACGTGATGTTAAAAATGCATTAAGTCACCGTGGTCAAGCTTTAGCACAATTAGTGAACAAGCTAGCAAAATAAATCTTGTTATTCTAATAAAACAACACCACGAGATCCATAGTGAGTACTAACTTCTTAATAAAACCTCCTTTATCTTTATATATTCATATACCTTGGTGTGTAGAAAAATGTCCTTATTGTGATTTTAATTCGCACGCACTAAGGGCTGATATTCCTGAAGAAAACTATGTTCAGGCATTGATTGCCGATTTAGATGCCGATATTAGTCGTTTTAATTTACAACATAGTCCACTACATTCCATTTTTATTGGTGGTGGTACCCCCAGCTTATTTTCTCCAGAGACAATAAAGAGTTTATTAACACAAGTACGCGCTCGTTTTGCGCAAAAACCTTCTCAACAAAGTGATATTGAAATCACCCTAGAAGCTAATCCAGGCACAATAGAGGCCGACAAATTTATTGGTTTTGCTCAAGCAGGTATTACTCGCTTATCTATTGGTGTACAAAGTTTTGAGTCTGAAAAGTTAATAAAACTTGGCAGAATACACACTGTAGAGCAAGCACAACAAGCGGCTAATTTGGCAACTAAGGCTAAATCAGCAGGGCTTAAAAGCTTTAACCTAGATTTAATGCATGGCTTGCCTAGCCAAAACATAGATAATGCCCTGGATGATTTAAAAACAGCAATTACCTTAAAGCCAGATCATCTTTCTTGGTATCAGCTTACCATAGAGCCTAATACTATTTTTTATTCAAAACCGCCGAAATTGCCCGCTGATGACACCTTGTGGGACATTCAACAACAAGGCTTTAAACTCCTTGCAGATGCAGGCTATCAACAATACGAAGTATCAGCATATAGCCAGTTTGGCAAGCAATGCCAACATAACCTTAATTATTGGCAGTTTGGAGATTACCTTGGCATCGGTTGTGGTGCTCACGGTAAAATAACAGATGTAGCAACGGGAATTATTCATCGTACGGTAAAAGTTAAACACCCTAAAGGTTATCTTGATAGCAACAGAGCTCCATTAGATCATCTGACAACCGTTACTAGAGAGGAGTTACCCTTTGAGTACATGATGAATCAGCTGCGGTTATTTTCTCACTTCTCATTAACTGACTTTCAACAGCGAACAGGATTAGAAGGCAATACTATATTAGCGATATTAACTCAGGCGCAGCACAAAGGTTTAATGGCATCAACAAAGAATAATTGGCAAGTCACACCACTAGGTCATCGATATTTGAACGATTTATTGGAGCTTTTTCTTTAATGTCGGAGTTAATGAATAATACCAAAATCACAGATAGTCATGATCAACACTTCATGCAGCGAGCCTTTGAACTCGCCCAACTTGCCGAAAGCCACGAAGAAATTCCTGTTGGTGCTGTAGTGGTTCATCAGGGAAAAATTATTGGTGAGGGTTATAACCAATCAATAATGTCTCATGATCCATCTGCTCATGCTGAAATGATTGCTATTCGACAGGCTGGTAAGCGAGTTAACAATTATCGGCTACTTGATTGCACTTTATATGTAACACTAGAACCCTGCCCAATGTGCGCAGGTTTATTGGTGCATAGTCGTATTGAACGGATTGTATACGGCACACCAGATCTAAAAACAGGTGCTGCTGGTAGTGTTTTTAATCTGGTGAGCAGTGAGCAATTAAACCATCAAATAACCGTAACTAGTGGCGTAATGGCCAAAGAGTGTAGTCAACTGTTATCAAATTTTTTCAGGCGTCGCCGTGCTGAAAAAAAAGCGTCAAGAAATGCAGTAAAGAGGCAAAGCATCCCCCCAAAAAAATAATTAGTGATGTTTTGATTGACTAGTACTTTCTTGGCTTAGTAATTGAGTAAAGTAAAACTGTCGTCGAGCATTAACTTTATGATGTTGTACTTTTAATTGTTTTTTTCGAGCATTTTTTGAAAATTGTCTTTTTACTTTCATCTTTTTATTTCTTTCTTACGCTTATAAATTACTGTCATTATTACCCACAAATATGACAGTAATATGACATGATACCAGCCGAATGTTTTAATTAACCATATAGGGTTTTAAAAATAAATTAAAAACGCCCTTATTCTTTAGCTTCATCATTAGTTGTAACAATATCAGCCGTTTCTGCCAATAAGGTTTGTTGTAATTTTTTATCTAACCAAGACAAAGTATCGTAATAACGCCTAATATTCTCGACATAACGCACAGGCTCTTCGCCTCTTGCATAGCCATGTTTAGTTTTTTTGTAGTATTTCTTTTGTTGCAACAGGGGTAAACGTGTTTTTACTTCTACCCAACGATCAGGGTCGCCACCTTGCTGCTGAGTAATAATGCGCGCATCATTTAAATGACCAAAACCAACATTGTAGGAAGCCAATGCAAACCAAGTACGGTCTGGGCTTGGAATTCTATCGGGCATTTTATCTATCATGCGTTTAAAATATTTTGCACCACCATGTATACTTTGCTCTGCATCTAATCGGCTTTTTATGCCCATTTGTTTTGCCGTATTTAAAGTTAACATCATCATTCCCCTGACACCGGTATGAGATCGGGCATGAGGCCGCCAATGAGATTCTTGATAACTTATTGCCGCTAATAAACGCCAATCAATATCTTGACCATGCTTTTCAAATAATGGTTGATATTTGGGTAATTTAGTTTCTACCGCCTTAATAAAAGTGCGAGTATCAACATAATCAAATTCTTCAATATGACCATAAAACTTATCATTTAGTGCTAATAAAGTACCATCTTGATGAACCTGACCAAAAAACTCCACCAAACTTGCTAAAATAGCGTCATCACTGTTATTGCTAAGCATCCAAGCTAAAGGTTCCTCACCACTAATACTAAAGGCAATACTAATTTCAGGGTAATAACGGCGGTTGATTGCTAAAATATTACTATCGATAATGGTGTAGTCTATTTCCTCATCAAGCACTTTAACCAATAATTCTTCACTATCTAATTCACTACTTTCTTGCCAGGTTAACTCTGGATGACTTTGTTTTAACTTTTCAAGATTTTCCACATAACTTGAATCCGCGGTAACCATTAACTTGCCTGTGAGTTCCGATAACTTTCTAGGCCACATTTTTCCTTGTTTAAAGACCAACTTTTGAGTGGCTTTTTGATAGCTTGGCGCAAAACGAAAGCGCTGTAGGCGTTTATCTGTTACCGACAGTCCCGCAGCAAGAAAATCTACTTCACCATTATTTAGCTTAATAAATAAATCATCTATGCTGTAACTTGGTGAAATTTCAAGCTCAACATTAAGGTAATCAGCATACTTTTTGGCTAACTCATACTCAAAACCAGCAAAATCGTCAACCTGAGAACCACTGCCTTGAATATAAAAACTATTTGGTCCGTACAAGGTGCCTACAGAGACATAGCCTCGCTCAAGAATACGAGAAAAGCTGGCTTGCTCTTTATATTCATTACAAGAAACAACAAAAGCTAACAATAAGAAAACAAAAATTTTTTTATTAACTGCGTTAAATGATTTTTTAGTAAATTTGAAAAATTTCATACCGTAATTGTGTCGTGTATTGCTTTATTAGCCAAGTACTTTTTTTATGAAGTATTTTTTAATCAAAACATCGAGCCTTAACGCTTACTATAATACAAAATTTGCACTATAATACGCGCGAATTTTTCGCTTAGGTTATGCTTAATATTTAACCTAAACAAAACCCCACATAAATTTGGTGATTAACCCTATGACGATGTTGATAAAAAACCTTCGTGGCGCTCCAGCACTTTCTGACTTTAGAGTGGCAAAATTATTGGCTCAATGTACTCAATTACAACTACCTGTAACTGATATTTATGCTGAATTTGCTCATTTTGCACAATTAAATGAAAAGTTAACCAGTGACGAAGAAATTATTTTACAGCAATTATTAACTTATGGACCAACCATCGAAGAACATGAGCCTCAAGGCCAGTTTTTGTTAGTTACACCTCGTCCGGGTACAATTTCTCCTTGGTCATCTAAATCGACCGATATCACCCATAATTGTGGCTTAAACAAAGTTGAACGCCTAGAGCGTGGCATGGCCTATTACATCACCCTTGCTGATGGTGCTCAGTTAACCAGCGAGCAAAAGACACAACTAAATTCTTTATTGCATGACAGAATGATGGAGAGTGTTTACACCGCTTTTAGTGATGCAAAGCAATTGTTTGCCAGCAGTGAACCCGGAAAATTAACAGCCATTGACATTGAAAATGGTGGTAAAAATGCCCTAGTCAAAGCCAATATAGAATTAGGCTTAGCCTTAGCTGAAGATGAAGTAAATTATTTATTTGAAAACTTCAGTCAACTTGGCCGTAATCCACACGATATTGAACTGTATATGTTCGCCCAAGCCAACTCTGAGCATTGTCGTCATAAAATATTTAATGCTGACTGGACAATTGATGGCGAAAAACAGCCTAAATCTTTATTTAAAATGATCCGTAACACTCATGAAGTAAATCCTGATTTTGTCTTAAGTGCTTATAAAGACAATGCGGCCGTTATGGTAGGTAACAAAGGTGGTCGTTTCTTCCCTAACCCAGCGACTAATGAATATGGTTACAATCATGAAGATATTCAAGTATTGATGAAGGTTGAAACCCATAACCATCCTACTGCTATTTCACCCTACCCTGGTGCTGCTACAGGCTCTGGTGGCGAAATTCGTGATGAAGGTGCAACAGGTGTTGGCTCTAAACCTAAAGCCGGTCTAGTAGGATTTTCAGTTTCTAACTTACGTATTCCTGGTTTTGAGCAACCATGGGAGACTGATTTTGGTAAGCCTAGTCGCATTGTTTCAGCCTTAGATATAATGACTGAAGGTCCATTAGGAGGCGCTGCTTTTAATAACGAATTTGGTCGCCCCAATATTTTAGGTTACTTTCGTACCTATGAAGAGGAAGTCAACTCTTTTAACGGCACCGAAGTTCGCGGTTACCACAAACCTATTATGCTTGCAGGTGGTTTAGGTAATATACGTGACGAACACGTACAAAAAGGTGACATTGTTGTTGGCGCAAATTTAATTGCCTTAGGCGGCCCTGCCATGAATATCGGCTTAGGTGGTGGTGCAGCATCAAGCATGGCCTCAGGTCAATCAGCTGAAAATTTAGACTTTGCTTCAGTACAACGCGAAAACCCAGAAATGGAACGTCGTTGCCAAGAAGTTATTGATAAATGTTGGCAGCTAGGTGATGAAAATCCAATTTTGTTTATTCATGATGTTGGCGCAGGTGGCTTATCAAACGCTTTCCCTGAGTTAGTTTCTGACGGCGGTCGTGGTGGCGTCTTTGAACTTCGCCATGTACCAAACGATGAGCGTAGTATGGCTCCTCATGAGATTTGGTGTAACGAATCTCAAGAGCGATATGTGTTAGCCGTTTCTGACGAGCAATTAGCCCAGTTTACTGACATTTGTCTACGTGAACGAGCGCCATTTGCTGTGGTAGGTCGAGCAACAGAAGAAGAGCATTTGACCGTTACTGATGAGCATTACAAAGATGATGATACGCTAAACACCCCCATTGATTTACCACTTGATGTACTTTTAGGTAAAACCCCTAAAATCATCAAAAATGTACAAAGTGCAACGGCCAAAGGTGACGAGCTAAGCCTTAGTGATATTACATTAGCACAGGCAGCAGATCGCCTATTAAATCTACCAACCATTGCTGAAAAAACCTTTTTAATTACCATAGGTGATCGCTCAGTAACCGGTATGGTCAGTCGTGATCAAATGGTCGGTCCATGGCAAGTACCTGTTGCCGACTGTGGTGTTACCGCGTCTGCTCTAGATTCATACCATGGTGAAGCCATGTCATTAGGTGAACGTACCCCTGTTGCCTTATTAAACTACGGCGCTTCAGCTCGATTAGCCGTAGCTGAATCGTTAATGAATATTGCTGGCACCAATATTGGTGATTTAAACCGCATCAAGTTATCTGCAAACTGGATGTCGCCTGCAGGCCATGGCGGTGAAGACGCAGGTCTTTATCAAGCCGTAAAAGCGATCGGTGAAGAATTATGTCCAACCCTAGGTTTAACCATTCCTGTCGGAAAAGACTCCATGTCAATGAAAACGCAATGGCAGGAAAATGGTAAAGATAAATCAGTTACCTCACCACTGTCATTAATCATTACCGCATTTGGCGCTGTTGAAGATATTCGTAAAACAGTCACTCCACAACTCTGCACAGATACCAATGATACACGTATTATTGGTATTGATTTATCACGAGGCAAAAACCGTTTAGGTGGCTCGTGTTTAGCGCAGGTTTATAAGCAACTTGGCAATGAAACTCCTGATGTTGATAGCCCAGAGACATTAAAAGGCTTTTTCAATGCCATACAAGCCTTAGTCGCCAATGAAAAACTCATTGCTTATCACGACATTTCTGATGGTGGTTTATTCACTACCGTTTGTGAAATGGCATTTGCCGGTCATACGGGAATTGACGTTGACATTTCTAAACTTGCTGGTGATAACGTCTCTGTTCTATTTAACGAAGAGCTTGGTGCTGTTATTCAAATCCGTGAAAGCGATATAGATACTGTCTACTCAATATTTGCTGAGCATGGTGTGTTAGATTGTTGTACTGACATTGGCCGTATCAATCATGATGACACAATCCGCTTTATCCGTGATGATAAAGTAGTACTTGAAAATTCACGTACTTACTATCGCACCACATGGGCACAAACCACATATAAGATGCAGTCATTGCGTGATAACCCTGACTGTGCACAACAGGAGCATGACGTTAAATTTGATACAGAAGACCCAGGTTTACAGGCAGAGCTTACGTTTGATATCAACGAAGATATTGTTGCCGACTTAATTGTAAAAGATGCTCAGAAAAACACTAACCCTCGCATAGCCATATTACGTGAACAAGGGGTTAACTCACACGTTGAAATGGCTGCAGCCTTCGACCGTGCTGGCTTTGTTGCCATTGATGTACATATGTCTGATATCTTATCTGGTCGTGCTAATTTAGCGGACTTTAACGGATTAGTCGCTTGTGGTGGTTTCTCATACGGTGATGTACTAGGTGCTGGTGAGGGTTGGGCAAAATCAATCTTATTTAATGCAAAAGCACGGGCTATGTTCAAAACTTTCTTTGAGCGTGAAGATACCTTCTCTTTAGGTGTATGTAACGGTTGTCAAATGTTATCTAATTTAAAAGAAATTATTCCAGGTAGTGAACACTGGCCACGTTTTGTACAAAATAAATCAGAACGTTTTGAAGCTCGTTTTTCATTAGTTGAAATTCAACAAAGCCCTTCAGTGCTATTTAAAGGCATGGCAGGTTCTATGATGCCTATTGCAGTATCACATGGTGAAGGTCGTACAGAATTCAGCTCTGATGACGCTATTGGTGCTGCTAATAACTCAGGCACGGTATCAATGCGTTATGTCAATAATTATGGTGATGTTACTGAAACTTACCCAGCTAACCCTAATGGTTCACCTGACGGTATCACTGCGTTAACGACAACAGACGGTCGTGTAACGATTATGATGCCACACCCTGAACGTGTATTTAGAACCGTAGCAAACTCTTGGCACCCTGATAGCTGGGGTGAGGACTCACCTTGGGTACGCATGTTTCGCAATGCCCGTAGCTTTATTGGCTAAGCATTTCACTTATTAATATATTTAAAGTAAAGCGGTGCCCTTAGCAGAGGTCACCGCTTTTTTATTAACTGACTTTTTGGTGGTTAATACCGGCTAGTGTTGCCTTTAATTGCGCTAATTTTACCGGATAATTTAAGGTTAACTGTTCACTATTGTTATCCTTGCCAAATTCAAAGAGCTCAATGGTTACTAGTTTTAACCTTTGACACAAATTGATTAATAATTTTTTTTGTAGTGAAGATTGATGACCAATAATAATCGCCGAAAATTGGTTTCTGCTTTCGGCACAGACCGCCATTGCTTCTTTTACATTATTGACTGATTCATAGTGTAAATTAAGAAAACGTAATTGCTGTTCAATCGATAACAGGTGCTGACTTTCGCCTTCCACGAGCAATATCTTCTTCTTAACATAAAGTAGAGGTAACTCACTTTCCTGGGTGATCTTTATCGGTATTTCAACACTAAAAACAGATCCTTCTCCTTCAACCGAGTTAACAGACATTTGACCATCAAGTAACTGACATAGCTCTTGGGTGATAGCTAAACCAAGGCCATTACCTAAAGTTTTAGCATCGGTACTCCCTTGAATAAAGGGCTGAAAGATCATTTTCATATCCACTTGGTTAATTCCTTTACCTGTATCAGACACTGCAATAGTCAGTAACGCCTGCTCGCCATGCCTTTTGCAGGTAACGTTCACGGCAACCTGCCCTTGAACTGTAAACTTAATTGCATTAGCTAATAAATTTAAAGTGATTTGGCTAAGCCGAATGGGATCCGATTCAATTGTCGCTGGTACTTTGCTGTCTATAGTACAAAAAAACTTTAGCCCTTTGACATGAGCATTTATTGCCATGAGATGGGCAATATCTTCAAAGTGTTGCCTGACTTCAAATAATTTAATTTTAGGTTTTAACTGACCTTTTTCGAGTCGATAAACATCCATCAGATCATTGAGCAGGTTGAGTAATCTGACACCCGATGCTTGCGCAATAGAAAGTAAATTCAAATGTTCAGGATCATGAGGGTTGTTATGAGCACTTTCTATCATCCTGAGCATGCCTTGTAGCGGCGTTTTTAACTCCTGACTCATAGAAATAATAAATTTTGATTTTGCCTGACTTGTGGCATTTACTTGCTCATTTGACGTCACTAATGCCTGATTTTTTTGTTCAAGTTGCTGTGCCAACTGCTGATTGGCAAAGGTTAACGTTAAGTTTGTTTTTATGTGATTATGCATCGCAGTAAAATTGCCATGTAAGAAAAAAACATGCAGTACGGCGAATATACTTAATATGTAGAAAATGTTACTACCAACGGCTATTAAGCCTAAGATAAAGCCGCTAAATAATGGCAAAGTAAACGCAATAAAAGATGACTTTATCGCTGATTGTGCTGCAACACTTTCCATGCTGATCGCAATGATGATTACAATTAATAACCATTGTAATTCCTGTGGCAGGCTAGTTAAAAAAAGACTACTGCCGCCAACTAAAACACCAGCGCTAACATCGAGTGTCAGCATGTATTTTAGCCAACGATTATAACTTATCGTAGTACTCTTTTGCTGCGTTATTTTTTGATGCACCCTATTGCGAGCCAAGCTCAATACGTAGACAGCAACTAGCCAGATCCCTAATATGAGGTGGTTGGTGTATGGCCAAAAAATCATCGTTAACAGGCTAGCTGTCAAGGGGAAAACATAGGTGACTTTATCTAAACTCGACACGAGCAACATCAAGCTATGATATTGAATATATTCATCTTGTTTCAAGCGAGATGATGGGAAAGTTGTTATGGCTTTTTCAAGTAGTGTAGAAGTCAAATTTCATCTCAGGGTTACCACAATTTATTTTATGATGATAGCTATATGATATATTGATAATGACTATCAAAAACATCATTATAGCATAAGATGTTTTAGTTAAATTGTCTAACGTCTTTAAATAAGAAGTCAGTGGTTCTGTCCTTCGATAAGTCAGAGGGTAGTTAACCCCTCTGGCTCAAGAGCACTAATAGAATAACTTATGATGACACGCATAGAATCGTTCGACAGCTAACCAACAAATCAACTTAATGAAAAAACGCACGCTTGCCGATTCACTCTAAGCTACCCCCATGGATAGCTTTGATTATTGATAAACACTAGCGCTATTGAATTAACAAGGATAACTCTTTTTTTGCTAAGTAATTATCCATTTTCGAACGCAACAATTTGTATAACAAAATTGAACCGTCAATCTCTTCTTTGCGATTGGTTAAACTTTCAATGTTTAAGCCTAATGGTAAATCGTACGGTAAAATAGCATCTAATATTTGTTGTAAGCTATTTAAGCAAATACGAATAGACTCATATAATGAGTTATCTGCATTTAAAATACGTAAGCTAGTTGCTTCAGGAACGCTAACCCCTAACCAATCGATAAATTCTAGTGTTTTTTGGCTACCGCATGGTGAGAAAGTAAGAATTAAGCGTTGTGGTTTTAAGCCTTGATTCTGACACTCTATAGCGTAGCGGGTCAGCATATCAATTGTGGCTTGTGGGTTATAAATTGCCTGTGAGATGAAAAAATTACAGCCTTGCTGGTGCTTTTCAATTAATCGTTGGTGTTCATTACCTTTGCTAGCATGGCGCTCAGCAATGGTGACGCCACCGATAAAAAAGTTATGTTGGTTTTGTACTAAAGTTGAGTATGCATTAGCTAATGGCAATGAAACGGTATTATTTTTAGAAGGGCTGCCCACTAACACGACATCTTTTACATTAAATTTTGACCAAGCTTCGTCTGCCCAATGATTAAATTCATCAGCATCAGAGTGGACCACACTTTTATAGGTGATAACCGGACGTTCAGACTTCTTATTTAATAACGATGAATACAAGCGCGCATCATGGGTTGATTTAAACGGGAAAGGTCTAGGTTTATTGGTACGAGAATTCTCATCTTGAATGTCGTAAACAATCAAGCCATCAAAGTCAATATCACTAACGCGTTCAAGTAATTTACTGGCAATGCTATCAACTTGCTCTAGTGGTGTGTCGCTTTTAGGCGGTGTAGTGCCAATAAAATATACTCCGCGGTGTATATCGTTATAACGAGCTCTTAGCTCAGATCCAAGTTCGGGCTCAAGTGTTGGTGTCGGTTCAGCTTTAGTATTCACAATAGTTTTCTTTGTTAGACGTTTAGACGTCTATATAATCTATCAGAACCATCACATTGTCAATCATCTTAGCGCTATCAACAGTATTAAGTGTTATTAAATCGATGAGCTGATATTCTCTATATGTATATTCGAAGTATTCTTTTTTAATCGTGTCAGTAACATCAATTTTTATGCAAAAAAGTCGTCTAGATAAATTTTTAATAAGCCATTTAAGCCTTAGTAAACGTGAAGTTCGCCTAATGCTCGCACAAAAACGTGTGCACGTTGACGGGCAGTTTGCCCTAGATATTGCCGCACAAATTAATAAATTTTCTCTAATAGAAATTGATGGAAATACACTGCAAAAAAATGATTCTATCTATATTATGTTAAATAAACCTATAGGTGTGATCAGTGCTACTAAAGATAAGAGCCATAAAACCGTTATTGATTTAATCTCACATCCGCAAAAAGCAATGCTGCATATTGTTGGACGACTTGATTTAAACACCTCTGGATTAATCTTGCTAACCAATGATAGTCAGTGGTCTGAAAAACTGACTCAACCAAAGAGTAAAGTCGCGAAGGTTTATCATGTGACCGTGCAAAATAAATTGACCACTGACTACATTTACGCTTTTGAACAAGGCATGTATTTTGATTATGAAGATATCACTACAAAACCAGCCAAACTTATCATTTTATCGGATTACACCGCTCAAGTGTCCTTAACCGAAGGAAGGTATCATCAAATAAAGCGAATGTTTGGCCGCTTTCAAAATCCAGTCACTAAGCTCCACCGCAGTAAAGTAGGTAATCTCAGTTTAGATCCCATATTAACTGTCGGTGACAGCCGGTCACTTAGCTCAGAAGAAGTCGCAAATATCGCGCTAAGCTGACTAATTTATTAATGTAATGGAATAAATGCCTATTAAATAAAATCGAGCTGTAGATCAGTGCACTTCTTTTGACAACGTATACCCGGTTCGCCTTTTGTTTCTGGTGTATATAAGCTTAAAGGTTGATGGCATTTAGAGCAAAGTACTGTTTGCCCTGCCATCACTTGTTTGATTATTTTTTTTTGATGAAAAAAAGAGTCCTTGGTACGCTTTTGTAAATGAGCAAACTGTTTAATATCAATCATTATTACCCTATTTTTTATCCAATACTTATAAACAATAAAAGCCGTCAAATTGCCCTTTAAATGGCAAACTGTTGGTTTCAAGCAATGCTTGATAAGCGGCAACTTTTTCATAGCTTAATGCTATTTCGGGGTAAGCCGTGATCTCCCAAGGTAACTCATCATTATCTTGAAAGGGGGTAAAAGATAGTTTTTGATTGTTCTCTAGCAATAACTGACCAAATTGCAAGGCCAGCTTTTTTGACGGAAATAATACGGAAAATTCCACTTCTCTGACATGTTCAAGGTCTGTACCAGCTTGATGCATGTTCCATAAAGTATCGCCGATTTTATCATTAGGAAAAAGTTCTAGGTTACGGTTCATTGGGGACTCTTCTTTTTCAGTTTACAAGAAATCAATAAACGGCATGTTACCTGATAACGCTCAGCCAGTAAAAGTGTTAAACTCACTATCAACGTCTAGTTTATTTTCAATACCTTATGTCTGCAATTTTTGAACACCATATAACATTTGACAATACTCATCATGAGCACAATAAAACAGCAATAACATTGCTTTTTGATAGTCTTGAGGGTACTCCAAATTCCTTGACCAAAGCACAAATTAAACAGGCTATTAACAAAGGGGCGTTATGGTTAACGCGAGGAAAACATACCCAAAGACTACGACGAGTCAAAAAAACAATGCAACAAGGCGAAAAACTACACTTTTATTACAATCATGACGTACTAAATACCCCAGTACCTGAGGCAACACTTATCAGTGATGAAACTAATTACAGTGTATGGTACAAGCCTTATGGCATGCTTTCTCAAGGCTCTAAATGGAGTGACCATTGCACCATCAGTCGATTTGCTCAACAATATTTCACCCCTGAGCGCCCTGCTTTTATTGTTCATAGGCTAGATAGAGCGGCAACAGGGATAATATTAATTGCCCATACCAAGAAAGCCGCTCGCGCTTTATCAACCATGTTTGAGCTGCACCAATTACAAAAGCACTATCAAGTTATTGTTCATGGTAACCATAGTAAGAGATCACAACCTGAGATTATCAGCACCGACATTGATGGTAAAAGTGCCAGCAGCACTTTTACCTGCTTAGCTTACAATCAAGAAAAAGATCAATCACTAGTTGAGGTCAAAATTGATAGTGGTAGGAAACACCAAATACGCAAGCATGCTGCCAGTATAGGTTTACCGATTGTTGGCGATAGATTACATGGCATAGCCGATCATCATGAACAAAGAAACTTACAATTATCAGCAGTAAAATTAAGCTTTGCGTGTCCTATTTCACAGCAAGCAAAACACTTTGAAATTAACCATGAATTAAAGCCATTACTATAACTTTGCTAATTGCTTATCGTGCACTTTTGCTAGAAAAATCAATGCACAAATAGCCCCTGTTAAAGCAAAAGCCATATCTGATTGCGTGTCCCAAACATAGCCTTGAGTACCTAAAAAGGCTTCTGCACCTTCTGAGCTTAATACCGCAACCCACCACTCAATGAGTTCATACAAAGCGCTAAAGGCAAGACAAACACTAATTACAAAAAAATTCAGCCAAGTCTTACCATTAACAACATGTTTTCTAAGTAGAACTTCTCGAGCAATAATAGCGGGAACAAACCCTTGGGCAAAATGCCCTACTTTGTCATAATTATTACGCTCTAGGCTTAAAAGTTCTTTGATGGTATCAAACAGAGGTACTTCAGCGTAGGTATAATGACCGCCAATCATTAACACCATACAGTGAAATAAAATAAGTCCATAAAGCAGAGAAGTTAAGCGAAAAGAGTGATAGGTAAAAAATAAAATAACGGCACCAATCAGTGCCGGAAGTACTTCTAAAAACCAAGTGAAATAATCTTTAGGGGCAATAGCCGACCAAATGAGTGTGACTGTAAAAATAGCAATCCATAAATATTTAATGATATGACTCCCTATACTTAAGTATTATTAAGTACGAAGTAATACCATAGAGTCTATTGATTTTAAATGCAATAATTAAAATCGGAATCAATAAGTGATGACAAAGTATTACCCACTCTATCTTCAAGTTTAATGGTTTGTAATAATTCAACACCCTGCTGTCGTTGCTCTTTAGTTAAGGCTTTATAAGGAAGACGGAAATTAGGCTTAACCGCACCTGTCATCATCAATGCCGTATTAATTGCAATAGGATTAGGTTCACAAAATAGCCACTGCATTAACGGTTGAACAGCCTTGTTCAATTCTCTATTTTCAGTATCCATTAGTTGACGCATCAAACCTGGTATAATGTTTGATGTGACAGAGATAACCCCGTGAGAACCATATTGATGGCGACCATCATGGCTTTCATCATCGTTACCTGACCAACAAGCAATACCCTGCTTTTCATAATAAGCAATACGCTCATTGCCGCCGCATTCTTTAACGCCAATAAAGTTTTCATGTTTAGCTAGCGTTTCTATAATCTCTGGGGTTAAGTCTTGTCCTGTTCTTCCAGGAACATTATAGATAAAGGCTGGACCAATATCTAAAGTACGGGTAAGGTGTTCAATAACACCTGCTGTTGAAGTGCGACCATAATAAGGATTAATCTGTAAAGTAGCATGCATTCCTGCGGCAAAACCATTTTTGGTCGCTTTAATGGCCTCACTGGTGTTATTACTACCAGTATTACCAATGATTAATAGTTTATCATTGAATTTGTGCACGCTATGGGCAATTAAAATCAAGTGTTCTTCCCAGCTTAATAGGTGCCCTTCACCTGTTGTACCACCGACAATAATCCCATCAACACCCGCATCAATTTGCTTTTGCACAAGCATATCATAGGTTATCAAGTCGACTTCACCCGTTGATGTATAAGGCGTTTTAATTGCGGTGATTAAACTGGCTGCTTTTAACTGCTTCATTATTTTCCTAACTTTTAAGTTATATTTTTATGTCTGAAATTAACAATGACCAATTTCATCATTAATTCTACGCATTTTAAAAACCTCTTTGGTTTCAACATGCTGATACTCAAAGAGTTGATGACTTAACTGTAATACTCTATAAGCATGATAATTTTCACTATGATTGAGATCTGCAGCATAAATTTGCTCATCAATCACTTCATCTTTTGTGATGGTAAAATGAATATCACCAACCAATCCCCAATCACCTAACTCTGTGATTTGCTCAATTATCTGCTCTTTTTTATCTACCGTTATCGCCAGTATGACAAAAGTAAATTCAAAACTGCCATCAGCACTGAATTCGGCATATTCAATAACTTTTCTATTGTGCTCATCGGTATCTTGACGAAACCAACGGCCTAATAAAAACTCTCTATGGTATTGCATAGAAAAACACCATCAAACTATAAGTAAGATGGCGGCCATTTTAAGGGTAAATTCACTTAAAGCCAAATAAATAAATCATTTATATCTACAACCGATAACTCTTTTACTATTGTGTCATACTAACCAAATATGAATACTAACTTTTTAGCCTCTTTGCGCTAATGTGACTAAGTTCTCCCTCCCGCACACAAGACTGATGAATATTTTCTGCTCCATCGCCACTAACTACTAGAACATAGTGACTAAGGCATATTTCATTTATGTTTGCATTATTTATATCTATTGACTGTATATTACATTTATAATTTTAAGGTGTAAGCGATATAAAAAAGGTTTAAATTACCTTTATAATTATTTTAAGGATGTAAGCAAATGAACGCACCCAGAGTACAGCTGCTATTAACAGGCAATGAGTTAATGACTGGTGATATTGTCGATAGCAACTCTGCAATGATAGCAGAGCAATTAAAAGAGTTAGGCCTTGAAATAACACGTAAAGTAACCATTGCAGATAATTTGACTTTATTAACAAATGAAATTAATCAACTCGCTGAACAAGCTGATATTTTAATCATTAATGGTGGGTTAGGGCCAACGGTAGATGATTTAACTGCACAAGCTCTTGCAGATGCCATGCAAATTGAGTTAACCGAACATGTCAAAGCATTAGCGCATCTCACCGCTTGGTGTCAAAAGCGCGGGGCAAGCTTAAATAAGCCTAATTTAAAGCAAACTATTCTTCCTCAAGGGTGTGATATCATTCCTAACAGACAAGGTAGTGCTGTAGGGATCAAAGTTAGGCATTTACAATGTGATATTTACTGCACCCCTGGTGTACCTCACGAGCTAAAAACCATGTTAAATGAGCAAATCAAAGCAGACATTACTAAAAAGATTCCAGCCACATTGTTCACTGATGTAACCCGGTTGCAAGTATTTGGCTTAGGTGAATCAAGTGTACAAAAAATGCTTGATGAACAACTACCTGATTGGCCTAAAGATATCGAACTTGGCTTTCGTGCTGGTATGCCCTTGCTTGAAGTTAAATTGACCACTAACAATCACCAAGCATATCAACATAAAGCGCTTTGGCAGCAGAAACTATCACAGGTGTTAGGCGATCATATCATTGCCCAAATTGATGCTAAACCACAAAGCTTAGCTAAACATGTTTTAAATCAATTAATAGACAAAGGTT
Organism: Litorilituus sp.; assembly: GCA_030754235.1. GTDB lineage: Bacteria > Pseudomonadota > Gammaproteobacteria > Enterobacterales > Alteromonadaceae > Colwellia. Next base: position 48,609 of record JASMAS010000102.1, read on the forward strand.
TAACGATAACCATAGCAGAGTCATGTACTGGAGGCTTGATTGCTAGTATGCTCACCCGTGAGGCAGGCGCATCACAAGCATTTGCTGCAGGTTTTGTTACATACAGTAATGCGATGAAAACCAAACTATTAACTGTGCCCGCATCATTAATACAGACTCATGGTGCTGTCAGTGAAGCAACGGTAATTGCAATGGCTAAAGGAGCCTTATCACAATCAGGAGCAGACTTTGTTATAGCCGTTTCAGGTGTAGCAGGTCCTGATGGTGGAAGTAAAGAAAAACCCATTGGTACCGTTTGGTTGGCTTGGGGAACTATCAACAATTTAAAAACTGTATGCTTATTAATGCCCTTAACCCGCAGCTTATTTCAACAATATGTTGCCAGTATAGGGTTAGATTTAATCCGTCGAGAGTTAATAAATAGCACACAAACACCACAATATGTGATTGACAAAGAGTATAATTAGAGTTTTTTTAACAACACATTGCTAAGTCAATAAAAAATTTATATATTGAACCGAATGAGTTGTTAACTCCTTTGCTAAGGCTAAAACAAAGGCAAAAGCAAACAATGAAAAAAATTAGTAGTTAGACAATTTATCTATTGGAGTCTATTTTGAACGAAAAAAATTTTATAATCAGTGGTCGAAACACAATAATACACAAAATGAAAAAGTTTGACCTCTTAATTGTTAATGCAGAAAGTCCTGTTGTTATCGTCAGTAACCGAGGTATTGGCGTGTATAAGGGGCAACTTCCAGCCAAACGCTCTGCTGCCAAAAAAGCTTACCAAGAAGTAGTGCAGGTAGATTCTTCAGAAATATTTGGCGAAGAAAAAACGTTAATATTTATTCAAGCCTTAGATGGCAAAGAGTATAAAATAGATTACAGCAAGACGAATACCGCAAATTTCATTAAAGTCCATCAAGATAGCTATATCTAAAACTCAATGCCATATAAAAACTAAATAAAGATAATAATACCATCAATGTTGTTCATTTTTTAAATGATGATGCCGGAGAAAATGCTTTATGACTCAGCTCAGCCTAGTCGCTAATGCTAAAGATAATATAGATTTACATATAAAACCGATCAAGGACGGTAAAACTATTTCTGAAGCCAGTGTACTTAAGTTTATAGAAAGCTCAATATACGCTCATTTAGTCATTAATACTGCGAATATCAAAAATGCCATAGCAGAGCTTAATGATGTTTTAAAACCCTTGCAAGAACAACAAACAGGGCGAGACATTGTTTATCAAATTCTAGAGAGACTAGATGCAACTATTGCTATTACAATCGATGACGATGAGATGAGCGCTACAGCTGAAATTACCACAGCACAAGGTGGTAAACATTTAACAGCAAAAGAGATTCTCAGTGCTGCTCAAAAGGTAGGCGTTAAAAAAGGCTTTAACAAGGACGGTATCGTTAAACTCGCCAAACTGGCCGCTAAAGAAGCGCCTAATAGCCAAGTAACTTTACAAATAGCCACCGGAAAGCTCGCCGTTAATGGTCAAAACGCCGAAATAAGACCTTTAGTTGAAAGTGCCCAAAGTCGTATTTTGCGTCCTAAAAAGCGGGAAGATGGCAGTGTGGACATGCGTGATTTAGGAGATATTATCTGCGTAAAAGTAGGAGATCAAATCGCTAAAAAAGTCCCCTTCACGCTAGGTAAAAAGGGGTATACCGTTACAGCAAATTCACTTGAACCTGAGCCAGGGGTTGATGTAGAGTTAATACCTGGTGAAGGTACGGCAACATGCACCGATGATGAAAACCTACTCGTTTCTGAGAAAGTCGGTTTACCAAAACTAATTCCAAACGGCATGAAAGTTGATGAAGTATACACTATCAAAGACGTTACTGTTGCTACAGGTCATATTAACTTTACTGGTAGTGTTATCATTGAAGGTGATGTTACTGAAGGCATGAAAGTAGTTGCTAGCGGTGATGTAACAGTAGGCGGTTTTGTAGAGTCATCTATTATCGACGCAGGTGGTAATGTCACCATTGCAGGAGGAATTATCGGCCGTAAGCATGATATTGAAAAAACTAAAGTGACCGATGTAACTATGAGTGTCAATATTAACGCCAAGGGCAATATTTATGCTAAATATGCACAATATGCTCAAATTAGCTGTAGTCAAGATGTACGCATTGAAAACCAACTACTTCACAGTCTATTAAATGTTAAAGGAAAGCTAACCATTGGTACGGAAGAAAAAACCAACGGTAAACTTATTGGAGGTTACATCAAAGCAGGTACGAGCGTATGTGCTGGTATTGTTGGTGCAACAGCAGGTAGTAACACTTTTATTAATTTCGACTATACCATCAATAAATTAAAAGAAAAAATGCAAGAACTAGACTCTAGCTTAAAAGTAGACTCGAGCAAAACTGCAGAGCTTAAAACAGCTATAGACAAGCTTAAAAAACTTCCAAAAGAAAAAGTTAATCCTGAAATGCTCGCGAAAGTCGTTTCAACTTATCAACATCATGCACAACGCATAACAAAAACTTTAGCCGAAAAAGAAAGACTCGAGCGCACTAGCCAAGACTACATGGAAAGTGTTTACGTTGAAGCCAAAGAAAAGCTGTACCATGGTGTAGAGCTAATTATTGGTGATTTTCATGATAGATCTCGACGAGAATATGGTCCAAGCAAAATGTTTTATAAAGAAAGGAAAGTTCGTATCGATCCGATAATAAATTGATAACATAATGATTAAAATAATATTATTACCATTTTTAATATTGTACTTTTTAGCGAGTTTTAGTAGCTTAGCAAAACAATGCTCTGTTAATTTAAATTATGGGGTTATTATTGATCCTAATCATGTTCGCATTATTGATCAGGGTAAAACCATCATTCAAATTAACGGCACACATCAGTTATTTATTGAAGGCCGAGAAATACTGCTAGATAACAAGCAGCAAGACTTAATTAGCGACTTTTCAAACGGCATTCGTACGCAAATTCCTGCGATAGTTTCTATTGCGATTGAAGGTGTTGATATAGGATTAAAAGCAATCAATAAAGTGATAGGGGGTTTAACGGGTGAAAACAGTGTATCTCAACAAAAAATGCAAACAAAGTTTGATGAAATAAAATGGCGAATCCGAAATCGCTTTAATCATAGCGCTAATAATTATTATCTTGCACCACAAGACTTTGATGATTTTGATAGTATTATTACTGGTGAGTTTAAATCTGAAATCGAAGAAATTATCGCAGACTCCATTGGCACTATTTTATTAGCTGTAGGAGAAGTAATCATTACTGACAAGGACAATGAAAATCCTCACAACACTGAACGACGAATTTCAACCTCAGATCAACGTATGGAAACCATGGGGAAAGATTTAGAATTAGAAATCAGTGCTAGCGCAAAAATCTTAGAAAAAAAAGCAAAGCAGTTTTGCCTACAAATGTCTAAGCTAAACAAAATTGAAACAAGCATGCAGGCAAAAATAGCCCACCTTAAAAATTTTAACCTGATTAAACTAAATTAAAAATTATTTGCTAACCGCTATTTTTACTGACTTCTACGATAAATTTGTTTGTAATAGGGGAATATTGACGCAAAATTTGCTTTGAATTGAGTAACACTATCAAGCTAGAGAGAAACTATTTAACTTATCTTTTACATTTTAGGTGATTAACTTATCTCTTAAATTAAATTCAGGTTAATTAATTTGTCATACTTTTAAAATCTATACAGATACGCTATGGTTAGCAGCCAAATTTACATTATTGATGTATACCTTATAGGGTATTAAAAGGAAACACTATGTCTCAAGCCGCAGCACGTCATTTATTAGTTGATACAAAAGAACAATGTTTAGCATTAAAAGCTGATATTGAAGCCGGACAAGATTTCGCAGAAGTAGCAAAGGAACATTCTAACTGCCCATCAAAAGCCCAAGGGGGTGATTTAGGTACTTTCGGTCCAGGTCAAATGGTGCCAGAGTTTGATAAAGTAGTCTTTTCTGCACCATTAAATGAAGTACAAGGACCAGTGCAAACACAGTTTGGCTATCACTTATTGGAAGTAACAGCGCGTAGTTAACTCCAGATAACGCTATGATGTATTAGCTTCGACGCCCATGTTCGAAGCGTTATATTTTAGTTTACCTATCTAGAAAAAAGCTTGAATTCCTGTTTGTGATCTACCTAAAATTAACGCATGCACATCATGCGTTCCTTCATAAGTATTCACTGCTTCTAAATTCATCACATGGCGAATAATATGAAACTCATCACTAATTCCGTTGCCACCATGCATATCTCTGGCCATTCGTGAAATATCTAGTGCTTTTCCACAAGAGTTACGCTTGATCAATGAAATAGCTTCAGGTGCTAACTCTCCTGCATCCATTAAACGGCCTACCTGTAAACATGCCATTAGTCCTGTGCTAATTTCAGTTTGCATATCTGCTAGTTTTTTCTGAATAAGTTGAGTCGCTGCAAGCGGTTTACCAAACTGTTCTCTGTCTAAGGTATATTGCCTTGCACCGTGCCAGCAAAACTCTGCGGCGCCTAATGCTCCCCATGCAATGCCGTAACGGGCTTTATTTAAACAACCAAAAGGCCCTGATAAACCTTTTGCATCAGGGAGCATGTTTTCTTCTGGCACAAAAACATTATCCATAACAATTTCACCGGTAATTGAGGCTCTAAGTGAGAATTTCCCTTCAATTTTTGGAGCGCTTAAACCGAACATACCTTTTTCTAGAATAAAGCCGCGAATAACACCATCTAGCTTTGCCCAAACAACAAATACATCAGCAATGGGTGAATTAGTTATCCACATTTTAGTACCTGTAAGTGCATAACCACCTTCTACAGCTACGGCTTTAGTTGACATGCTAGCAGGATCTGATCCTGAATTAGGCTCAGTTAAACCAAAACAGCCAATATATTCACCTGTCGCTAGTTTAGGTAAATACGTCATTTTTTGTGCTTCGCTGCCATAGGCATGGATGGGATGCATTACCAGTGATGACTGCACACTCATAGCACTTCGATAACCACTATCAACGCGTTCAACTTCTCTAGCAATAAGACCGTAAGTAACATAGTTTACGCCCGCACAGCCATATTTTTCTTCAATGGTTGCGCCAAGTAAACCTAAATCTCCTAATTCTGCCATAATGTCTACATCAAAGGTTTCATTACGATTAGCCATTAGTATTCTTGGCATCAACTTTTCTTGGCAGTATTGGTGAGCACTATCACGCACCATACGCTCTTCTTCACTCAACAATGATTCAAGTAAAAGTGGATCTTGCCAATTAAAACGAGGGAGGTTATTCTTTTGCGATAATACCATGAAAATCCTTAACGAATGTTGAAGTAACAATAATGAAATGATTGTAAATGAACTTAGCAGTGAATCAACTACTAATGTAAGTAAGATTAGGCAAAACGACAATTGACAAAGCGATAGCATAAAACCTTCATCATACATTCATGTTCACAAATTACTGATCAATTACAATAGTATAGATACTAAGACGGTTTTCTTTAGCCGTTTGTAGCTTACTGATAAGCTCTGCGTGGTTTTCAAAGAACAAAAATAGTCCTTACGCATAAGCAATAACCATATTAAAGCAGTATCATTATCTACGTGATAAATAATTTACCCGAACTTTTTCCATTTTACTTATCGTCTCTTCAATATCAGGATCAGTAATAAAATCACGCCAGATAGCCATATTTTCCTTTGCGAAGGTGTCTTCAGCTTCTCGATCAAAAAACAAGGTTAAACGACTAACTCCATTTAATGAGCGTTTAACCGATTGAAGAGTGTCAGAGTTAGATATATCTGCTAATTTATTGGCAGATAAAAAGTGAGTTTTATTATTAAACCTTTCCTGAGCTTCTTTAGATGATAAAAAAACAAGGAACCGTTTAGCTAGCTGTTTTTTCTTTGAACGCTGAGCAATAAAAGCAATATCAACAGGCGCTACTTCAGACTTATCGACGTCAAGATTCATCACTGGAAAAGGAATAAAACCAATTCGATTAGACAATGATTTGGGGAAGAAGCTAGCAAAATAACTCCCCCCTAAAATAATACCGGCCTGTTCTCTATACAATAAGGGTAAACTCGCTATCAAACTTTCTTTATGATCAATAAAATAACCTGATTGAATAAGTTTTTGCCAATACTCAAACACATGTCTTATTTCAGGCGAATTTGCTGACACATTACCTTTAATAAATGACTGATTAAAATTGTAACCATTTAATCTTAAATTAAATAATTCAAACCAAGGACTTACCGACCAACTGTATTTAGTTCCAATAGAGATAGGCATCAAGCCTTCATGTTTTAAAATAGAAAGTATTTTTATAAATTCTTGCCAATCACGGGGTAGAGCAAGTCCTAATCGCTCGAACAGTTGTTTATTATAAAAAAATCCCCACTGATAATAGGAAAAAGGAACCGCATAAAATTGCTCATCAAGTGCAACAGCGCGGTTTAGATGAGGAGTAAACTGTTCCGCTAATTTATTAGAACGCCAAATATCGGTAACGGGTGTGACGAGATTTAAACGAATATATTTATCAAAGCGCTCTCCTGCCATCCAAAATGCAACATCAAGCCCCCCTTCTTCTTGTTCTAATTGCTTTTGTAATGTTTTTTTATATGTCTCTCCCTCATTCACTACAAAAGTGACTTTTACTTTTGGATTTCGCAACTCAAACGCATGAGCTAAAGCATAAACTTCTTCCCTACCAACGGCGTTAATACCTGAAATTCCGACTTTAAGCACCTCTTCAGCTTTTAAAATTGGAGTAAAAAGCATATAAATAAAAGCTAAAGTGAACACTATATACGGCAAGTTAACCCCTCCACTACAATCACTATAATAAAGAAAATCAATAGTATAATTAAAAATCAAGATGATAACTTGATAAAGATCAAAAGAGGGCAAATGAGAAGTATTTAACTTGACTGCAATGATTTTATGTTTTTCTTGAAGAACTTTCTTTTTACTAAATCAATAACTTGCTTTTATTAGCCGCTGGAATGCACGCCGACCGACCAACGATCACCACTACCTTCTCTATAGTGATAAATAAATTTTGGTAGCGACGATGACAAGGTGTTTGTATCTATATTTCGTATACAACTTTAAGAAGAGCATCTGCATAGAAATGACTGCTCTTCTCGTCCCCCACAACGGTATGATTTGCAATATATTTAATAAAAACACAATAAACCTCACTAAAAACAGATACGATTTTATCCATACGAGCGATAAAATAATTTTCAGGGAATTAGGGTCTAATACTGGTCAGTTAAGAGCTAATATAATTTTAGGGAGTAAGTTCTTGGTCTATGTTTTACTTCCTTTCGATTAGTTCTTTCTCCTCTAGGGGCAAGTAACAAGCTCGGGGTTAACTCGTAAAAA
>JASMAS010000103.1 GCA_030754235.1 Litorilituus sp.
CTCACCTGTTTTAGCCGCAACAACGTAACCGTAGTATTCTGAATCACGACTATCGATATTACCTGTTTCAACTTCAACATAATGAGCAGCAACTAGCTTATTCTTGTGCTCAAAAAATACTTTCTTAGCACGAGGCTCACCTATTACTATTTTATCTGTAGATAAATTAGCAACAGTAAACTTTTCATATTTATCATTAGACGCTTTAGCTGTTAATGCAATTGACTCGCTATCGCCACCCATCGCTGAAAATACAGCATTCACAGAATTTGCTGAGCTACCAAAGGCATCATCAATGTTTTTAATGGTTGCAGAAACTGATTTAGCAACATTTTTGTCAACCAAATAACCTGATGAAGCAACTAAATTAAATTCACGGTCCATCATGATGTTATATTCGCGATTGAATACTTCAACACCTACAACTTCTTGCTTGTATTTCGCAATTTTTGCACCGCGACCTAAATCATGAACATTGGCTAATACAGGTTTTGCTAAATTTTGGTCAGCTCTTTTATTACCTGTTAACTGCTTTAAGTAAAAATCGGCAGCAAAAGCATTTTGATGTTCAGCTGAAATTGCCCCAACACCAGGCTTCGCCACGTTTTTACCTGCCCATGCAAAAGTTGTTTTTCCTAACTGAGCATCGTATTGATTTGACATACCACTAGCAGAAGCTACGTTTGTTTGCTTTTGAGCAAGGGTATTAACTGGCTGTTTAACTTTGGCTGGTGGATTTAAATATTGAGAATTATTTATATCGGCAGCAACACTTCCTAGTGCAGTAACAGAAAGCGCAGCACCAACAAAAGTTGCAACAAGTGTTTTCTTCGTATTCATGGAAACTCCTTTAAATTTATGACTTCATTTTTGCGAATGATTTAGTCACCCGTCTTATTGTTATTTTTTACACACTACTAGACTAAACTAAAACGACACAAAATTACAACTAATTAACATAATCCCAAACTAAGTCTTACAAATGCAATAAAAAAATACAGAGATATAGTAAATTTAACTTTACTGTTACTTAATTTACCAGATTAGCGCTGAGTTATTACTTACTAGAGTTTTCCACGAATATTCATATATTAAAATTCTTGTAGGCTTGATACTAAGGTACATTATCTTGATTTATATAAAGCAAAGATTGTACAGTAGGTGCTATAATCCTAATATCTCATTTAAAAGGTGCTATAATCGTATTACTAATAATTAACAATATTGATAGCATGATTATGGTTACTGATACTGAAGGTTATATACATCTTATTGAATATTTAACTGAGCATTTAAGCTTTTTTGAAAATAACCCAATCGCTGAAGACTCTTCTGATACGGTTATTGCCGTAATAGAACGAGAGCTTAGTGAACAAATCATTAATGTTTGCAGTCAAAACAATAGACTAAATTTCAACCAACGTAATGCTATTATTCGAGAGGTTGATGCTATCGTTTATGATTTAGAAGAAGTTTTATCTAGTGTTATGAATAACCCAATCACACAGGATCAAAGTCGTTTTTTTAATGAGTTTGCAGGTTTAATTAAGAATTTATTCGATGCTGAAATAAACAACCAACTGATTGATCAAGATAAATAACCACCGTATTATACTAGTCCACTAAGGTTAGTATGTATTAAAACGCTAGTTTGTCTGTTCATATTTCGCTAGAATAGCCACAAATAACTTGGCAGGCAAACCAATGAAAGCAACTGTGAAATGGATAGGTGAAGAGCTTTTTTTAGGCACTTCAGAAAGTGGACACACTCAAGTACTAGATGCTAATGGCGGTAACTTAGCACCAAGCCCTTTAGAGAGTATTCTTATATCTTTAGGGAGCTGTTCTTCAGTCGACGTAGTCAGCATTTTGCGCAAGAGTAAGCAAAATGTCTGTGGTTGTCATGTTGAAATTGCCGGCACTCGCCTACAAACAGTACCGAAATTATTTTCAGATATTCACTTACATTTCATTATCACTGGTAAAGAAGTTAATGAAAAACACCTAGCGCGTGCTGTTTCCCTATCAGCAGACAAGTATTGCTCTATTGCCTTAATGCTCAGTGGCAATGTTAACATCACTCACAATTTTTCAATTATTGAACAATAAAACATTTAGATGAGTAAAGTGTCTTTATATGGTTTTAATAATCTGACAAAAAGTTTAAGCTTTTCGTTGTATAGGCTACATTACGTTGGTGACGGGATTGCCTATCAAGATTATATAAACACAACCTTTAACGCTGATAAACTAAACCGTTTATTAACAAAAATTTGCGATGTAATAGGTGGTAATATTCTCAATATTGCCAAACAAGATTACCAACCACACGGGGCAAGCGTGACGTTAATGATCTCAGAAGAAGCTCAGCCTAGTGTATCAAACCTAACTCATGCTCATTCTCATGTAGCACATTTAGATAAAAGTCACCTGTGCATTCACACCTACCCAGATGATGCGCCACAAGAAGACATTGCCATTTTTCGAGCAGATATCGAGCTTTCAACTTGTGGTGTCATATCCCCATTAAAAGTACTTAGCTTTGTTATTGAAGCATTTAACGCCGACGTCGTGGACATTGATTACCGTGTTCGCGGTATGACTAGAAACACACATGGTACGAAGATATTTACTATAGACCACCTCAATCAATTGAGTGATTTTCTCTCAAGTGGTATCAAAGATAATTTCAACTTAGATGAACATAGTGTTAAGAACAAGAATATCTTTCATACTAGGCTAGCAAGAAAAAAAGTTATACTAGATAACCACTTATTTGGCATCAGCGATAGCCACTTAACCAAGACAGAGAAGAACACGCTGTCAAAACAAATTTCACATGAAATACGGCAATTATTTTTTCATAGTGAATAACATAGCACGGTAAGTGACTCCGCTTAATAACTTACAAATCGCTCATCCAATCAAGCTGTTTGTTCGCTTGTGTTTTTCGCTCTATTAAGTCACGAATCAAAGGCGTTAGTATCAGTTCCATTGCTAAGCCCATTTTACCTCCAGGGACCACTAATGTGCTTACCCTTGACATAAACGAACCATCAATCATGCGTAAATAATATTGAAAATCAACATTTTTAACTTCACGAAAACGAATAACAACAAAACTTTCATCCAAGCTAGGTATAGCCTTCGCACTAAAAGGGTTGGATGTATCTACTGTTGGTACACGCTGAAAATTAATATGAGTTCTTGAAAATTGAGGGGTAATAAAAGAGATATAATCTTCCATACTCCTGACTATACTTGCGGTAACAGCTTCTCGACTATGCCCTCTAACCTTGGTGTCCCGAACAATTTTTTGTATCCATTCTAGATTCACAATGGGAACCATACCAATAAGTAAATCGACATGTTTAGCTACATTATTTTCTTCTGTAACAACTCCACCATGCAAACCTTCATAAAACAATAAATCAGTCCCCTCACCTAGCTCTTCCCATGGAGTAAAAGTACCAGGCATTTGATTATAAGGAACCGCTTCATCGAAGGTATGTAAATAACGGCGCATTAAGCCCTTACCCGTTTCCCCGTAATCTCGGAACAATCTCTCTAGTGCGCCAAAATCATTGGCTAAGTGACCGAAATAACTAATGTTAGTATGAGAGGCTTTAGCTTTACGTTTTTCTAGATCCATTTCTTGACGTGAAAAACGATGAAAACTGTCTCCTTCCACCTTTGTAGAAGTTATCCCTAAGGTACGAAACATATGTTCAAAAGCAGAGGTAGTAGTAGAAGTGCCAGCGCCAGATGAACCTGTAATAGCAATGATAGGGTTTTGTGATGACATAAGGATACTTGAATACGAAAAAATAGTAGCTATTTTATACGGGGAATCCTCTTGAAGATCAAGAGCAAGAAGGTTTGATAAAGGTTTTCATTACCAATGTTTGATATTTCACCCTCTATATAAATAAAAAACCGAGCTAAAGCTCGGTTTTTAATATGAAACAAAAGCGATTGCTTAAGCTTCTGTTGATTCTTCGACTTCTTCAGTAGCTTCTTCAACTACAGGACGGTCTACTAGTTCAACATAAGCCATAGGCGCTTTATCACCAGTACGGTAACCGCATTTTAAAATACGAGTATAACCACCTGGGCGTTCTTGGTAACGTTCACCAAGTTCGCTGAATAAAATACCTACTACTTCTTTATCTTGTGTACGAGCAAATGCTAAACGACGATTTGCAACACTGTCGGTTTTGGCCAATGTAATCAGTGGCTCAACAACGCGACGTAGTTCTTTAGCCTTAGCTACAGTCGTTTTGATAACGCCGTGCTTAACTAAAGAGCTTGCCATATTGCGGAACATCGCTTGGCGATGACTGCTATTACGGTTTAACTGGCGACCGCTATGACGATGACGCATAAGTTAATCCTTCTTAAAAAACTGTTAAAAAAACGATGATCGAACTAGTCGTTATCAACGATGCTTTCTGGTGGCCAGTTTTCTAGGCGCATACCTAGAGACAAACCACGTGACGCTAACACGTCTTTGATTTCAGTTAATGACTTCTTACCTAAGTTAGGTGTTTTAAGAAGCTCAACTTCAGCACGTTGTACTAAATCACCAATATATTGAATTGCTTCTGCTTTTAAGCAGTTAGCTGAACGAACCGTAAGCTCTAGATCATCAACTGGGCGAAGCAAAATTGGGTCAAACAATGGTTTTTCTTCCACTTGTTCAACTTCTTTAATATCACGTAACTCAACAAATGCATCTAGCTGTTCAGCTAAAATGGTTGAAGCGCGACGGATAGCTTCTTCAGGATCTAACGTACCGTTAGTTTCCATATCCAAAATTAATTTATCTAAATCTGTACGTTGTTCAACACGTGCAGAGTCAACATCATAAGCAATTCTGACTACTGGGCTGAATGAAGCGTCAACTAACAAACGACCAATAGCACGATCTTCTTCCTCGGCATCACGGCGCGCTGAAGCAGGTACATAACCACGACCCATTTCAATTTTAATGCGCATGCTAACAGAGCCTTCACCTGTTAAAGTACAGATAACATGTTCTGGATTTGCAATAGTTACATCACCATCATGTTGGATATCAGCTGCCGTTACAGGGCCTTCACCTGACTTAGTTAAGGTAAGAACGGCTTCATCTTTGCCTTCTAAGTTAACTGCAAGCCCTTTAAGGTTTAACAATATTTCGATGATGTCTTCTTGAACACCTTCTTTACTACTGTACTCGTGTAATACACCATCAATTTCAACTTCAGTTACAGCACAACCTGGCATTGAAGATAAAAGAATGCGGCGCAACGCATTACCTAAAGTGTGACCAAAACCACGCTCTAATGGCTCTAAAGTTACCTTAGCTCGTCTAGGGCTAACGTTTTCAATACCAACCATTCGTGGTCTAAGGAATTCGGTTACAGAACCCTGCATATATGTCCTCTCTTAAAGTGCAACTTTACTATTTAGAGTAAAGTTCAACGATCAACTGTTCATTAATTTCGGCAGATAAGTCAGCTCTATCAGGAACACGTTTGAATGTACCTTCAAGTTTTTTGTTATCTACTTCAACCCAAAGTGGTTTTTCACGTTGGTCGGCCAATTCTAAAGCAGCAATAATACGTGCTTGAGTTTTAGACTTTTCACGAACAGAAACCACATCTTCAGCTTTAACAGTGAAAGATGGAATATTAACTACACCGCCGTTTACCACGATAGCCTTATGGCTAACTAATTGACGAGCCTCAGCACGAGTGCTTGCATAACCCATACGGTAAACTACGTTATCTAAGCGAGTCTCTAAAAGTTGTAACAAGTTCTCACCTGTATTACCTTTTAAGCGAGCCGCTTCTTTGTAGTAATTACTGAATTGTTTTTCAAGTACGCCATACATACGACGAACTTTTTGTTTTTCACGAAGTTGAACACCGTAGTCAGACAAACGACCGCGACGTGCGCCGTGTTGACCTGGTATTGTTTCGATTTTACATTTAGTGTCAATTGCTCTAACACCGCTTTTAAGGAATAAATCTGTTCCTTCACGGCGACTAAGCTTTAACTTAGGACCTAAATATCTAGCCATTTTCTTTCTCCAACTATCCTAAAAAAGCGATTAAACGCGACGTTTCTTAGGAGGACGACAACCATTATGAGGAATCGGTGTAACGTCAGTAATGTTGGTGATTTTGAAACCAGCAGCATTTAAGGCACGGATAGCAGATTCACGACCTGGACCTGGACCTTTAACGAACACTTCAATATTCTTCAAGCCAAACTCTTTTGCAGTAGCGCCAGCGCGATCTGCAGCTACTTGCGCAGCAAACGGAGTAGATTTACGTGAACCACGAAAACCTGAACCACCGGCAGTCGCCCAAGATAAAGCATTACCTTGACGGTCTGTAAGAGTCACGATTGTGTTGTTGAAAGAAGCATGAATATGAGCCATGCCATCAGCAACTTGTTTTTTTACGCGTTTACGCGTACGAACTGGTGTTTTTGCCATTGTCTAATCCCTCGTTACTTTTTAATTGGCTTACGAGGACCTTTACGAGTGCGCGCATTAGTTTTAGTGCGTTGCCCACGTAGAGGAAGACTGCGACGATGGCGAATACCACGGTAACAGCCAAGGTCCATAAGACGCTTGATGTTCATTGAAACTTCACGGCGCAAATCACCTTCTACGGTAAATTTGTCCACTTCAGCGCGAAGCAAGTCGATTTTTGCTTCGTCTAATTCACTGATCTTCGTTGATTCTTCAATACCAGCCGCTGCACAAATTTCTTTTGCGCGCGTTGGGCCGATACCGTAAATCGCAGTAATGGCGATTACTGCATGCTTACGATCAGGGATGTTAATGCCAGCGATACGGGCCACTAACACATCTCCTATAGTTATTTAAAATTACATTGGTTGGAAAGCCCGTTAGGATACCCAACCATTCTCTTTTTCGCAAATCGAAGCGGCATTATACAGAAAAATCCGCATAATGCCAGTTCAAAAAGATTTAAGCTTTAACAAATTACACATTAATACTCTACTGTAGAATAAGTAATTCGTAACTTAGGCTATTAGCCCTGTCTTTGTTTGTGCTTTGGCTCTGAGCAAAGAACGCGAATAACGCCTTTACGCTTTACCACTTTACAGTTACGACAAATCTTTTTTACGGATGCACGTACTTTCATTTTATACTCCGTTAACTTTATTAGCTCGGCCTGTCGACCTTAGCCTTTTAAGTTTGCTTTTTTAAGTACATTGTCATATTGATGAGACATCATATGCGTCTGTACTTGTGCCATAAAATCCATGATTACAACCACTATAATCAGTAGTGAAGTACCACCAAAATAGAACTGTACGTCCCAAGCTATCATCATGAATTCAGGAACCAAACAAATAAAGGTAATGTATAACGCACCAGCTAAGGTTAAGCGTGTCATTACTTTATCAATGTATTTGGATGTTTGTTCACCCGGACGAATCCCTGGAATGAACGCACCTGACTTTTTCAAGTTGTCTGCCGTTTCACGCGGATTGAAAACCAATGCCGTGTAAAAGAAACAGAAGAATATTATCGCTGCTGCAAGCATCAATACATACAAAGGTTGTCCCGGCGACATCGCCTGAGAAACACCTTGTAAGAAATCAGCCATTGGGCCTTCACCTTGTCCAAACCAGCTCGCAAGCGTACCAGGAAACAAGATAAGACTTGAGGCAAATATTGGTGGGATAACACCCGCCATATTCACTTTCAATGGTAAATGTGTACTTTGTGCAGCAAAAACCTTACGGCCTTGCTGACGTTTAGCGTAGTTCACAACGATACGTCGTTGACCACGCTCCACAAATACTACTAAGAAAGTGACTGCAAATACCACAACGCCTATAAGCAATAATACTAATAAGTGCAATTCACCTTGACGCGCCATTTCAGCTGTTTGACCAACTGCTGATGGCATGCCAGCAACAATACCTGCAAAGATAATGATTGAAATACCATTACCGATTCCACGTTCAGTAATTTGTTCACCTAACCACATTAAAAACATGGTACCGGTAACTAAACTAACTACTGCTGTGAAATAGAAACCAAAGCCAGTGTTTATTACTAAGCCTTGCATCATATCCGGTAAACTTCTGGCAATCGCTATCGATTGGACTGTTGCTAGAACTAATGTGCCGTAGCGTGTGTATTGACTAATTTTACGACGTCCAGCTTCACCTTCTTTCTTAAGCTCTGCAAACTTAGGGCTAACCACAGTTAACAGTTGCATAATGATTGAAGCTGAAATATACGGCATAATACCTAGTGCCAATACTGAGGCTCGCTCAAGTGCACCACCAGAGAACATGTTAAACATTTCTACAATGGTGCCCTTTTGTTGTTCAAAGAACTGAGCTAATACAGCGGCGTCAATACCAGGGATTGGTACAAATGATCCTAAACGAAGCACAACTAAGGCAACGAATACGAACCATAATCTTTGTTTAAGCTCAGACAAGCCGCCTGCGCCTTTATTATCCACTCCTGGTTTAGCCATAATCTGTATTATTCCTCGATGTTACCACCGGCAGCTTCAATAGCTGCACGAGCACCCTTAGTTACGCCTAAGCCGCGAACAGTGATCTTGCGAGTAATTTCGCCAGACAGCATGATTTTTGCTGTTTCAATGTTACGACCAATCAGGCCAGCATCCTTTAACGCGTGAATATCAACAACATCACCTTTGATAAGGTTTAGTTCATGTAAACGTACTTCAGCGCGAACTAAAGATTTACGTGAAGTAAAACCAAACTTAGGTAAACGTTGTTTCAATGGCATTTGACCACCTTCAAAACCAGGACGTACACTACCGCCAGAACGAGACTTCTGACCTTTGTGACCACGACCACCGGTTTTGCCGATGCCAGAACCAATACCACGACCACAGCGTTTCTTAGCTTTGTGAGATCCCGGTGCAGGGGATAAAGTATTTAAATGCATTATTAATCCTCCACCTTAACCATGTAATAAACCTTGTTGATCATACCACGTACAGATGGAGTATCTTCTAACTCAACTGTATGATTGATACGACGTAAACCAAGGCCTTTCAATGTAGCTCTATGTTTCGGTAAACGACCAATAGAACTTTTTACTTGTGTTACTTTAACTGTTTTAGACATGCTGAATTACCCCAGTATTTCATCAACGCTAAGGCCACGTTTAGCTGCCATGCCTTCTGGCGAATGCATATTCGCTAGGGCAGAAACAGTAGCGCGAACTACGTTAATTGGGTTAGTAGAACCGTATGCTTTTGACAATACGTTCTGAACGCCTGCAACTTCAAGTACTGCACGCATCGCGCCACCGGCGATGATACCTGTACCTTCAGAAGCTGGTTGCATGTAAACTTTAGAACCTGAATGACGACCCTTGATAGGGTGCTGAAGAGTTGTACCCTTCAAGTCAACAGTTACTATGTTACGACGTGCTTTTTCCATTGCTTTTTGGATTGCAGCAGGCACTTCACGTGCTTTACCGTAACCAAAACCAACACGACCATTACCGTCACCAACTACTGTTAATGCGGTGAAACTGAAAATACGACCACCTTTAACCACTTTAGATACGCGGTTAACGGCGATTAACTTTTCAGCCATATCACTTTGTTGTGAGTTTTCTTGATTATGATTAGCCATTATCAACCCCTAGAATTGAAGACCAGCTTCACGAGCTGCTTCTGCTAACGCTTTTACGCGACCATGGTAAAGGAAACCAGAGCGATCAAAAGCAACTTTAGAGATGCCTTTGGCTACAGCACGTTCAGCGATTGCTTTACCTACTGCAGTTGCTGCTGCAACATTACCTGTTTTTTCAACTTGTGCTGCTACTTCTTTGTCTAATGTAGACGCAGAAGCAATCACTTCGCTACCTGTTGGCGCAATAAGTTGAGCGTAAATGTGACGAGGAGTACGGAATATAACTAAACGATTCGCACCCAGCTCGCTAATTTTTGCACGGGCGCGTTTAGCGCGGCGCAAACGAGATGTTTTCTTATCCATAGTATTACCCTACTTCTTCTTAGCTTCTTTACGACGAACATGTTCATCTGCATAACGTACACCTTTACCTTTATAAGGCTCTGGCTTACGGTATGCACGAATGTTCGCTGCGGTTTGACCAACTAACTGCTTGTCAGCGCCCTTAAGCACAACTTCAGTTTGGCTAGGAGTTTCTACAGTGATGCCATCAGGGATAGCATGCTTGATTGGGTGTGAAAAACCTAAAGATAAATCAAGAGATTTACCCGCAGCTTTAGCACGGTAACCAACGCCTTGTAGAAGTAATTTCTTTTCAAAACCTTTACTTACGCCTTCAATCATATTATTGATTAAAGCACGCGCAGTACCGGCTTGTGCCCAAGCATTTTTATCATCACAAGCAACCGTAGTTTTAATTTGGTTTTCTTCTTGAGAAACCGCAACAAAACTGTGGATTGTACGTGATAATTCACCTACTGGACCTTTAACTTTGATGTCTTGACCTGATAACGTAACGGTAACGCCAGCAGGAACAACGACAGGTGCTTTTGCAACACGAGACATATTATTCTCCTTACTCTACGAAACCGATGATTTCACCGCCAATACCCGCAGAGCGAGCAGCGCGATCAGTCATCAAACCTTTAGAAGTAGATACGATTGCGATACCCATACCTGCAAGAACTTGTGGAAGTTCGTCACAGCTTTTGTATACGCGAAGACCTGGACGTGAAACACGTTTGATCTTTTCAATTACTTCTTTACCATTAAAATATTTCAATTCAACAGATAGCTCTGGTTTTATACCAGCTGCTACTGAATAATCTGAAATGTAACCTTCTTCTTTAAGCAAGTTAGCAATTGCAACTTTAACTTTTGAAGATGGCATTTGTACTGCAACCTTTGCTGCAGATTGACCGTTGCGGATGCGTGTAAACATGTCCGCGATAGGATCAGTCATCATAACCATTTACTCCCGTGAATTACCAACTAGCTTTCTTAAGACCTGGAACTTCACCACGCATAGTTGCTTCACGCAACTTAATACGGCTTAAGCCGAATTTACGTAAGTAACCATGTGGACGACCAGTAACATTACAACGATTACGTTGACGGCTACTTGATGAATCACGAGGTAAACTTTGAAGTTTCAATACCGCATCCCAACGTTCTTCTTCAGAAGAATCAACGTTTGAGATGATTTCTTTTAACGCACGACGCTTTTCAGCATACTGAGCTACTAGTTTAGTACGTTTTGCTTCACGAGCTTTCATTGACGATTTAGCCATAACTCTACACCTTCTTCTTAAACGGGAAATTAAAGGCAGACAATAATGCGTGTCCTTCTTCGTTATCTTTCGCGCTAGTAGTAATAGTGATATCTAATCCGCGAATTTTATCGATTTTATCGTAATCGATTTCAGGGAAGATGATTTGCTCACGAACGCCCATGCTGTAGTTACCACGACCATCGAATGACTTAGGGTTTAAGCCACGGAAGTCACGGATACGAGGAATAGAAATAGAGATTAAACGCTCTAAAAATTCCCACATGCGTTCGCCGCGTAGAGTTACTTTCGTACCAATAGGATAGCCTTCACGAATTTTGAAGCCCGCAACTGATTTGCGTGCTACTGTCGTGATCGGCTTTTGACCTGAGATTGCAGTAAGATCATTTGTGGCGTGCTCTAACACTTTCTTGTCAGAGATTGCTTCACCAACACCCATGTTAAGGGTGATCTTTTCAATCCGAGGGACTTGCATGACACTTTTATAACCGAACTTTTTAGAAAGTTCCGCTACAATTGTATCTTTGTAAAAATCATGCAGTTTCGCCATCGTTTACTCCAATTAAATTAATTCGTTATCAGATTTGAAGAAACGAACTTTTTTGCCGTCTTCAACTCTAAAACCAACGCGGTCAGCCTTACCCGTTTTAGGGTTAAGGATAGCTACGTTAGAAACATGCAAAGGTGCTTCTTTTTCAACAATACCACCAGGCTGCTGTAACTGAGGTACAGGCTTAGTGTGCTTTTTGATTAAGTTAACGCCTTCTACGTATACTTTACTGTTTTCAACAAGGACTTTGGTAACTTTACCAGTTTTGCCTTTGTCTTTACCTGCAAGTACAATTACTTCATCATCACGACGAATCTTAGATGCCATTATCGTGACTCCTTATAGTACTTCTGGTGCTAATGAAACGATCTTCATGAACTTTTCAGTTCTTAATTCACGTGTCACAGGCCCGAAAATACGAGTACCAATTGGTTGCAAGCTTGCATTAAGCATTACAGCCGCGTTTTCATCAAAACGGATGGCAGAACCATCTGTACGACGAACACCTTTCTTAGTGCGCACCACTACCGCAGTGTGAACATCACCTTTTTTTACTTTACCGCGAGGACTTGCTTCCTTTACGGCAACTTTGATGATATCACCAATGCGTGCATAGCGACGGTGCGAGCCACCAAGAACCTTTATACATTGAACACGCTTAGCGCCGCTATTATCAGCAACATTCAGCTGTGATTGCATTTGGATCATTGATTTTTGCTCCTTTAGTTACCTTTTTCCGCATGATAAATCAGGGAAATTTCAAAAGGTAAGATAAAATTCAAGGCCAGAAATTTGACCCGTCACTGCCTTTAAAAGACCGCCCAACCACTGAAAATATTGAACCTAAGTCCACTACTCAAAGTTAACGGGCGCGAGATTATAACACCACTCAATCTAAAGTGGTAGTTTAATATGATAAAAAATATACAAGCGAAATGGCTCATAGTTAATGCTTGAAAAATCAGTCTTCGCTTACTTTTTATAGCCTATAAAATAAACTATCAACGATTCATAGCAAAACAATTTGTTTTAAGAAATTATCCTGCCCAGTATATAACCCTAGCCCAAATCAATCATGTTTTGACTTAGCTTTGCACGTAAAAACTTAAGGCAACGCTTTTCCTTCACCCCTTAATCTAGCATAAGTGATCACCTCGGTTACCAGCCCACAGCCAACAGAAAACTCGATCATTGTCTATGCCTGCTCTATCACTTGATAATGCCTTAGATAATAACACTCTAATTTAATGCTACTAATGAGGAATTCTCCTACCAATGAGGCAGTGGTGAGCATAGCTCCGGTAAATGCCCATCGCCACCTGAATCCATAGATTTAGGAACAATAAAATCAACAACAAATCCAATTGCATATAGGAATATTCCAAAGAATACCCTATAGCAAATTACACCGTATAGAAAAAATAAAAACTTCATAGTTACCACCTTACTTATTTAAAATTGATGTTTACAACCTATTTGTAGACGACTGATAAGTTCAATGCTGACTTGCCATTGGCAGCCCGAAAAATGGAATTGGAATTAATATCCATCGTGTGTAATTTGGGTCGCGATTCTAGGGCTTTACTTGAGTGTTTGCATGACAACACAACTATCTTGCGGGGCGTGTAACATTGTCTTTAGCAATATAGGTTGAGTACCCGCAGCGGCTTTATGTGTCTTCTCTTTTGCATGGTTAAACTTCCGGGGCGGCCGCCGATTGATAGGCTTTGTTTGAACGTGGCCAACATAGCCTCTTCTTCTGTTTCAAGTTTTTGATAACGCGCCTCATCTTCGGTATTTGCGGCATGCATTTTTTCTTCCATGAGTTCATTAAAAAGCTGTTTATATTGATTTTTTGCGGCTCAGTCCAGCAATGTCGATTTAGTTTCATTTGGCGTAAAGTAGCCATTGGCCATTAGGTTAGCAGCATGGACTTGCTGGTGCTTGTCTTGTATCAAAAGTGCTAAATCATTGATGCCCCGAGAATCTTTGATATGAGCACCCCCATGAGTGGACACGAGTGAGCACAGAGTATTCTGCATAGAATCCGAACTAATATCTGTACCATTCACATACGAGTCAATGAATACAATATGTTTAACGAGGCTCGGGAAGAGGCGGGCGTACGCAATACTAGTAAGCCCTCCGAAGGAGATCCCCAGTAGTAGCTCACCATTATTAAATAACAGAAAAACACGACTTAACGTTTACAATTTCCCTCATTCATCAACGCTCGAGTAAGCCAAACTATTGAGTTCGAAATACAGCCTAGTACTATTGTAGAATGAGTTAAAGTAAATTTTTGTTGAGTTCACCAGGTTGTCACAACAAAATGGCTGTTCACTTTGATGAATAGCCACAGTTTGATTTAATAACCCGAAAAATCAGCGGGCTTTATATGACAGCAAAAGTTTACTGTTTATGATTTTTCATTAATACCTTACTTTCATCAATAGGGATCATTATATGAGCGTACGGAGTATCTCCCCACATAACATAAGGGCCGCCTTTTTTTGGATCCCTTGTTAGCCCCGTTAATTGCTCTTTTGGTACGATAATCATCAAATGAGGACCTGTCTCAACATAATCTTCTGCATTTTTATGATCTTCGTGATAAGGAGTTGAGTTACTAACCCCTGCACCTATGTCGCCAACCAACATATATGAAATCCCAATTCTATCGGTTTCAAAATGTTCTTTTTTACCAAGAGCTGCGAGCATTTCCATCCAAGTAGCATCATTACAGATTGGCTTCATATCGCCCGATAACACATTAGGAAGGCAAGTCCAACCGTTGCTACCTTTTCGTAATATTGTTCCGTCATTATCCATGATGGTGGCATCAGCACTGATTGAACTTGGGGCAGCAGACATGGCCCTTTTAATTTTCACTTTAGTAGACTCTTGTGCATAAGAGCATTGTGTGACAATAAAGCACAATGTTAATAACGTTAGTAATTTAACTTTTTTCATAGTGTTATCCTTGTTGTAGTGTTATTCCAAACTGCAAACAACTATTAATAGGCTAATAAAGTATAGTTAAGTCTTACAAATTCACGTTAATTTTTCTTCACTTTAATAACTCATACCAGTTTCATTAATTAAGTTATCTATTTATATGTATAAAAACTGCCAAATTAAAGGCGTTTATTTCAA
The DNA here is from genome assembly GCA_030754235.1 of Litorilituus sp. Lineage (GTDB taxonomy): Bacteria > Pseudomonadota > Gammaproteobacteria > Enterobacterales > Alteromonadaceae > Colwellia. Next base: position 15,001 of record JASMAS010000103.1, read on the forward strand.
TAACCAGTTGTTATAATTATTAAATAAATAGCGATACCATTGGTGAATATAGCAAATAAAAATGAGCACATAGGTAGTGAGATTGGTACCAAACATCAACACGAGTATTAATAGAATAAATAGCCTTTAGGTTAAAATTTATAGAATGTGTTTTAGTTTTTCGTTTGTTTATACCGCAGTCATGGCTATTTATTGACAAGACTCTATCTACGATTTGCCAACTTCCCCCTATTACGACATAACCCACTACTTTTCAGCCAAATGTCTCAGCATATTATTAACTCTTTAACAGGCAATAAAAAACCCTTACCATATTCATGGTAAGGGTTTTTTAAGTAGTATTTCGCTGTAAAGCTTTTACATTATGCTTTTACAAGAACGTCAACTAAAGCCCAATTTTTAGACTTTGAGATTGGCGCTACTTCGCGAATTGTTACTAAATCACCTTCGTTACATACATTAGCTTCATCATGTGCTTTCAACTTAGTTGAACGCGTGATGAATTTACCGTACATAGGGTGCTTAACGCGACGTTCGATCATTACAACAATAGACTTATCCATTTTGTTACTGATAACAACGCCTTGTAGTGTGCGGATTTTTGCTTCGCTCATTACTTACCTGCCTTTTCAGTGATGATAGTCTTAACACGTGCAATGTTGCGACGTACGTTTCTTAGCAAATGAGTTTGTGCTAATTGACCAGTGCTTGCTTGCATGCGGTAGTTAAACTGCTCGCGTAGAAGCTCTAGTAATTCAGCATTTAGCTCTTCAATGCTTTTTGCTTTAAGTTCGCTAGCTTTCATTACATTACCGTCCTAGTTACGAAGGTAGTTTTAAACGGAAGTTTAGCTGCGGCTAAAGCAAATGCTTCGCGTGCTAATTCTTCAGATACACCTTCCATTTCATAAAGAACACGACCAGGAAGAATTTGGCATACCCAATATTCTACTGAACCCTTACCTTTACCCATACGAACCTCAAGAGGCTTTTTAGTAATGGGCTTATCAGGGAATACACGTATCCAGATTTTACCTTGACGCTTAACATGACGAGTCATGGCACGACGAGCAGCTTCAATTTGACGCGCAGTCATACGACCACGTTCAACCGATTTTAAGCCGTAAGTACCGAAACTAACTGAACTACCCGTGTGCGATAAGCCACGGTTGCGCAGTTTCATTTGCTTACGGAATTTAGTACGTTTTGGTTGTAACATTACTTAATCCTCTTACTTAGCAGCTTTACGGTTGTTCTTTCTTTTAGGCTTAGCAGCTGGTTGCTCTGCTTGCAATGGCATTTTGCCAATGATTTCGCCTTTAAAGATCCAAACTTTAATGCCAATAACACCATAAGTTGTGTCACCACGCGCAGTTGCGTAGTCAATATCAGCACGTAATGTATGTAGAGGTACACGACCTTCACGATACCATTCTGCACGTGCGATATCAGCGCCGCCTAAACGACCACTAACTTGAACTTTGATACCTTTAGCGCCTAAACGCATTGCGTTTTGTACTGCGCGCTTCATAGCGCGACGGAACATAACACGACGCTCTAATTGGCTAGCAATACTGTCAGCAACAAGCTGCGCATCCATTTCTGGCTTACGTACTTCAGCGATGTTGATTTGAGCAGGTACGCCAGCAATTTTAGATACCGCTAAACGTAATTTTTCAACGTCTTCACCTTTCTTACCAATAACAACACCAGGACGAGCTGTGTGAATAGTTACGCGGATAGATTTAGCTGGACGCTCTATAACAACTTTAGACAAAGAAGCTTTTTTAAGTTTCTCTGTTAAATATTGACGAACTTTGTGGTCGCCATCTAAGTTATTAGCGTAATCAGCGCTGCTTGCAAACCATGTAGACGCATAAGGTTTAGTGATACCTAAGCGAATACCGGTAGGATGTACTTTTTGACCCATACTAATATCTCCTAGCTATCAGACACAATCACAGTAATGTGACTTGTGCGCTTTATGATGCGATCGGCACGGCCTTTCGCACGAGGTCTAATACGTTTCATTGTTGGACCATCGTCAACCATAATGGTTTTAACGAATAATTCATCAATGTCTGCACCTTCATTGTGCTCTGCATTAGCAATCGCTGAGTTAAGAACTTTTTTAACTAAGTCAGCAGCAGATTTGTTGCTGTAAGTTAAAATTTCAAGTGCTTTTTCAACGTGTACGCCACGGATTTGATCCGCAACTAAACGTGCTTTTTGTGCAGAACCGCGGGCAAATTTATGTATAGCAATTGCTTCCATCTAACTTCCCCTTACTTCTTAGCTTTCTTATCAGCGACATGGCCGCGATAAGTACGAGTTGGTGCAAATTCTCCTAATTTGTGACCGATCATTTCTTCGGTTACAAATACAGGAACGTGTTGACGGCCATTATGGACAGCAATGGTCAATCCGATCATCGTTGGGATGATCATTGAACGACGGGACCAAGTTTTAATTGGCTTTTTATTCCCGCTTTCCACCGCTTTCTCTACCTTCGTCAACAAGTGTAGGTCAATAAAAGGACCTTTCTTGAGGGAACGTGGCATGGTGATTCCTTAATTATCAGTACTCTCATTACCGACTCAGTGTCGATAATGTTGAGTATTTAGTTTAATGCACTAATTACTTAGTACGACGACGTACGATAAACTTATCAGTACGCTTGTTCTTACGAGTCTTGTAACCCTTAGTTGGTACACCCCAAGGTGATACCGGGTGACGACCGCCAGATGTTTTACCTTCACCACCACCGTGTGGATGGTCAACTGGGTTCATAGCAACACCACGAACAGTTGGGCGAACACCGCGCCAGCGTGAAGCACCTGCTTTACCTAAAGAGCGAAGCATGTGTTCAGCGTTACCGGTTTCGCCTAAAGTAGCACGACAATCTGCTTCGATTTTGCGCATTTCGCCAGAGCGAAGACGTAAAGTAACGTAAGCACCATCTTTCGCAACTAATTGTGCGTAAGTACCGGCAGCACGAGCAATTTGCGCGCCCTTACCTGGTTTAAGTTCGATTGCGTGAATAACGCTACCTAATGGTGCGTTACGAAGTGGCATTGCATTACCCGCTTTAATAGGAGCATCTACACCAGAGTGGATAGTATCACCAGCTTTTAAGCCTTTAGGGGCTAAGATGTAGCGACGTTCACCATCAGCGTATAATACTAAAGCAATGTTAGCACTGCGGTTTGGATCGTATTCTAAACGTTCAACTTTGGCAGGAATGCCATCTTTAGTACGTTTAAAGTCGATTACACGATAATGATGCTTATGACCGCCACCAATGTGACGAACGGTAATACGACCATTATTGTTACGACCACCAGACTTAGACTTAGTGTCTAATAGTGGTGCATAAGGCTTACCTTTATGAAGCTCTTTGTTTACCACTTTAACTAGGTGACGACGACCCGGAGAAGTAGGTTTACATTTTACTATAGCCATTTTCTATCTCCTATTGCTCTGCGCCAACGAAGTCGATGTCACTACCTTCAGCAAGAGTTACGTAGGCTTTTTTCCAGTCGTTACGACGACCAAAACGAGCACCAGTACGTTTTGTTTTACCCTTAACATTAAGTGTGTTAACACCTACAACAGAAACTTCAAAAAGTTTCTCAACTGCCGCTTTAATTTCAGCTTTAGTTGCGTCAGTAGTTACTTTAAAAACAACCGTGTTACTTGCTTCAGCAGATAACGTTGCTTTTTCAGAAATATTTGGTGCTAAAAGCACTTTCAACAAACGTTCTTCGTTTATCATGCTAGAATCCCCTCAATTTCTTTAACTGCATCAGCAGTAATTAAAACTTTTTCGAAACCAACTAAGCTTACAGGGTCGATTGCTTGTACATCTACAGCGTCAACTTTATATAAGTTGCGTGCTGATAAGAATAAGTTCTCATCAACTTCTTTAGTTACAATTAATACGTCTTTAAGCTCTAAACCTTTTAACTTAGCAACTAAGTCTTTAGTTTTAGGGGTTTCTACCGAAAAATCATTCACTACTACTAAACGTTCTTGACGAACTAATTCAGAAAGGATGCTAGCAATAGCACCACGATACATTTTACGGTTAACTTTTTGGCTGTGATCTTGAGGTTTAGCAGCGAATGTTACGCCACCAGAACGCCAGATTGGACCACGAGTAGTACCAGCACGTGCACGGCCAGTACCTTTTTGACGCCATGGCTTCTTGCCACCGCCGCTAACTTCAGAGCGAGTCTTTTGAGCGCGAGTACCTTGACGAGCACCAGCTGCATAAGCAACTACTACTTGGTGTACTAAAGCTTCATTAAACTCACGTCCAAAAGTTGCTTCAGAAACTTCAAGAGCACCTGATGCGTCTTTTAATGATAATTCCATCACAAAATCTCCTGGACTAAGCTTTAACAGCTGGTTTGATGATTACGTTGCCATTGATAGCACCCGGAACTGCACCTTTAACAAGGAGCAAGTTACGTTCTGCATCAACGCGAACCAATTCAAGGTTTTGTGTCGTTACACGCACAGCACCCATGTGACCAGACATTTTTTTGCCTTTGAAAACGCGACCTGGTGTTTGACACTGACCTAACGAACCGTTAGAGCGGTGAGAAATCGAGTTACCATGCGTCGCATCTTGCATGCTGAAATTCCAGCGCTTGATACCACCTTGGAAACCTTTACCTTTAGAGGTACCAGTTACGTCTACTAATTTAGTGTCGTTGAAAAGCTCAACAGTAATTTCACTGCCAGCTTCAAGACCTTCGCCTTCAGTTTCGTTTAAGCGGAATTCCCACAAGCCGCGGCCTGCTTCGATACCTGCTTTTGCGAAATGTCCAGCGGCTGGTTTGTTAACACGGTTAGCTTTTTTGCTGCCCGTAGTAACTTGAAGCGCTGAGTAACCATCGTTGTCTACAGTTTTAACCTGAGCAACACGGTTCGCTTCAACTTCTAGAACGGTAACAGGAGTAGAAATACCATCTTCAGTGAAGATGCGAGTCATACCCACTTTACGTCCAACTAGACCTATAGTCATTGTTAAAACTCCTCTTAGCCCAAGCTGATTTGAACATCAACACCAGCTGCAAGATCTAAACGCATTAGTGCGTCTACAGTCTTTTCAGTTGGCTCAACGATATCAATCATGCGTTTGTGAGTACGAATTTCGTACTGATCACGCGCATCTTTGTTAACGTGTGGAGAAATCAAGATAGTGAAACGTTCTTTGCGAGTAGGAAGTGGAATAGGACCACGAACCTGTGCGCCAGTACGCTTAGCAGTGTCAACGATTTCTGCTGTAGATTGATCAATCAAACGATGATCGAACGCTTTCAAACGAATGCGAATTCTTTGATTTGACATGTATCAAATCCCCTTTTAAAAGAACAAAAAAATACATCCCTCTGCTTCCTTATGTACCGGAAGGGGGTGTATTACTTAATAAACATTCAACGCAAAATTAGCGTTGCTGTAATAAAGGCATAACAACTTGCTATGCCAATTAGTTTATTTGCCTAAGCAATTAAACTAATTCGCATTCAGGACATACCTGGATGCGGACGCGTATTATACATAAGTTTGTAAATTGAGCAAGCAATTGTTTATCTTGATTCTCACCTTAAACATTTAGATATTTTTAAGTAAATACAACCAATAAACAACCGACACAATATTGTTTTTACAAAATCAATCTCTATGTTATTTTATTTTTCAAGTTCTTTTTCACAATAAACGCCTCAATGCCTTTAGGGGAATCTATTACAGAGCCACCACCAAGAAAAATAAATACATCGCTTTGATTTTGTCTAAGTTTATTAAACACCTCGTGCTCTTAACAATAATTACTGTAACCGATATCACTTGGTAAAACCCAAACTCACGAGCACTTTGTCAGTAATAATAAAGATTTTTTACTGTTAACTGGATGTAATATGGTGGCGCAAGCTTCTACTTTTCCCTGCCCTTTGTGCAAGGCAGGACTTGGGATATCTAACAGTTTGTTGATATGTCGTTGAGTATAAATGACTGCCTGATGAATCAAATTATTCTCCTTAAATGTTTGTCCAATTTTAACCTTAATCAAACCGCTCTATAGCTAGACGGTGTCTGTCCCGTCCACTTTTTAAAAGCCGCTCTAAAATTTGAAACATCACTAAAACCAATAGAACACCCAACATCTTCAATCGTTAATTGCGTTGCCATTATTAATTTTTTTGCGGCTTCACAGCGTAATTCTTTGACTATATCTCTGAAACATGTTCCTTGTTCTGATAATTTTCTTCTTAATGTTCTCGGTGTTATACACAAATAGCTGGCGAGCTCTTCTGAGTGAAGCTCTTTATGCATATTTGCCGCTACCCATTGATTTATCGTGATCAAAAATTCATTTTTGGCTGCGATTGAGTTAAGTACCATATTGCACTGATCCAGTAATAATGGCATTGCAAAAGGATTACTTCTTGGAGTCTCTAACAGGAGTTTTTCATATTTCATTACGAATTCATTATATTTGTTGTTATAGCTAATAGGGCACTGGAAATGTTCTTCATACACAAGGTGATTTTTAGGTCTATTAAAACTAAGCCTTAATTCATCAAAAGCAAATTTATTATTATCAACACACTCCCTTACCAAAGATAAAACAATCGAACATTGAAATTCAATATTGAATTCCATTAAATCATTTGTGAATAATAAATCTTCAAAACGAAAATATGAGTACGCTAATTGTTCATCAATGTGCAATGACATATTTACTGTTTTAGTGACTAGGTTATGATAACGAACTGAAAACTCCAATGTAGATTGAAGTCCTTTACAACACAAAAGTGTACAGCCATATAAACCATAATCATTAACTTTTATTGATGAGCCCAAGAGTATACTCAGTGTGGGGATTTTTAATGATAAAACGTTTCTATAAAAAATCACTATTTGATCTTTAGTAATTTTATAATCACGGTTATTTAATTCATGAACAGACATACCCGTATCTTTTAACAGTACTTCTACATCAACACCATTTTTAGCCAAGGTGGTGGCAATAAAATATAACTTATGAGCAAATACTTGGCCTATCATGTTTGATGTAACAGCAGTCTCTTCTATCATTATTTTTTATTCCTTTGCCCTACTTAAACATAGTAAATCATCATTAAGACCGTTTTTCACTTATTTTTGACCGTATTTAACCTTATATCAAGCAGAACACCTGATTATATTATAAGCGAAACCATCATAACTATACGGGAACTAACATGAAAAACATGGGAAAAAAAAGAGCTCTTGCATTAAGTGCCTGTGCCTTCGCAATAACGGCTGTTGCAGCAAAAACACAACCAAATAACGAACAAGATAGTGCTCCGCAATCCGCTTTAGAGGTCATTCAAGTAACCGCACAAAAGCGCTCTGCTGATGCCCAAAAAACGCCTATTTCAATCAACGTGCTTGGTGCAGATGATTTAAAGGAAAAAGGGATTGAAAAAATTGACGACTTACAATATTCAGTGCCAAACTTACATATGACTGAATCAGGTATTTCTACACAAATATATATCCGAGGTATAGGTACAGGTAACAACCAAGGTTTTGAACAATCGGTTGGCCAGTACATTGATGGTATTTACTATGGTCGGCAGCAATTATTACGCATGCCATTTTTAGATTTGGAGCGTGTAGAAGTATTAAAAGGTCCCCAATCCATTCTTTTTGGCAAAAATTCGGTTGCTGGTGCGCTTAATTTAAGCTCAGCTAAACCAACCCAAGATTTCACTGCCCATTTCGATGCTTCTTATCAACCAGAGTTTGGTGCCACTGAAATAAACGGTATGGTGTCTGGTGGTCTAACTGAGATCCTTTCTGCTCGATTTGCCGTTCGAGACTATCAAGAAGAGGGCTATATTGACAATACCACTAAGCAAAGAGATGAGACCGAGCGAGATGAACAAGCTTACCGTTTAAGTTTACTATGGGAGCCAACTGATGACCTGAACGTCTTACTAAAAGTAGAGCATGATGAGTTTAATGGTGAAGGCCGACAAATTGAAATAGTACAAGATGATCCCAACCTTGAAACTGGCTTGCGCTACGCTCAATACTTGGGCTTGTTCGGCTACCCTGACGGCGTAGCAGATAGTGAACTGAATTATGTTCGACAGGCTGACGATGATGAGTTTAGCCATAACGAGGTAGATAATGTCACGTTAACAGCAAATTACATGTTAAATGATTACACCTTAACGTCTATAACAAGTTTAGTTAGTTATGAATTTACTGAAGAGTGTGATTGTGATTACGTTGCTGCTCCAGTATTTAATGTCGATATTAACGAAAGTTATGACCAGTTTAGCCAAGAGTTTCGAATCGTTTCTCCACTTAGCGAAACTTTCGATTGGATAGGTGGTTTCTATTTTCAACAAAGTGAAACTGATTTTGATGATAGAATAAAAGTACCTTTAAATAGTATCTTACCTCTTGCAAACACTGCTCTCGCGCCAATTGCAGATACCAGTGCTGGTCGAAATTACACCTTAGACAGCACCATGTGGTCTGCTTTTTTTCAAGGTAATTATCACATCAACGATGACTTAACACTAACCGTTGGCGCACGCTATACAGATGAGAAAAAAGATGCTCACCGAGAAATTAATATCAGAGAGTTGGCTGGCAGTACGATAGGCGGTGGTGATATTGTTGCTGATCCTATGGCGGCAATCTTATACAACGTTGGTTTTGCCATTCAAAATGAGCAAAGTACTTTATCACCACAAGGCCATAATTTAACTGATTCTCGTGATGAAACGGCTTTTACCCCACTAGTGAGTGTACAGTACAAGCTTGATGAAGATGTGATGACTTACGCTTCTGCAACCACAGGTTTTAAAGCGGGTGGTTTTGATGCAAGAGCGAACAATATTGATTCTTGGGAGTTTGAAGAAGAAGAAGCCACCTCTTTTGAATGGGGAATAAAGTCAGCATTACTAGAGAATACCTTAGAAGTTAACTTGGCTGTTTATCGCACAAATTATGACAATCTACAAATTAGTCAATTTGACGGTACTTTAGGTTTTAACGTAGGTAACGCCAAAGAAACGGTAGTGCAAGGGATGGAAATTGATGGTCGTTGGTTAGTGATGGATACTGATGCTGGCACCTTAACAATGAACTATGCCGTAGCTTACCTCGATCATGAATTTAAAGACTTCAAAAATGGTAACTGTTATAACCGCCAAGAGCCTGATGGTGATATTGGTCCAGGTGGAGTACAGCTGTGTGATTTCACTGGAAAATCAGGGCAGTACACACCTAAATTTACTGGTAACCTTGGTTTTGATTATTTCAGATCTATTTCATTTTGGGGATTTGAATATTTCCGTGCCAATTTAGGCTTTTATCATACCAGTAAACAGAATGTACATCCGAACTTAGATCCACTATATACTATTGATGGTTATACTAAAGTTGATGCTCGCATTGCATTAGAAGCAGAGAGTTGGAGTATTGCACTATTTGGCAAAAATTTAACCGATGAGAAAGTACTAACTTACGCTGGTAATGCACCTTTATCTGGAAGTAGCTTTGGTACTAATACCTTCTATGGTTTCGTTGATCGCCCTGTAACTATTGGCATACAGTTTCAATATGACTTTGCTGAGTAATTGATTAAAATAAACACCGCTTGGAGGCGAAAATATTGCTATTTTTTTAGCCTCCTTTTAATCTAGAGTATCTAAACTTAATTTTTCACTACTGCGCTTTTAAGGTCTTACAATGACTAAACCTTGGTTCAAAAACTATCCAGCTAATGTGGCTCAAAAAGTAGACTTAAGCCGTTATGCCTCTTTATTGGATTTATTTCATCAAACAACCATTAAATATCACAAGCAATGCGCTTACAGCAATTTTGGTGCTAAATTAACCTTTGAACAAGTTAATGAGCTATCTCGTGATTTTGCCGCTTTTCTACAAAGCACACTCAAGGTTAATAAAGGTGAGCGCGTAGCATTAATGTGTCCTAACACTTTGTGCTTTCCTGTGGCTATGTGGGGGATAATTCGTGTTGGCGCAGTACAAGTCAATGTTAATCCTATGTACACGTCAAGAGAACTAGAGCATCAACTTAATGATGCGCAAGTTGATACTATTATTATCTTTTCGCCATCAACTAAAATGTTAGCGGATATTATTGATAATTCTGCTATTAAAAATGTTATCACCATTGGTTTAGATGATTTAGTTAATAAAGGCTTACCTTGTACTCCTGTTGATGAACGATTAACTAATACCATTAACTTTACTGATGCCTTAGTACAAGGTGAAGCACTTGAACTAGCTGAGCCAACATTATGCCAAGAGGATTTGCTATTTTTACAATATACTGGCGGCACTACGGGGTTATCAAAAGGCGCGATGCTTAGCCATGGCAATTTAATTGCTAATATTTTGCAATATGAAGAGTTCGCAAAAGCGCATATTCATTACGGTAAAGATGTTGTGATCACCGCCATTCCTATGTATCACATCTTTGCACTAATGGCGAACACGCTCGCTTATTTCACCTTCGGTGCTAAGAATGTCTTAGTCACTAACCCAAGAGATATGCCAAGCTTTGTTGAAGTATGGAAAAACACACCCGTCACTATGTTTACCGGTGTGAATACTTTATTCAACGGTTTATTGCATACCCCAGGATTTGAGCAAGTAGATTTCTCTACACTAAAATTGTGTATTGGTGGTGGTGCAGCTGTTCAACAAGCCGTTGCCACAAAATGGCAACAAGTAACAGGCATTCGCTTGCAAGAAGGCTATGGTTTATCGGAAACCTCTCCTATTTTAACCTTAAATTTTGGTCGCCCCTGTCCATATAAAGATCATGGTGGATATATCCCAGGTATCGGCGTACCTATGCCTAATACCGACATTTCTTTACGAGATGATGAAGGAAATACTGTTAAGCAAGGCGAATCAGGTGAGTTATGCGCTAAAGGTCCTCAAGTCATGCTAGGTTACTGGAACAATACAGAGGCCACTAACGAATGTATGACTCATGACGGCTACTTTAAAACAGGTGACGTCGCTATGCTCGACGATAAAGGCTTCTTCCATATTGTTGACCGTAAAAAAGATATGATTATTGTTTCAGGGTTTAATGTCTACCCCAATGAAATTGAAGCAGAAATAGCCAATATGCCTGAAGTACTAGAATCCGCTTGTATTGGTATTGAAGATGCTAAAACAGGCGAAGCAGTGAAAGTTTTCATTGTTAAAAAGAACCCTGCCTTAACCGAACAAGCTGTTATAGATTATTGCCGACAAAATTTAACTGCCTATAAAGTTCCTAAGTTTATTGAGTTTATTGAAGAAGTCCCAAAATCCAGTGTTGGTAAATTATTGCGCAGAGAACTAAGGTAATCATCAGCATGATTTTAGCGCTAGGTAAACGAGTTTATATGGCTATTGCTCGTTTACCTTATTTACTCAACATGTAATCACATTGATTTTTCTATCTTTTTTCACATTGACCATCATTCGTAGTAGGTTTATATTACATGCTACTCGCAGCACTTATACTAAGTTGATTATTAAATCAAAGCCGCATCAAATGAGAAAAAAACATGAGCAAAGAAATTGATTTATATGCCAATAACTTTGGTGAAACTTATGCCAACCTACTACCAAACCTAGGTCAAGCAATGGTCGATGTGCTGCGCTTTTTTGAATGTCAGCGTATTTATGGCGTTGGTGGTGATTATGCTGCCAATTTGATTGCAGCCTTTGAAAAAGAATTTGATATTTGCCCTTCTAGCAATGAAATGCACGCGGCCTTTACTGCTTGTGGACAAGCTGAGGTAGAAGGTCTGGGAGTGTGCTTAACCACTTATACCGTAGGCAGTTTGCCTTGTGTTTCAGCCGCCGCACTGGCAGTTACTGAAAAATTACCCGTTATCTTTATTTCAGGGGCACCAGGTGAAAGTGAAATCACCAATATGGCACTTCATCACACTGTTAGCTCTTGCTCAACGTGGAAAGCTGAATATGATGCGGCACTAGAATCATTTAGAGCATTAGGTATTAAAGCCGAGCGTTTACAAGGCCAAAGAAATTCTGCACAGCCCAACGTTGCTGCTGAACAATTTTTTAGATTGATTTCTCATGCTTATTTAAACAAGCAACCTGTTTTTATTGAAATACCACGTGACTTAGTGAATCAAAAAACTCAGGCAATTACTATGCCCTGTAGTTTGATTGATTTACCTCAAGAAACTTATTTATTAAAAGGTGCACACGCCGTTGCAAAGCAAATAATTTCAAAACTCCAGCAAGCTAAAAAACCATTATTATTTTTAGGTGTTAAAGCTAAATTAAACCCAAGTTTATTACATTTAATCAAACAGTTTTGTCATCAATATAATATCCCCTATGTCACTAGCTGGTTAGCAAAAGGCATATTAGATGAATATGACTCGCTAAGTTTGGGAGCATATAATGGCGTCTTCAGCCCTGTTGAAATGCGAGCCTATATTGAGCATGAAGTGGACTATGTTTTAGAAATAGCCACCAGCATTAATCAACTCGATACCAATATTGCTTTCGCTACGGGTACTCATTTATTGTTTGAGTTTGAAAATAGAACTATTTTAAAAGGCACAGCTCAGCTTGAAAAAGATATTATCACTACATTTGAATATTTACTGGGTGCAGAGCTAACAAGTTTTGATTTTACCCCCGTGCAAACAAAAAAATTACCGCAAAGAAAAGAAGATCGTATTGATTTTCATAATTTAACCTCTGTGTTGAATCAACTACAGGACAGTGATGATAATGCCTATATTTATTTCCCTGAAATTGGTAACTCCTATTTTGCTTCATACAGTTTACGCACCAGAAATTCAAGCCTAGGCAGAAGTTGGTTAACCAACCCTTGGTATGCGGCAATGGGAACAAGTATTCCTTATGCTAGAGCAGCCTGTAGAAAATTGAAACAACAACGAAGTAGCGATGTGGCCATTGTTATTACCGGTGACGGCGGCTTTAATTTTCAATTAAATGATCTTATTCATTTTTTAAGAGATGAACTTAATATCATTATCATTTATATGCGCAATGATATTTTCCACTTAGGTAAAAGTGGAGATGCAGATATTTATAACTGTTCAGATAAAACGTTTAATGTGATTGGTTTAGTGAATGCTTTTGGCGGCCAAGGGAAGCGTTGCACGAGCGTTGGAGAGTTTAATGACTATTTTGAATATTGTGCTAAAGAAAATAATGGCATTAAATTAATTGAAGTACCTGCTATACCTGAAGATCAGTTTCAGTGCCGCGAAATTAGTTTACTCAATGTATATATCAAAGCTAAAAATGGCTTACCCGATGCCGTAAAGCAATGGCAAGCAATTATTGATAATAAACTGTAGATTTTTCATTTCATCAATATAATATTACTTATTAAAGTCACTCGAATCTAGGCTCGCTTCAAATGGTTTATCGAAATTATATTTTTAAAATATCCTTCTTCTATCAATATCATTTATAATTTATTTGCCAATTTTCTACCGATCTTTGTCGAGTAATGGTATACTCGCGCGCAAATTTTCAACAGTTCTGCTTTCTCATACTTAATTTATATAGCCACAGCTATAAATTAAGTATGAGAAAGCAGAATAGACACTAACTAAATAGAGTAAAGTAATGGCAGATTTATCCAAATACAGAAACATTGGTATCTTCGCTCACGTTGATGCTGGTAAAACCACAACAACTGAACGTATCCTTAAATTAACCGGTCAGATCCATAAAACTGGTGAAGTACATGACGGTGAGTCAACAACTGATTTCATGGAACAAGAAGCTGAGCGCGGTATTACCATCCAGTCTGCTGCGGTAAGCTGTTTTTGGAACAATCACCGTTTCAACGTTATCGATACTCCTGGTCACGTTGATTTCACTGTTGAAGTTTACCGCTCACTTAAAGTTCTTGATGGTGGTGTTGGTGTATTTTGTGGTTCTGGTGGTGTTGAGCCACAATCAGAAACTAACTGGCGTTACGCGAACGACTCAGAAGTTGCACGTATTATCTTTGTAAACAAATTAGACCGTTTAGGTGCTGATTTCTACCGTGTTGTTAAACAGACTCAAGATGTATTAGGTGCTAACCCACTAGTTATGGTTCTACCAATTGGTGAAGAAGATGAGTTTGTTGGTGTTGTTGACCTACTTACCCGCAAAGCATGGGTGTGGGATGACACAGGTCTTCCTGAGAACTTTGAAATCCAAGATGTACCTGCTGACATGGTTGACAAAGTAGAAGAATACCGTGAAATGCTTCTTGAAACTGCACTAGAGCAAGATGATGACCTTTTCGAAGCATATCTAGAAGAAGGTACTGAGCCTTCTATGGAAGAAATCAAGGCATGTATCCGTAAAGGTACACGTACTATGGACTTCTTCCCTACTTACTGTGGTTCTGCTTTCAAAAACAAGGGTGTTCAAAATATTCTTGATGCTGTTGTTGATTACTTACCTTCTCCTACTGAAGTTGATCCACAGCCACTTACTGATGAAGAAGGCGAGCCTACTGGTGATTACGCAATCGTTTCTGCAGATGAAACATTTAAAGCGTTAGCATTCAAAATCACTGATGACCGTTTTGGTACATTAACTTTCGTACGTATCTATTCAGGTACATTGAAGAAAGGCGATACCATTCTTAATGCTGCTACAGGTAAAACTGAGCGTGTAGGCCGTATGTGTGAAATGCAAGCGGATGACCGTAACGAACTTACTTCAGCACAAGCCGGTGATATCATCGCGATTGTTGGTATGAAAAGTAACGTTCAAACAGGTCACACATTATGTGATCCTAAAGCGCCAATCGTTCTAGAAGCTATGGTATTCCCTAAACCGGTAATCTCTATCGCAGTTAAGCCTAAAGATAAAGGTTCTACAGAGAAAATGGGGATTGCTATCGGTAAAATGGTTGCAGAAGATCCTACTTTCAAAGTTGAAACTGATGAAGATTCAGGTGAAACAATTTTATCCGGTATGGGTGAACTTCACTTAGATATCAAAGTAGATATTCTAAAACGTACCTACGGTGTTGAATTAGAAGTTGGTAAACCACAAGTTGCCTACCGTGAAACAATTACTGCAGAGATTGAAGACTCTTACACACATAAGAAACAATCTGGTGGTTCTGGTCAGTTCGGTAAAATTGATTACCGTATCAAGCCTGGCGAACCTGGTTCTGGTTTCGTATTCAGCTCTGTTGTTGTTGGTGGTAATGTTCCTAAAGAATTCTTCCCTGCAATCGAGAAAGGCTTCAAAGGTATGATGGATACTGGTGTTCTTGCTGGTTTCCCTGTACTTGACGTTGAAATTGAATTATACGATGGTGGTTTCCATGCGGTCGATTCATCTGCAGTTGCATTTGAACTAGCTGCTCGTGGTGCTTTCCGTCAATCAATTCCAAAAGCAGGTGCTCAGTTAATTGAACCTATCATGAAAGTTGATGTGTTTACGCCTGATGATCACGTTGGTGATGTTATTGGTGATTTAAACCGTCGTCGTGGCATGATCGGTGGTCAAGACGCAGGTGTTTCTGGTGTTCGTATTAAAGCTGACGTACCTCTTTCAGAAATGTTCGGTTACATTGGATCTCTACGTACAATGACATCAGGTCGTGGTCAATTCTCAATGGAATTCTCTCACTACATGCCTTGTCCTAACAACGTAGCTGAAGAAGTAATTGCTGAAGCAAAAGCGGCTAAAGCAGCTAAAGAAGCTGCTAGAAAATAATTAGCCTTTTCTTTAGAGAAAGTCGTTAATTTAAAGCCCACTTAGGTGGGCTTTTTTGTCTCTAAAATAAATACCATTGAATGCTCTAAAGTTACGGCAACATCTCTTCAGCCGTTTCAACAAACTCTGTGGTACTGCCATCACAATGTAAATCGCAAATATGAATCGGTGAACCGTCACCGTTGAGTTCTAAATACCCTAAACCACTTTGTTCAAATAGTCGTTGATGACCTTTATTGGCCACCTTACGTGCTTTTATTCTCATAGCTCTACGCTTAGTGAATAAGTTTAAGGGAGAAGAGGCACTATATAACCAGCGATTTAGTTTATCGAAAAAACCAATGTAGGGCTGTGGAAATTGATTTTTTATGCCACTTGACGTAATTTGCCAAATATTTGGATGTAAGTGGCGAGACCGTAATTCGATATCATAAACAAACGAATAATGCACATCGCCAGACAGAATAATAAAATTTTGCGGAGTTTTAGGGTGTTTAAATATATTTAACATGGTGCTAGCCGAGCCAGGGTGCGCCATCCAATTTTCTGCATCCACCGCTAACGGTTGACCGAGCATGGTCGCCATACGTTGAATAACCTCAATAACTTTAACACCAAAAATGGGTGCAGGAGAAACTAATATAATTGCATCCTGCCCTATCAACTCCTGCTGCAACTCACACATGGCTTCCCAATCCATTAACCCTGAGGGATCATCTAATGACTGCTCAGAGCGCCATCGCCTAGTTCTACTATCAAGTACAACTAGCTTAGGTGAGCTTGGTAAGGTGTATTGCCAATGAGAAAACGCTAGCAAGCAGTTGATAAACTCATCATGTTGCTCCGTTGCAGGTTGTTGTTGATACGCATCAGCTACCTGCCAAAAATCACCTTTAAATCTTATGGGATTATTACCCCAGCCTTGGCAAAGCCAATAAGCCATTAAGGTATTACCAATAATTCGTTTTGCTAGGGGATCTTGATAAGCGGCTTGCTCCCAATGTGCAGTTAAATTCCAATCATCAGTCACATCGTGATCATCAAAAATCATGTAAGTGGGTATATGTGCTAGTAACCGTTGTACCTTATCAAGCCCAGTAATAAAGGTTTCTAATGCCGACAATTCTTGCAAATGTGTTTGCAGATACTTTGCAGGCACATCAAAACCCGTTAATTTAATCTGTTGCCACAAAGTTGGAGACCAAACGAGTAGATACATTGCCATGGCTTCAGCAAAAGTCATGACATGATTATGAGCATAAGTAGACGTAAAAATAGAATGAGAAGTACCCGGTTTATACCATGGCGTTTTTAGCTCAGCTTTTGGAAGAATATTTTCTCGCTGAAAATATTGCTCAGAAAGTTGATAAAGTTGCTCACTATCTTTAAGGCCACTACCTGAAAACTCTTCATTATTTAACCCAAGCAAAGCAATCACTTGATGAATAGCATACAACATTGAACCGGCAACATGATCGGCATAAACTTGATCACCCGACATCATCAATAAAGCAGGTCTTTTCTCGGGACAATTCAGCGTATTCTCAAGCTTAGCATCACCTGCAAGTAAGCTATCACTGCTTGGGTGGTGAGGATTTCGACATGAACCATGTAGTAGGTTATTTATTTTATCTTGAATGATAAAAGATGGCCGACTCTTGCCTTGGTAAGTCAAATGTTCAATAACGTCGACTAACGGCTTAGCCTGATTTATATGCTGTTCTTGTTCAACCAATAATAAATCATATTCAATATACTGTTCACTTGGTAGGTTAATATCTAGTTCAAGTAAGTGCACAAAAGCTTTTGCACCAAAACGAAAAGTCGTTAAATTATCACTAGATAAAGGTGCTGAAAATATTTTTTCATCCGCCAGATAACAACAAAACTCACCTGACGCCTCAAAAGGACTAACCCACCATAAAACCAACTGCTGTTTAGTTAAACGACGTAAAATTGGCCCAGCTATAATCGTTGCAAGCACCCTAACACCTGTTT
Source organism: Litorilituus sp. (assembly GCA_030754235.1). GTDB lineage: Bacteria > Pseudomonadota > Gammaproteobacteria > Enterobacterales > Alteromonadaceae > Colwellia. Next base: position 32,790 of record JASMAS010000103.1, read on the forward strand.
CAACATAAAACTTATTTATCTCGCAAATACAATTTAATAGCAAGTTTTTGATAATAGTTCTGAGCCTTAAACTGTTAGTAAATATTACCAACATCCTGATAAATAGCACAAAAAAAAGGTTGAAAATCACTTATCAACCTTTTTCATTTTAGCTTAAGAGTAAGCTTTATTAGCTAAACTTATGCCTTTTGCTCACGTTCAATGGCGCGATAAGCAATGTCTGTTCTAAACTCAACACCTTGCCAGCTAATTTGATGCAATAGCTCATATGCAGTTTGTTGCGCTTCAGTTACTGTGTTACCTAAAGCAGTAGCACACAAAACACGACCGCCATTAGTCACCACATCACCTTGTTCATTTAATTTACTACCCGCATGAAAAGTTTTTGCCGAATCATTGGTGTTTGTTTCAAGACCAGAAATTACATCACCTTTTGGATAGCTTGACGGGTAACCATTAGCAGCAAGTACCACACCAACGGCAGCACGGCTATCAAAAGCGATTGTTGCTTTATCTAATTCACCGCGGGTTGCCGCTAAGCAAAGCTCTACTAAATCAGATTGTAAACGCATCATGATAGGCTGAGTTTCAGGATCACCAAAACGACAGTTATATTCAATGACATTAGGCGTGCCATCAGCAGCAATCATTAAGCCTGCATATAAGAAACCCGAATACGGTGCCCCTTCTGCAGCCATACCTTCAACCGTTGGCATAATAACTTCAGCCATAATACGATCATGAATTTCTGCCGTTACTACAGGCGCTGGTGAGTACGCACCCATACCGCCAGTATTTGGACCTAAGTCACCATTTAAGGCACGTTTATGATCTTGACTGGTTGCCATAGGTAAAACATTTTTACCGTCAACCATAACAATAAAGCTGGCTTCTTCACCTTCAAGAAACTCTTCAATAACGACTCGATGGCCAGCATCTCCAAAAGCATTACCGGCAAGCATATCTTTTATCGCATCTTCGGCTTCACTAAGCGTCATGGCGACAATGACGCCTTTACCTGCTGCTAAGCCATCAGCCTTAACAACAATAGGTGCGCCCTGTTCACGTACATAAGCCAGTGCCGGTTCAACATCAGTAAAATTAGCATAGCTACCAGTTGGAATTTTAGTACGTGCTAAAAAGTCTTTAGTGAAAGATTTAGAACCCTCAAGCTGTGCTGCTTTAGCACTTGGGCCAAAAATAGTTAAACCTTGTGCTTGAAACGCATCAACTACGCCATCAACTAACGGCTGCTCTGGACCCACAATAGTTAGCGTTATGTCTTCGCTTTTAGCAAAAGCGACTAGCGCGTCATTGTCAGCGATATCTAGAGCAACGTTTTCTAATTTATTCTCAATTGCTGTACCAGCATTACCCGGCGCTACAAAGACTTTAGTAACTTGACTAGATTGTGCCGCTTTCCAAGCTAATGCATGCTCACGACCACCAGAGCCGATAACTAAAATTTTCATTTAATTTTCCTATTAATTGCAATAGCACGAGTACCCTTTTCAAGTAGTCGCACCAAGATACTGTTATTTATTCTGTTTTTTAAAATCGCTAAATTTTGTGTTTGCAGGCTTCACAAACTTTAATGTCATGCGATCACTTTCGCCAATAGCTAAGTACTTAGCTTTATCTGTATCACCTAAACGTAATACAGGCGGTAATGTCCAAACACCTTTTGGATGTTGTGCCATATCTTTAGGGTTGGCATTAATTTCACTGGCTGCAGCAAAACGAAACCCTACCGCTTTTGCTTGTTTGATTGTTTCAGATTCTGATACATAGCCTTTGGCATTTTCAGGAGCAACACCTGCGGGTAAACGGTGCTCAACAACACCTAATACACCACCAGGTTTTAAAGCATTAAAAGCATCTTTAAATACTTGCTCAACGCCTGCTGCACGCCAGTTATGTAAATTACGGAAAGTTAACACTAAATCAGCACTGCCTTGTGGCGCTAGTTCACTTTGTTTACGCGGCACAAAATCAGTTAGTACTACTTCACTAAAGACAACATTAGACGCCAACTTTTTTTCTAATTTTTTACGTGAATTAGAATAGTAATTATCTTCACCTGTATCAGGGTAATGAGCACCATAAAGCTTACCTTTGCCTTTTAAGGCTGGAGCTAGAATCTCAGTGTACCAACCACCGCCAGGGGTAATTTCAACCACTGTCATTTCAGGAGAAAAACCAAAAAATGTTAACGTTTCTACAGGGTGACGGTACTTGTCTCTTGCCTTATTTTTAGCTGAGCGATGCTCTCCTGCTACCGCTTTTTCAAGTGCTTTATTCGCGGCATGGCTATGAGTGGCATGGGCGTACAAATTTGCGCTAGTAAAGGCCGTAAGGCCAAGTGTTGCGGTTAACAATAATGATTTTAGGCTTTTTAACTGAGTCATGATATTTCCATTCGTTACGTAAATGTAAAAAGTGCCCTAGTTATAGCAGATTTTAAATAAACAAGCAGCGTTGATTTTGTTACTAAAATAAACAAACCAACACTGCCTCTTTTAAACTCGAAACGATTAATGGTGATTTTTTAAGTTATAGGATTAAAAAAACAAACGATAAGCACGGAGCGTATGATTATACCTGAGTACTTATCGTGCAGAGTTTTAATTCTATAACGACAAAAATGAGCATTAATGGCGGAAGTGGCGCATCCCTGTGAACACCATAGCAATGCCATGCTCGTCAGCAGCTGCAATCACTTCATCATCACGCATTGAGCCACCCGGCTGAATTACCGCGGTAATTCCAGCTTCAGCAGCAGCATCTAAACCATCACGAAATGGAAAGAAAGCATCTGAGGCCATGACTGAACCTTTTACTTCTAGGTTTTCATCGCTAGCTTTAATCCCTGCTACTTTTGCTGAATAAACGCGGCTCATTTGCCCTGCACCAACACCGATAGTCATGCTGTTTTTAACATATACGATGGCGTTAGATTTAACATATTTAGCTACTTTCCAACAAAACTGTAAATCACGCATTTCATCTTCTGAAGGCTGACGCTTGGTCACAACCTTCAACTCATCGCTAGCAACTTTACCTTGATCTCTGTCTTGTAATAACAAACCACCATTTACACGTTTATAATCTAAGCCTGAAGTTTGGCTGTTCCATTGACCACACGCTAATAAACGTACATTTGGTTTAGCGGCAACAATTTGTGCTGCTGCTTCAGAAATACTTGGTGCAATGATAACTTCAACAAACTGACGTGAAACAATGGCTTCTGCAGTGTCTGCATCTAATTCACGGTTGAAAGCAATAATGCCACCGAATGCTGAGGTAGGGTCAGTTTTAAAAGCGCTTTCATAGGCAGCTAAAATATTATCACCAATAGCCACACCACATGGGTTAGCATGCTTAACAATAACACAAGCTGCTTCATCAAATTCTTTCACACATTCTAGTGCTGCGTCTGTATCAGCAATGTTGTTATATGAAAGTGCTTTACCTTGAATTTGCTTCGCTGTCGCGATTGATGCTTCTTCTGGATTTGCTTCCACGTAGAATGCAGCGTCTTGATGAGAGTTTTCACCGTAACGTAAATCTTGAGTTTTAATAAACTGACTGTTGATTGTGCGTGGGAATTTAGCTTTGTTATCAAATGATGGTTTCGACTCTTCATCACCATATGCCGGTAACATTTGGCCAAAGTAGTTAGCAATCATACCATCGTAACTTGCGGTGTGTTCATAAGCCGCAATCGCTAAATCAAAACGTGTTTGATAGGTTAATGAATTATCATTAGCATTCATTTCAGTTAAAACGCGATCGTAATCACCAGTGTTAACGATAATAGTCACATCTTTATGGTTTTTAGCTGCTGCACGAACCATAGTAGGTCCACCAATATCAATGTTTTCAACCGCATTTTCCATGGTACAATTTTCATTGCTAACCGCATTAGCAAAAGGATATAAATTAACCACTACCATATCAATCGCACTGATGCTGTTCTCATCCATTACTGCTTCATCTAAGCCACGGCGAGCTAAAATACCACCATGTACTTTAGGGTGTAATGTTTTAACACGACCATCCATTATTTCCGGGTGACCTGTGTAATCAGACACTTCTGTAACAGCGATACCTTCTGCAGCGAGTAATTTAGCTGTACCGCCGGTTGACAGTAATTCAACACCTTTGTCAGCCAAGCTGCGAGCAAATTTAACAATACCTGCCTTATCAGAAACACTTAACAGAGCGCGTTTAATTGGACGTGGAGTATCCATCTTGTATATGTACCTTTATAAAATTAAATTTTTGACCAAATGGACAAATTCTTTGGCCTTAAAAACATTTAAAGCACCCGAGGGTGCTTTAAAAAATAGTTGAAAATCTTAGTTCATACCGTATTTTTTTAATTTCTTACGAAGTGTGCCACGGTTAATCCCCAGTAAGTTTGCGGCACGTGTTTGATTGCCGCGTGTATACATCATAACCTCTTCTAACATTGGCGCTTCTATTTCGCTTAACACAAGGTCATACATATCATCAACGTCGTTACCATTTAATTGCTTAAGGTAATTATTGATAGCTATTTTAGCTTGAGTACGTAATGGAGACGTTTTAGTTTGTGTTTGAATATCGCCAGTGATAAATGGAGAAGAAATATTTTGTTCGAACATAGTGCACAACTCTTTCTATTATATATAAATTAAACAATCAATGAATTTAGTAATGAACTCATTGATCAAAACAAAGGTTCAACGCCTCAAGCTGATCGCTTGAAGACGATAAACCATTAAATGACGCTCTAAATATTTTGCCTTGGTCATCTGCAAATTGCTCTGTAAAAAAGCCCCCCGCTAATGCAAGCGACTGAATATACCAAGACACATGTTTACGGGCGATTCTCACACCCATATAGTCACCATAAAACCGATGTAAATCCTTTACGTGCCCAATTAAGATTGAACGTACCTCATTCACTGAGGGAGTAGGTAATTTGATTCCTGTTGTTAGAAAATGATTGATTTCTCGAAAAATCCAAGGGCGTCCTTGGGCTCCTCGACCAATCATAATGGCATCAGCTTGGGTGTAATTTAATACGTGCTCAGCTTTCTCTACTGAGGTGATATCACCGTTTGCCACTACCGGGATTGAAACCGCTTTTTTAATTGCTTTGATTGTGTCGTACTCAGCATGACCTTTATAAAAATCATTGCGAGTGCGACCATGTACCGCAAGCGAAACTATACCGTTATCTTGAGCAATTTTTGCTATTTCAACGCCATTCCGGCTGTTTTCGCACCAACCGGTACGAATTTTTAACGTCACTGGAATATCAACAGCGTCCACCACAGTTTTCACAATTTGTTCAACTTGCGCTGGATCTTTTAATAAAGCAGAGCCCGCTAATTTTTTATTTACCTTTTTTGCAGGGCACCCCATATTGATGTCAATAATTTGAGCACCGCTATCGCGATTAATTTGCGCGGCATAGGCCAATTCATCAGGGCAACTCCCTGAAATTTGCACACTACGTATGCCTGCATCTTCACTGTGAATCATTCGCAGTTTAGACTTTTCCGTATTCCATACCTTAGGGTTAGACGACACCATTTCAGATACCGCTAAACCAGCCCCTAATCGACAACATAATTCTCGAAAAGGCTGATCAGTAATTCCTGCCATCGGGGCGAGTATTACCTGACTTTTTAACTGATAAGGACCGATTTTCACGAAGCTCACTTCAACTGACTAAATTTTAATCAACACTGCAAAAGGGCGCTAAGTTTACGCGTTTTTTTGCTCATTGAAAAGCATAGTTTTTAAACAATTATTGCTTTTTTTTATGTTTTTTATATTGACTTTTGACAAAGTATTGGTGCGAACAGTTTTTGTACAAAAAGCCACCTTTATTGGTGACAAATATCACGCATAAACTTAACGGTTTCTAGTCACTGTTAACGTAAATGCTAGCGTATTGTGTTACCTCACCAATAAATAACACTCTATGCATAGGATTTCTCACAA
>JASMAS010000104.1 GCA_030754235.1 Litorilituus sp.
CACCACAGGCCAGATCTTCTTATGTTGGGTAATAAACGAATATTTCACTTCGTTTCTTTTGCAAAGAAGACCGTCGCTTTTTTTAATACTTCACGCTCCATTTCTAGGCGCTTTACTTGAGCTTTTAATTTACGTATTTCTTCTTGATCTGGCGTCAGTTTACCGTTACCTCGAAAAGCTTGACCATCTTCGTTTTCTGCTTCTTTGATCCAGCGACCAAGCATTTGAGGGCTAACACCTAAATTTCTGCTAGCTTCAGCAACACTAATATTTTGATCTCTAACTAAAGAGATTGCATCAAGTTTAAATTCTTTGGTGTATTTTTTACGTTTTGTTATTCTATTCTCCAGTTAAGCTTATTATGTCTTAACTGGGGTAGTCGAATCCATTAAACCACGTCATAGATTCAAGCACAACTCGCTTTTGCACTTGATGTGTCGAGACAGACCATTAATGCTATTGAAAAGGGAAAGTTTGATCCGAGTTTACCACTGGCCTTTAAGGCGGCACGACTATTTAATATGGCGATAGAAGATATTTTTCAAGACGATCTTGATGAATTGTATTAAAGCTGACTTTAAAAATCAGTGTTCACTTCAAAAGTCATGAGTGCTTTAGTAATAGGATGGTTAAACGTCAACCTCTGCGCATGTAGGTGCAAGCGTTGAGCCTCTTTATTACTAGTTTGACTACCATAGAGATCATCACCAAATATTGGTATATTCAAACCTTCAGGGTGAGCACAGTGCACGCGCAATTGATGGGTTCGTCCAGTTTCAGGATATAAAAACAGCTTAGTTTTTCCACCTACATTATCAATCACTTGCCATTGAGTGTTTGCTTTTTTTCCATGATCAAAACACACTAATTGCCTTGGTCTGTCTTCATGGTCGCCACGCAATGGTAAATTTATTTCCCCTTGCGTTTGCTCTATTTTCTTATTTATATTCCCTTCTAAAACAGCAAGGTAACGTTTTTTAATCGTGCGATTGATAAACTGTTGCTGTAAGTTTTTTTGCGCTCTTTTTGTTAGTGCTAACACCATCAGGCCAGAAGTGGACATATCGAGTCGATGCACAATCAATGAGCCCTTTGCCTGGGGGAACAGCTGCTTTATTCGCAGATAAACAGAGTCCTCAACATTTTTTCCTGGCACAGATAAAAACTCACTTGGCTTATTAACCACCACAATATCACTGTCTTGAAAAACGATATTCAGTTCTTTACCTAACGCAGGGTTAACTAACAGAGGATTTTCATCAACTCTCATGCCTGAAAGCATGTGCGATAAAACAGGTTGGCACTTTCCTGAACAGGCGCCATAAAAATTTTTATGCTGTCTTATTTCAGATTTAGGTGACTTTCCCCACCAAAATTCAGCCATTGCAAGCGGTTCAAGCTGATGTTTAAAAGCATATTGTAATAGTTTAGGTGCTGCACAATCGCCAGTGCCCGCAGGTGGAATTGGGTAAGGCGCACGTTGAAATATTTCCATCAAGTTTTGCTCAACCCCAGCACTATTTAATAAACGGTATTGTTTGAATAATTTTTTTTGCAGTTTTGTTGATAATTGTTTTCGCTGTTTTTTAAGCGTGTGGATTTCATCTGTTAAACGGTCTAATATTTGTTGATTTTGCCCAATAGTTGCTTGCCAATAACTTTTTAAATCCCTTAACTGATTTTTATCATTAACACTTTCTTTAGCGAGTTGTGTTAAGTGTTGAACCAATTCATTCGCACTTAAATTATCTTTCGCTTGGCTACGTTTGACTTGTCTAAGCTGTTTATTTCGCGCCATTTTATTACGCTGTTGAGTAAGTTGTTCTTCTTGTTGTGTTTGCAATAACTCAAGTGTTTGCTGATATTTAGTTAACATCGGGTTAGCCATTAATTGCTCTACTTGGCTATTAAGCTGATTAATGATTTTGTTTTCTTGTTGAAAAAAATCACTTTCACTGTCAATACTGACAATAGGTGGCACAAAATTGATCATATGTTCGTGGAGTAGTTCTTTACCGGAATTAGCACTTAGGTACCCTATTTCCCCCTCTTCATTTTTAACTAATAAAACGCCAAACATTTTGCCATGTTGTTCACATGCTTGCTGTAATTGATTATTATGCTGTAATTGCTTCTGCAACTCTTTTGCGGCCAGTAAACACAATGGGTGAGGCTCATAACAAAATGGAAAAGTAAAACGCTCAGGTAAATCATAGTGAGCAATATTGTTAGTAAAAGTAGAAAAACAAGTGTTGTGATGATACATAACGTAATTCAATATCTGTGATGACGGCTAATTATACCGAGAAAAATCAATCATGATAAGTATCAAAAAGCGTTTTTAAGGCAAGAGCGGCAATGAGCCTACACCAGTGCTATGTTAAAACAACACCTTCAAGCAATGACTACTTTCCTTGTTAAACGCAATCAGTACACAACACTATGTACTGATTGCGTTTAAGTATTTAATCTGATGTGTTCAAAAGAAAAGCTAAAATCATTGGGTCAACCAAGCAAGAGCCTCTTCTCTACTGGTAAAAACTAGAATATTCAATTGCTCTGAACTGGGAATGTCGGCAGCAAAATCAGCACTAAGTTTTGCTAATTTATTTGGCGCAAATACCGCAATTTTGTCAATACCTGTATGTGTGCCAAACTTAATCAAAGCCTCGAGTTCAGTCGAGTAAGAATTACGCTTGTTAACTAATAATGAGAAGCTGCCGGAAAAAATAGCATTAAAACACTGATGAATTTCATCCACCATTGCGACACTAATATCAACACCTTCATCGACAACAATTTCACCTAAATCAGCAGCTAGTAAATAAACCTTTGCAAATGATATTTGAAAAAACTCCATTTAAACACCTTACTTCCATAAAAATTGACTAACGTATTGACCTGTTGAAACATTATAACTAATGTACATTTTTCAGCCAACATTAAGTTAATATATTTTAATAATGCTTGATAAAGTGAGTTTATTTCTGTTGAAGCTTATTGTGATGGCTAAAGGCTTTCCGTTTCTCTAAGGTGACAACCTTGCTAGTTGATCAGTATTGCAATTTCTTCTCTACATTCATCTGTATATTTTCTAATGGTTTTTAAGTCATTTTCTCACCTTGATTTAATCAACTGATGGTCATAAAACAACCTATTTACGCTGCCATTAAAGTGGTGGTTTTTCAGGGGTTAAAGGTATACACATGATAATATTTCACTCACAGCACAGATTTAAACATACATGTTATTTGCTTGAACGTTTAATAAACTATAGCGTAAAGTCTATGAACACTGTGTAATAGGTAAAAACAACTTATCAACAAAGTAAATAAGCGATTGAGCTATACAAAAAGATAACAACACTTTCATGTAGTTACCTTTTATTTATCTTAAATAGTGTTTAGCTCTTAAGTTTTTTCTTAACTAGAGGCTTCTTCTACAGGCCGTAAATTTAGCTAAATTGCAATAGCTTCTAGTTAAACATAACCTAAATTACCCGTCATGCAGTTAGCTCAAAAACGACTAAAGCAGAAACAGTAAAACCCAACGAGTAATGCCTTTTTAAACTCAATTATTACTTAGTGCCAAAGATTTTATCACCTGCATCACCTAAGCCCGGAATAATATACCCGTTTTCATCTAATTTTTCGTCAACCGACGCGACATAAATATCAACATCGTCATGAAATTCTTTTAACTTTTCAATTCCCTCAGGAGAGGCAACTAAGAATAAGCCCATAATATGCTTACACCCTTTAGCTTTTAACAAATCAATGGTGGCAATTAAGGTACCGCCCGTTGCTAGCATAGGATCAACAATTAATGCGGTGCGTTGTTCTATATCGCTCACCACTTTGTCAAAATAAGGCACAGGCTCAAGGGTTTTTTCATCTCGATATAAACCGACAACACTAATTTTAGCACTTGGGATCAAAGGTACTACACCATCTAGCATCCCTAATCCTGCACGTAAGATAGGCACAATAGTCATTTTTTTACCTTTAATATGATCTATTTGAATATCAGTGCCTTGCCAACCTTCAATAGTGACTTTTTCGGTCGGTAAATTTCTGGTGGCTTCATAAGTTAGTAAAGAACCAATTTCACCGCATAATTCACGAAAACATTTTGTGCTAATGCCGTTTGTACGCATAAGGCCTAACTTATGCTGCACTAGCGGGTGTTTAATTTCATGTACTGTCATAATAATTCCTGTTAAAAATAAAGGTTAAAAGTGGTATTTCACTAGTAAATTAACATTTCTCTCATCAATACCTTCAATGCCAAATTTGTTATTCCAGTGTACGTATTCAACACCAACATATAGTTTAGTATCTAAATCAAGCATAGAGGCAATATTATATTTAAATTGTGAAGTAAAATTCATTTGATTTTCAGTATCACCAAAAGCTGTGTTATTAACACCGGTCGCATAATCCATAAAACCACTAAAGTGTATTGGCCCTAGAGGAACTCCCCAAACCAAAGTTAATTGCTCACTGCTATCACCGTCTTCGTTATTACGAAGATAAGTATTTATTTGAAAATAATCAAAAACACTGATATTTAAATCAAGTCCAACACCCAACAAATAATTTGTTTTGGGTCCAAACTCTACTGATGGCGCAAAATAAACACTTTTTATAAAGCTGTCGGTAACATCTGTTATTTTAATTCTAGGGCTGAATTCACCGTAAGTTTCGACATGACCATCAGTTGACTCAAGACGATCAAAAAACATAAAAGTGTCACCCCATGTAGTCCCACTAGCATGCTCAAAAGTAAAGACATCACGATCTTTATCACCTACTTCATAGCTACTGCCATTAAGGTAGCTTAAGCTAAAATCTGACCAAAGTGTTTTGGCTTCTAAGCCTAGGGTAGATAGACTAAATATAATAATAAGTAAGTGCTTTAACATGTTTTAATTCTCTTTTGTTAAGGAGGAGAAGGATTTAGGCAGGCATAATAACTATTTTTTTTTAAAGTTCAATTTTTGTTGTGATTTATCACCCAAATAACATAAAATCCGCGCCTTATTTGTACAAGTTAAACAAAGGTTATCAATGTTAGAAAAAATATTTAAGTTAGCTGAGCACAATACTAATATAAAAACTGAAATAATGGCTGGGTTAACGACCTTTTTAACCATGGCTTATATTATTTTTGTTAACCCTTCCATATTAGCTGATGCAGGTATGGATGAAGGCGCTGTGTTTGTTGCTACTTGTTTAGCAGCCGCAATAGGCTGTTTCATTATGGGCTTTGTTGCCAATTACCCTATAGCACTGGCTCCAGGTATGGGGTTAAACGCCTTTTTCACTTATGGTGTAGTGTTGGGCATGGGACACACATGGCAAGCAGCCTTAGGGGCAGTATTCTTATCCGGGATTATTTTTCTATTACTAAGTATATTTAAGGTAAGAGAATGGATTATTAATGCCATACCCCACACCTTAAAGCTAGGTATTGCCACAGGTATTGGCGCATTTTTAGCGATGATTGCTTTAAAAAACTCAGGCATTATTGTTGCCCACCCAGCCACTTTTGTCTCATTGGGTAAAATAACTGAATTTGTGCCATTAATGAGTATGTTCGGTTTTTTCATTATTGCGGCGTTAACAGCACGTAAAATTCCTGGAGCAGTCATGGTCAGTATTTTAATGATGACTATTGTTGGCTGGTTATTTGGTGACGTTCAATATACAGGCATTATTTCACAGCCTCCTTCAATCTCCCCTACCTTTATGCAAATGGATGTGGCAGCAGCGCTTGAGATAGGCATGTTAAGTGTTATTTTTGCTTTCTTATTCGTTGATTTATTTGATACGTCTGGCACATTAATTGCCGTAACTCAACGCGCAGGCTTAACTGATTGTAACGGACGCGTAGAGCGCTTAGGTAAAGCACTATCAAGTGATAGTATTGCAACTCTTTCGGGCGCAACATTGGGTACATCAACCACAACCAGTTATATAGAAAGTGCTTCAGGAGTTGCCGCAGGTGGACGAACCGGGCTCACCGCTGTGACTGTGGGTGGTTTATTTCTACTGAGCATTTTCTTTGCCCCCCTAGCTGGAATGATCCCAGTTTATGCCACTACAGGTGCCATTTTTTATGTCGCCATTTTAATGTTATACAACTTAAAAGAAATAGATTGGAATGATATCACTGAAGCAGCGCCTGTAACGGTTATATTATTATTTACCCCGTTAACATTCTCTATTGCCCATGGTATTACCCTGGCGTTTATTACTTATACGTTCACAAAAGCCACCTGTGGAAAAATACACGAAATCAGTACCAGTGTCTGGATTTTAACGGCGTTATTTATTGCTAAAATAATCTTTGTTGGTTAATTTTTCTATTAATACTGTTTAATATTTACGATGATAACCACCTACTGATCAAGTAGGTGGTTCAAAGCTTAGCTCTAGCCACTTATACCAATCTCACTAACTATATGATCATTTGTACTTACTATAAACACCAACGACATCGTCATGTATTTACATTAATTATTAGAACAACTAGCTATTGAAATAAACGCTTTGTATTTGGTAACTTTTTCTACGTATAAAATTGATCACTAAATTAATGAGACTGGTATTAAAGTTGCGTTAGTTCACCATCAGCCACTTTAAATTGGTACAAACGCACTGTAGATAAAAAACTCTCGGCATCGTTATAATAATTGTGTGTAACAGTATCCATATTATGGAACTGACTACCTGTATTATGAAAGTTAACTAGCACTTTCTCTGCATCAACTTCAACAATAACAACACCATGCTCCCACATGCGAGCAAACACCATATCATCGCTGATATCATCACGTTTGGTTGCACTACTCACCAGTAGATCGAAGTATAAAGGTAAATCAGTTAATGCCTCAGGTACATCACCGAGTTGAGAGAATATTTGCTTCATGCCGTTTTCTAAAAATGAGCCAAAAGTAGCAGAAGAAACTGACGAGGTGGTAAAGTTAAATGATCTTTTACCCGTAACATCATTGGGTTTATGCTCAGTGACATAACTACTATGCACATCACCACCTAAGCTAATCACCCCGTATTGGCTCATCACATTATCAACAAAGCTTGACTTATATTGCGGGAAGCCATCCCATTGATCCGCCTCTAAATAAAAGCGTTGCTTCAACGCTGCGGGAACAGCATCTGAGGCTAAAACACTTTCTAATGAACTAAAACCTGTGCTGGCACGACTTGAGGATAAATCAAAAATCAGTGGTGAAAATGACACCGAGCTACCAAGCATTTTCCATGTACTGGTTGATGTTGCAAAGGTGTGTCCTAGCCAAGTTGCTTGCCTATCATCGAAGGCTTTTTGCGCTGTACCGCCTTGTAAATTGGCAACGTATTCTCGATAGGCTGCGTAAATATCATAGCTCTCTTTGATAACAAAGTAACGACTACCAATAAAGCCAAACAAAGAGGTTTTCCCCATAGTATAAAATGCCAAACCTTGTAAAGCGCCTACTTCAGGTAAAGTAGGTAACATTTGTATAGGGTGCTCTGCGGCTAAACTCGCTTTAGCGTTGGCTAAAACTTGGTTTAAATAACTGGTGGCTAAATTACCTTGAATAGCCGAATTTGCTCGTTGTTGCGCTTGCACCAATGCATCAGCTTGACTCAACTCTACTCGCGCTAACAACTCTTGCAGATATAAACCTGTAAACACTTCTAAAAATGCCGCTTTGTATGGCGCAAACATTGGTTCATCAATATTCACATAAGGTGACATTTGAGAAATGATGCCATCAACTTGCGCTGGCACCATACCACTTCCCAATAAAAAGCTGTTTAGCGTTTCTTGATCTATTTCCACGGTTGCCGGAAAGCCGTCTTCGGCTAAAATGTGATCAGGGCGATTGGTACGAAAATCGGTCATCGCCAAATGTAAATGTTTACCAAATTGAAAATCACGATAAATACGTGTATTAGGGAATAAATGTTCCTCATTTATCGCCATTGTTCCCGCTGCTAACTCTGCTTGTGTATGAGGTTGCTCATGGTCAATAGGCATGTATTCAAAATAAGCCATTTCTGAATTTTTCTTTCGTTGCGTTTGTTGCTCATCACCCGCCCCATCTAAGTATGTTGCAGTATCACCCCAACTATCATCAGAAAATTCATGATCATCCCAAATAGCAATCATAGGAAATCGCTCATGCACACGTTGTAATAACTCATCTGTTCGATAAACTTTATAGAGTTGGCGATAATTGTCTAAACTATTGGCTGCCTGAGTTTTTCTGTCACCAACCCCTAAAGTCAATGCTCCTTCCTCATCGGTAAATTCAATGTTGCGCACACCACCGTTTGACTGAAACAAAGCATCACCTGTTGTTTCATATATATAATCCCCAAGATGAACGACAAAATCTAAATCATCATTATCAAGCAATGATAAAAAATTATTAAAAAAACGACCGATATAATCTTGGCAAGAAACATAAGCAAATTTTACATTCGTATCACTATCTGGCGCTGCAGCAGTTTTTGTACGCCCAATTCGACTGGCATAATTTTTACCATCATATTGATAAATAAAACGGTAAAAGTAATATTGGCTAGCATCAAGATCGGTGATACGAACTTTTAAACAGTGATCCGAGCTGGCGAGCGCATCAAAAGACTCTTCAACAATTAAACGAGCAAAGCTTTCATCTGTCGCCACTTGTAGCATTAGTGCAGTATCAGCACCGGAGCTGTTATCAATACGCGTCCATAAAATAACTGAGTCTGCTTTAGGGTCTCCTGAAACAACTGACTGTGGAAAATATTGACTGCCATCTAAAATACTGGGTTCAACTGGGGCTGGGTCAACAATCTCATCTTTGTTTTTAGAGCCTCCACAACCAACAAGGCTTGAGGTCACTACAACACCAGCACTGACTGCCAAGGTTTTTATAAATTTTCGACGGGTATAAATCATATTTTGATCCTTTCTCATTATTATTTTTTGTTGTTATCATTTCTTAGCTAACATGAGTTATTCTGGATAACCCGTTATTTTTTTTATTTCCTGATAAATAGGCTTTAATTGTCGGTACATTTTGCGATATACCTGTCGATATAATTTGTTATAGAGCTGTACATTATTTTGATTAGGTAAAAATGACTGTTCAATACGAGTCATCGCAGCAATTGCTTGCTGATAATTTTCAAAATACCCCTTACCTACTGCAGCATTAATTGCCGCTCCTAAGCCCGATGTTTCAAAAGTATGTGGTCTGTGAGCAGGTAAATTAAAGATGTCGGCAGTCAGTTGTAATGCCGCATCTGATTGTGAACCGCCGCCGGAAACAATCAAGCGTGTTATTTTGCACTTCTGTCGTTTTTCTAAGGTTTCTTTACCCTCACGCAAGGCATAAGCTAAACCTTCCAAAATAGACCGGTAGATATGAGCACGAGTATGCACATCTCCAAAACCAATAATAGCGCCTTTAGCCTCTAAATTTCTCAAGCCAGGTGACCAATAGGGTTGTAACATTAAGCCCATCGATCCTGGAGGCACTTGTCCAACAAGCTGATCAAATAAGCTTTCAGGGCTGACGCCTAAGGCCAGAGCTTTTTCAATTTCATTTTGACCAAACTCCTGCTTAAACCAATTCACCATCCAAAAACCTCGATAAATCATCACCTCACTATTAAAGTGTTTAGGAATTGCCGAAGGATATGGAGGTATAAATGCTTGTGGTTCAACATACTTTGCATTATTTGTGTTAATGGTAGCTGTTGTTCCATAACTTAAACTGGCAGTGTCAGGGCTAATACAACCAGAGCCCAATACTTCACAGGCTTTATCAGAGGCAGAGGCGATTAATTTAACACCTGATTTTAAACCGATTTGCTTTGCCGCTTCTGGTGTTATTAAACCGAGCACCTCACCTGGTTTCACCAAACTGGGCAACATAGAGCGTTTAATAGGTAAAGCGTACCATTTCCAATCCCAAGGGCTTGCCCAATTTTGCTTTTTATAATCAAAAGGTAAATAGCCAACAATACTGCCAACAGAGTCTTTATATTCTCCAGTCAATTTATGGGTTAAAAAACCTGAAAGTAGTAAGAACTTATCCGTTTTTTGCCACACTGTCGGCTCGTTTTGTTGCAGCCAGTTTGCTTGTGACTTGCGGCGAAAATAATCCACAATTTTACGTTGACCAATAAGCGAAAAGGCCAATCGCCAGTACCAAGGCATAGGGTTATTTTGCTGACATAAACGCTGATCTAACCATAAAATGGCAGGACGTAGCGATTGACCATTGTCATCGACATTGATAACAGTACCCCGTTGAGTCGTTACTGTGAGTGCTGTAACCCTTTCTCGATAGCCCTTTTTAATAACCTCATCTTGTTGCCAAAGCTGTTGACAACATTTTGTTAACATTAGCCAGAAATATTCAGCTTTTTGCTCCGCCCAACCTGGTTTTTTTGAAAAGTAAGCTTCAAGTTCAAGACGACTTTTGGCAACCAAGTCGCCGTTAAGGTTAAACAAAAGTGCTCGAACACTTTGTGTGCCATTGTCTATGGTTAAAATCAAATCATCCTTATTGGCTGATTGCCTCTCAGTGTTAACCAAAGTTCTCACGCTAGTTTTTTTCATATGTCATCTATTTTTGTCATTGTTCGGCAAGCTATAGGCCGCATGCCAAACCTCGGTATAACGCTTTATTTCTTGCTGCCAACGCTGTTCATCCCAGGTTAAATAAGGTGAACAAAGCTGTTTGATTTTAGGCAGTAAATCACAAGCTCCATGAGGTAAAACATTGCCAATTCTTGTTCTTCTTAATAGTAAATCATCTAAATGATGTACCTGTTCAAATTTTACTGACCAGATCAATTCACCCCAGAGATGTTTACTGTAACGTATTGGTTTGCAGTAACTTTTATCTATAAACTTAACAAAACAGTTACTATATTCACCATAACATGCTTTTATCTGTTGCTCGATATTTTCACTAAAGATAGTAGATAAATTACCCGTTTGTATAGAGAGTATTGGTTGTTTACAAGCCATACGGACAGAAGCGAGAAAATCACCTCTGTTCTTACCAATTTTATCTGTTTTATTTTGATGGCTAGTCGTTAAATGCTGGCAAACCAAGGTAAGGACTTGCTCTGCTATCAACCTAAAAGTGGTTAGCTTTCCACCTGTGACGGAAATAACTCCAAACGCTTGCTCAATATAGTGCTCACGCTTTTCTTTCGACGGCTCAGTGAACTCACCAGATGTTATTACCGGTCTAACACCGGCAAACGTTGAGATAATATCTTCTTTGGTAATGCTTGCATCAGGAAATTGTTGCGCTACAGCAGCAAGTAAATAGTCAAATTCTTTTTGGCTTATCCTTGCATCCTTGGTCATATCTTGTTCATGTTCAACATCTGTCGTGCCAACAATCGTAACGTTTTGCCACGGATAAACTTGTACAGGCCGTTTATCCTTAGCATGAAGAATTGACACAACACTCGCCACCGGTAAACGCCAGTTGGGGATCACTAAATGACTGCCTCGAAGTGGACGCATGTACATTGTTTTTTTAGTGTTAGCGTCGGCTGCATGACTGTCTATGTTATTCACTTCAAGTAGTTTTGACCAAGCACCACAGGCATTTACTACAGTTTTAGCCCTAAGAGTTAAGGTTTGATTTTCCAATAACACTTCAAGCTGATTATCTGCCCTGTGTGTTTTTACTTTCAACACTTTAGCATAATTAACTGCCTGCCCCCCTAAATGTAAAGACTCCTGAATCAAGCGCTGCACCAGCCTAGCGTCTTCGGTTAGAGCATCGAAAAACTGCGTTCCACCTAACAACTTGTCTTCTGCTACTTTGGGTGTTAATGCTAGATACGCGGGTTTAGACCAAAACTTATGCTGTTTCCTTCCTGTAATAAAGTCATAACAAGACAGTAGTTTATTGAATACCCAAGGCGTTGGAAAAGCGTATTGATAATGACTCATCACAAAACTTTGCTTTAGTATTAACGGTTGCCCCTCATCAAGTAAACGTTGTCTTTCTGTGACTGATTCTCGCGTTAAGGCTAACTGACCCTGAGCCATATAGCGCAAACCGCCATGTACCATTTTTGACGAGCGACTTGAGCTGCCCCAAGCAAAATCTTTCTGCTCTAGCAGTAATACTTTTAGTCCTGCCTGACTCGCTAGCTTTAAAATACCCGCACCGGTAATTCCACCACCAACGACGATTAAATCCCAGTATGTTGTCTTGTTAATTTTTGCAATACGTTGCTCTCGTGTTAGTAATACATTTTCTGCTAGTTCTGTACTGTGAGCTTCTTGTAAAAAGGAATGGCTCCCTTTAGGTGCTGTTGCTTGCTGCTTCAAATTAGACATAGTATTCACGTAAGATAATTCACAACTTATTCCAGTAAAGTGCCGGGATTAAGTTGCTGCTGCGGATCAAAATGGGCGACTAAATTTGCTAACACCTTCATGCCAATTTCACCTTTTTCAACACTCAAATATGGCGCATGATCTTTACCTACACCGTGTTGATGACTAATGGTACCGCCATTATTTACAATGGTATCGCTAGCTAAATGTTTTAATGTTTGCCAACGGTTTAAGGTTTCTTGATAAGAACTAGCATTACGATAAACATAGGTGGTGTATAAACTACAGCCTTGAGTGTAAACATGGGATAGATGAGTAAAGACATGGACCTTCTCTCCAATATCCTTTAAACCGTTGCGAACCTTTTCCTCTACTGCTGCCATTAAAACATCAACATTGCCCCAATCAGTCGCCGTTTCAACAGTATCAACTACGTAGCCTTGTTGCCATAAAGCGTCTCGAAGGTAGGGAGAACGAAAACGGTTAGCTTGCCACTTTTTTCCTAATAACTGGCCAGTATTTACACCATTAAACTTTTTAACCATGCTTTTTAATTGGTTTTTACTGGCCGATATTTGTTTTTTACTGCCAGTTAAACCAAAAGTGAGCATGCATTTATCTTCAACGCAGCCGCGTATCGATAAGTATCGCTCTAACCACTTAATTGAATGCTCATGACCTGCAAGTTTTAACTGCGTTTGCGTTTCAACGCCATTACTTACTCTTAACATAGATAAAGCAATGCGCTGCTGCACAACCTCTTTACAAAAAAGACTAGCTAACTTCCAGTTTGGAAAAAAGATCACTGAAAACTGTTCGTTATCAGCAACTTTACTCACTCGCATTTTAACTTCAGTTAACACACCAAAACGCCCTTCTGATCCTAACATCACCTCACGTAAATCAGGCCCTGCAGAAGAAGCAGGAAATGTTGGTATCTCTAACGTTCCAGCAAAGGTTTCAATACTACCACCGGCAAATAACTGTTCAATACGGCCATAACGTAATGATTGTTGACCACTTGATCTACTCGCCACCCATCCCCCTAATGTAGAAAGTTCAAAGGATTGTGGAAAATGTCCAAGCGTATAACCTCGGGCAAGCAATTGCGCTTCAACCATAGGTCCAGGTGTTCCTGCACCAAAGGTAGCAATTTGGCTATTTTCATCAAGATGCAACAATTGGTTCATTCGACTCATATCAATGGTTAAAACCGCGCGTTGTGACTTTTTGATGTTAATATGCCCCGCAACGCTAGTGCCACCACCGTAGGGGATCAATTCAATATGATGTAATTTAGCATAAGCTAAAATATCTTGAACATCTTGGCTGTTTTCTGGAAAAGATACGCCATCCGGAAAGCAGGCTACATGACCACTTCGCATGGCTAAATAATCGGGCAAAGACTGGCCTTTTGCATGACGAACACGTTCTTCTGCATTAACGCTCACTAAGGGGTGCGCTGGTAAAAGAGATTCAGGCACCAAATTAATAACCTCTGCTAATGTAACATCTTGTGAACACCACCCTGGGCCAATTACTTGTGCTAAGAAGTCCCCAGCTGAATGTGGTAAGTCCATTGAGGTGTGTTCATCACCCCAGCCGTTCCAACGTCTCATTTAACACCCCTGCTATTAATTCATTACCAGTTATGATAAAACGATGTTAATCTTGACAAAATGTCTTTAAAAGACAGTCAAGGTGACAATTTGCGACAAAAATGCGTACCCATTTACTGCTACAGTGACTAATAGCCCCTAAAGAGTATGATAAAAAAGAACGTATCTGAATATAGACACAAAGCACGTCAACACAAAAGTACCTTAGACGAAAATTTAGGGCAAGCGTCAGTACCTGCGGTTAAGCAATATTTGCAGCTTGGCATAGAGCAAGGCCTAGATATTGACCAAATCTGTGATCAGCTAGGTCTAGTACAATCAATATTGACTGAAAATTCAAACCACATTACAGGGTTACAGTTTCAGCAATTGATCTCAGCACTTTTAGCGCATTCAAACGATGAACTGTTTGGTTTACATACGGCAAAATACGTACAGCCTGTCTCCTATAGTGTTCTGGGTTATATCTCGATGAATTGTCAAAATTTAGGACAAGCCATTACGAAAATCTCTCCATTTGAGAGGTTGGTAGGTGATATGGGCGTCACTACCTTAACGCAACAGGGAGATCAGGTAAAAATAAGCTGGCACTGCCAATTTACCGATTCAATCGTAAAGCGTCATATGGTAGATAACTGCTTGGCTTCATGGTTAACCTTTGCTCGCTACTTAGTTAACCAAGACTGTAATCCCAGTAAAATACTACTAACTCGTAAGTTACCTACTCTTGCTCAACAAAGTGATTACCAAGGAGTATTTAACTGTTCAATCCGTTATGGTCAAAATGACAATGCGATAATATTTGATAAATCATTACTCGCTTTGCCGCTAAATAAAGGGGATCAGCAACTATTGTCCACTTTAGAAACTCATGCTGAAGCACTTATTTCAAAGGTGGCTAATCCCTTAAATTTTTCTGTTCAACTACCACGTATCATAGAACAATCATTGAAAAGTGGGAATTTCCATCAGCAAGAAATAGCTAAAAAGTTTTGTATAAGCACAAAAACACTGCAGCGTAGACTAACTGCCAATGGATTAAACTTTCAAAAAGTGTTAGACGAAACACGACTAAAAGTCGCAAAACAATATCTGAGCAAAAGCGCGCTGAATTTGAGTGAAATTAGTAGTGAATTAGGCTTTAAAGAAACAAGATCATTTTATCGATGGTTTAACAAACTCACACAAAAAACCCCTGGCGAATATAGAAAAAATCAGCAAGGTAATTAGGGTATAACCCCTTGAAATAAGGACCAGTGAGCATGGCCCTTACCGCATTAGTGATAATAAAAAAAAAGGAGAGTAGCATCACTGTCACTCCCCTTTATACAAAACGTTAAAATGCTAACATTTAGTGATTCTCTGAGACTATATTGACCGTATATTTAGGAATTTCTACCACAAGATCTTCATCTTCAACAATAGCCTGACAACCTAAGCGTGATTCTGGTTCTAAGCCCCATGCTTTATCAAGCATGTCATCTTCTAGCTCGTCACCTTCTTCTATGGAGTCGAGGCCTTCACGAATAATGACATGGCATGTAGTACAAGCACAGACTTTTTCACAGGCATGCTCGATGCTAATATCGTTTTTTAGCGCTACATTGAGTACACTTTCGCCTTTTTCGGCGTCAACTACCGCACCGTCTGGGCATAATTCTTCATTGGGTAAAAAGATAATTTTTGGCATTATACTGTCTCTTAAAATTGATGACTTTTGCGACTATTTCGTAACAGGGTAATCTATAACTTGTCCACTGACTGACCGCTCAGCGCTTTACTGATTGAACTATCCATTCTACGCTCTGCAAATATTTCGGTTGCTTTATCTAAGCGTTTAATGGCAGCCTCAATAGCATCAGCATCTTCAGATTGGCTTCTATCCGCCAAAAATTTAATCGCTTGCTCAATATTACTGACTTCATCGACAACTAACAAATGACTATCTTGTAACATTGCAGCTTGTATTGACTCAATGACACGTGCCGCTTCAACTTGCTGCTCTTTTAGCATACGTGCATCAATATCAGCTTTAGCATGACTCATAGAGTCTTTAAGCATGGTGGCTATTTTGCCATCATCTAAACCAAATGAAGGTTTGACTTCAATACTCGATTCAACACCTGTTGATTTCTCCATCGCGGATACCGAGAGTAAGCCATCGGCATCAACTTTAAAAGTAACACGAATATGGGCAGCTCCCGCAGTCATAGCAGGAATACCACGCAGTTCAAAACGCGCTAATGAGCGGCAATGATCAACTAATTCACGCTCCCCTTGCAGTACGTGTACCGCCATTGCGGTTTGACCATCTTTAAAGGTGGTAAATTCTTGAGCTTTAGCAACGGGGATCGTGGTATTACGTGGGATCACTTTTTCGACCAAGCCACCCATAGTTTCTAAACCAAGTGATAATGGAGTAACATCAAGTAACAGCATTTCGCTATCAGGCTTGTTGCCTGCAAGAATATCTGCTTGAATCGCAGCGCCAATAGCAACGACTTTATCAGGATCAATGGAAGTTAATGGCTTTTGATTAAAGAACGTTTCTACCTCACTACGCACCAATGGAACACGAGTAGATCCACCAACCATCACTACTTCAATAACCTCTTGTGCGGTGATACCGGCATCTTTTAGACTTCGACGACAAGCACGTAACGTTTTTTTCACTAGACTAGCAACTAAGCAATCAAAGGTTTCTTTAGTTAAGTTGATGGTATGCTGCTGTTGATTATCTAATGCTAGCTCTATCTCAACGCTAGCTTGTGTCGTTAATTGCTCTTTTGCATAACACCCTTGCTGCATTAGTTGGCGCTCTAGTGATGGTGAAATAGGGCGAGATAAGCCGACTTGATCGGCCAAGTACTCGGCCACCGCCACATCAAAGTCATCACCACCTAATGCTGCATCTCCGCCCGTAGCCAGCACTTCAAAAACGCCTCGATTAAGGCGCAATATTGAAATATCAAAAGTGCCACCACCTAAATCATAAATAGCGATCACGCCTTCTTGACCGGAATCAAGACCATAAGCTACCGCTGCTGCGGTGGGCTCATTTAATAAACGTAAAACGTTAACTCCAGCTAATTTTGCTGCATCTTTTGTACTTTGTCGTTGAGCATCATCAAAATGGGCAGGTACCGTCACAACCACACCAGTCAAATCACCACCAAGCGCTTTTTCTGCTCGTTGATTTAAGTTTTTTAAAATTTCAGCAGAGACTTCTACAGGATTAATTTTACCTTGGCGGGTAAGAATTTCAGGGTAATTTTCACCACCACAAAACTGATATGGTAAAGACGGATATTTACTTTGTATATCACTAAGCGAACGGCCAATTAAACGCTTAGCAGAAACAATCGTGTTTGAGGCATCACTCACACTTAAACTTTTTGCAGCCTCCCCAACTAATATGCTATCTTCTTGATAACTAACAATTGATGGTAAAATATCACCACCTTGGTGATCAGACAATGTACTTGCAGTGCCACTTTGCACACTGGCAATGAGTGAATTAGTGGTACCTAAATCGATACCAGCAGCTAATCTATGCTCGTGAGGTACTGTACTTTGACCCGGTTCTGCTATTTGTAATAGTGCCATGTTTTAATGTGTTTTCTGTTTGCTTAAATTAAGGAATAAAGGTAGAAGCTTGTATATTAATCGTCGAATAAACTCTCTTCAAGACGTTCTACTTCAATATTAAGTTTATGGTAAAACGTTAACTTGCGAAGGTTTTCAGATGCTTTTGCATTTTCATCAGCGTTGTTTGCATTAATTTGTGCCCTCATTTGCTCAAAGTGCACTTGATATTCTTGTGTTAACACTTTTTGTGCATCAGCTAATGCGCTGTCAATATCATCGGAAAATCTTATTTCTGCTAACCTTTCTCTTAGCTCCATTTGGCGCATTAAAAAGCTGTTGTCGCTAAAAGATTGTTGCTCATCAGGTAGCACAACACCGCGCAACGTTAATAAATATTTTGCCCGTTCAAGTGGCTGTTTCAAGGTTTGATAGCCATCATTTATTTGCGCAGACTTTTGCACTGCTAATAATTGTTCCTGAGCAGAAGCATGGGCAAACTTGTCAGGATGAACAGCTTTTTGCAAGGTTTGATAAGTTTGTGATAATTGACTTAAATCGACATCAAAAGACAGCTCAATACCGAATAATTGAAAGTAATTCAAAATAGTTTTTGCTCTAAAAGGTTAAAAATAACGTTAAGACATGTTCTGTTTTGCTCAAAGTTATTTTCTTCTGATATAAGTCCAAAGCACGGCGCTACGCTAGTAGGTACCTTTAACGCCGCGACTAATAAACAAACACAGAGAAAATAAAAAATTATACGTTGAACGATTCACCACACCCGCATTCACCTTTAGCGTTAGGGTTAATGAATTTAAAACCTTCGTTTAAACCTTCTTTAACAAAATCTAACTCTATACCATCAAGGTAAACTAAACTTTTGGTATCAATGATTATTTTAACATCTTCGATATCAAAGACATTATCACCTTCATTCAAATCATCAACAAATTCAAGAACATAAGCCAAACCTGAGCAACCAGTTGTTTTTATCCCTAATCGTAAACCAAGACCCTTACCTCGGTTTGTCATAAAAGATTTAACTCGCTCTGTTGCCGCTGGCGTCATGGTAACTGACATACTACATAATCCTGTTTTCTTCTCTTAAAAAGAGGTTAGCCATTTTTACTTTTGTAATCTTCAATTGCTGCTTTGATAGCGTCTTCAGCTAAAATTGAACAATGAATCTTTACGGGTGGTAAAGCTAACTCTTCAGCAATTGCGGTATTTTTGATTTCACTCGCTTCATCAATAGACTTGCCTTTAACCCACTCAGTCACTAATGAACTTGAAGCGATTGCCGAACCACATCCATAGGTTTTAAATTTTGCATCTTCAATGATGCCAGCATCAGAAATTTTTAGTTGTAACTTCATCACATCACCACATGCTGGAGCACCAACCATCCCAGTGGCTACGGAAGGATCATCTTTATCCATTGAGCCAACATTACGAGGATTTTCATAATGATCTATTACTTTTTCACTATAAGCCATTTTTTTCTCTCCCAACTGTCACTTCAGGCAAAGCCTAATGTCCAGCCCATTCAATTGAGTCTAAATCGATACCGTCTTGGTGCATTTCCCAAAGCGGTGACATGTCACGTAAGTGACCGATAGATTTTTGTATAAGATTAATCGCAAAATCAATTTCTTCGGTTGTGGTAAAACGACCAAAGCTAAAACGTATTGAGCTATGCGCCATTTCATCGTTCAATCCTAACGCACGGAGCACATATGAAGGCTCTAAACTTGCTGAAGTACAAGCGCTACCTGAAGATACGGCTAAGTCTTTTAAGGCCATAATCAAGGATTCACCTTCAACAAAATTGAAGCTGACATTTAAATTACCAGCGTAACGTTTGTCAAAATCACCATTAACAAACACTTGCTCCATTTCGTTCAAACCATCCCATAGACGATCTCGCATCGTGCTTACATGTGTTAAGTCTTGTGCCATTTCTGCTTTAGCAATACGACATGCTTCACCCATACCAACAATTTGATGGGTTGCTAAAGTACCTGAGCGCATACCTCGCTCATGACCGCCACCGTGCATTTGTGCTTCAAGACGAATACGAGGTTTACGTCGAACAAATAAGGCACCAATCCCCTTAGGGCCATACATTTTATGTGCTGAAATAGACAATAAGTCTACCTTCATTGTTTGCATATCAATATTAATTTTCCCAGCGCTTTGTGCGGCATCAACATGAAAAATAATTTTGCGAGCACGGCACATATCGCCAATTTCTTGAATATCCTGAATAACGCCAATTTCATTATTTATATGCATAATGCTTACTAATATCGTGTCATCACGCATAGCGGCTTCAAGTTGAGTTAAATCAATTAACCCATTATCTTCTGGGTCTAAATAAGTAACGTCAAAACCTTGTCTTTCTAGTTCACGACAGGTATCTAACACCGCTTTATGTTCTGTTTTACAGGTGATGATATGTTTACCTTTTTTGCTATAAAAGTGAGCGGCACCCTTAATAGCTAAATTATTAGACTCTGTTGCACCTGAGCTAAATACGATTTCACGAGGATCAGCATTGATTAAGTCGGCAATTTGATTACGAGCGATATCCACCGCTTCTTCTGCTTGCCAGCCAAACTTATGTGAACGTGATGCAGGGTTACCAAAATGACCATCTGTGGTCATGTATTGCACCATTTTTTCAGCGACACGCTTGTCGACTGGAGTGGTTGCTGAATAATCAAAATAAATAGGAAGTTTCATTGGCTCTGTTTCTCCACAAATACGGTATTCTTTATAAATTTAACGGAATAAGTGTTTCTAGTGACTGACTTTTGTTGTTAGCACTTTGTTGACTGTGTATATCATCTTGGCGCTGCGAAACAGTTATCACATCATTTTTTGAGACTAATTCTGCTAAAGAGATGTTTCGTAAAAATTGTTCTATACGCTCACTTAAACCTTGCCACAGGGAATGTGTTAAACATTGTTCGCCCCCTTGACAGTTACCTTTACCTTGGCATTTAGTCGCATCAACACTTTCATTAACGGCACTTATCACATCTGCCACGGCTATTTGAGCAGAGCATTTACCCAAACGATAACCGCCGCCAGGGCCACGAATACTGATCACTAATCCTTGTTTTCTCAAACGAGAGAAAAGTTGCTCCAAATAGGATAAGGAAATCCCTTGTCGCTCTGAAATATCTGCTAAAGAGACCGGCCCATAAGCTGCATGAATTGACACATCAAGCATGGCTGTTACTGCATAGCGACCTTTAGAAGTTAGTTTCATAATTTGTCCATTAAATGAATGTTAATAGGATAAATTTCCACATGATTTATAAGCGTTATATCTTGCAAGAGTCATTTATTGCGCGCAATTTTACATAACCCTATAAAATAGTCAAATATATACCTGAGTAATATAGTCAAGTATTTTACACTAAGATAGGTCAATGGCAAAGCAATAGACGAGTAAAATACTCAACTATTGCCTTTTTCTTACAATAATTTGATATAAATTAATAATTGTGTTTTAAATTTCGGGATCGAAACTAGCAACTTTACTCGCTCTTCGTTGTGCTGCCGCTTTTTCATCCTCAACAAATTCACCTACTCGTAGTTCAGGTAAGTCTTTAGGGCAAATATCGCCTCCCATTTTATTCACTTCTTTACAGATATTGGATACACGATCATCCATTAAATGCATATGGTCTAGCAAACGCCCTATCGCTTTTGCCACAGGATCAGGGTTATCTGCCGATACCGCATAAGCGTCAAATCCAAATTTCTTTGCAGCTTTATCCCGTGACTCTTTTTCACAGTGACCATTTATCTGTTTGCCAGATTCATTTTCTAACAAGGAGTTGCCATTACTGTTTTTACTACTGACAATACGAGCAGGAATACCAACTGCAGTGGCATTATTAGGTAAGTCTTTTACCACTACAGAATTTGAGCCTACCTTACCTCCTTGACCTATAGTTATTGGGCCAAGTACCTGTGCACCAGCGCCAATAACCACATTGTCTGCTAAGGTAGGGTGTCGTTTACCTGCATTCCAACTCGTTCCGCCTAGCGTTACTCCATGATAAAGAGTAACGTCATCACCAATCTCTGCGGTTTCACCAATAACCACGCCCATACCGTGATCAATAAAAAATCGACGACCTAAAACAGCACCTGGGTGTATTTCTACCCCTGTTAACCAGCGAGAAAATGTTGATATACTTCGCGCTAATAGCTTCCAATTTGCACGCCATAGTCGATGACTAAAACGATGCATCCAAATAGCATGTAAACCTGGGTAATTGAGTAGCACCTCAAAAATGGTACGTGCAGCAGGATCTCGATCAAAAACACTGTTAATGTCTTCTTTTATGCGGGTGAACATAGTTTTTCCTTTATTCTATCTCTGTGTTTTTGTTGATGCTCTTTCGATTGAAGCAAGAATGCCACGCATCATTTTAATTTCTTTAACATCCGGGCGAGCTCTATTATACAAACGTCTTAATTTTGTCATTACCAAACCTGGGTGTTTATCGCCAATAAAGCCAGTGGTTTTTAAAGCGTTTTCAAAATGTTGGTAGAAGCGTTCGGTCTCGGCACTAATGGGGTAAAGCTCATCATCTTCACTTTTGGCACAAGATGTTTTTTTACCTATAAAGTGACCGTTGCCTGTACTTCGTTCGTACTGTGCATCATCCATAGATAATAAATAACTAGTACGCACTTCATAACTTAACGTTTGCACAGCCATCGCTAAATTTAATGAGCTATAGTCAGGATTAGCAGGAATTTGTACATGAAAATGACATTGTTGTAACTCGTCATTGGTTAAACCACTACTTTCTCGACCAAAAACTAAAGCAACAGGGTATTGACTTGCTTCACTCACTATTTTTTCACCACATGCTCTTGGCTCAAGCATAGGCCAAGGTAAAGTACGTGAACGAGCGCTTGTCCCTACCACTAGTCCACAGTCAGCAATCGCCTCACTTAAGCTACTGACTACTTTAGCGTTAGCAAGTACGTCTGTTGCACCAGCGGCTAGTGCTTGTGCTTGACCATTTGGCATTTCTATTGGATCAACCAAAACTAAATTACTCAGGCCCATAGTTTTCATTGCGCGTGCAGCACTGCCCATGTTTCGGCAATCCGAGGTATTCACTAACACAATACGCACTTTACCTAAAAGATTTACAGCTACTTTACTCTTTTTTATATCTGACATTTTCTACTCTAAATTTATACTAGGTTATCCCCACTCGATACCAGTAACTCTAACATAGAAGGGTACTGCTGTGCTTTAGAAAAAGCACGTAAAAAACTAAGCTAATGCTATGGTTATTTAATATGTGATAGTTTGTTTTTCTATATAAAACAATAGATGTCTATTTATCGTTCAATTACCTTAGTTCCTTATCGCCAATGGTGAAAAAATTTGCTATACTGCGCGCGCTTGAATTTCACTAAGCTATTTGAACTTAGTTTGAGATCAACATTGTTCTTTTAAAAGCCATTTACGAAAAGGTACTCTATTATGCATCCTATGCTAAATATTGCCGTGCGCGCTGCGCGCAATGCAGGAAAAGTTATTATTCGCTCTTTTGAGCAACTTGATAAAGTCGAAGTTGAATCAAAAGGTTCTAGCGATTTTGTTACGAGTGTTGATAAAAATGCAGAGCAAGTAATTATCGAGACTATTCGTAAATCATACCCTGAACATACTATAATTGGTGAAGAATATGGCCTATCAAAGGGTAGTGAAGATGATTATCAATGGATAGTCGACCCGTTAGATGGTACGACCAACTTTATTAAAGGTATTCCTCACTTTGCTGTATCTATTGCCTTAAAAGTGAAAGGAAAACTTGATCAAGCCGTTATTTTTGATCCTATCCGTGGTGAGTTGTTCACTGCAAGCCGTGGTAAAGGTGCACAATTAAATGGCATGCGAATTCGTGTCAAAGCCCATAAAGAATTATCAGCTACCGTTATAGCGACGGGGTTTCCTTTCAAACAAAAACAACACACTAATGCCTACATGGCAATGTTTACTTCATTGTTTACAAAAGTATCCGACATGCGTCGAGCAGGTTCAGCTGCGTTAGATTTAGCTTATGTGGCTTCGGGACGTGTTGATGGATTTTTTGAGATTGGTTTAAAGCCATGGGATACCGCTGCAGGTGAATTATTAGTCATTGAAGCTGGTGGCCTAGTAACAGATTTCAGTGGCGGACACAATCACACTCAATCTGGTAACATTGTGGCCAGCAGTACACGATTACAAAGAGAAATTTTAAAAGATATACGACCACACTTAGGTGATGCACTTAGTAAATAAGCGAAGAAGGTAGTAATATTTTATTAAAAGCGTCTTTTTGGCGCTTTTTTTGCTTTAATAGATAGATATAAATAAAGTAAGCAGTAACATCATTATGATCTCTCCCCCTATACATAAACAAGATTTTATCGTTGGCGAAGTGGCTTTAGTAGGTGCTGGTCCTGGTGATCCAGACTTATTAACTCTTCAGGCTTTCCGATTTATTAAACAAGCTGATGTGGTTATTTATGACCGTTTAGTGAGCCAAGAAATCATGGCATTATTACCTACGCAATGCGAAAAGATTTATGTAGGTAAAAAACAAGCCGAACACCGTGTCCCACAAGAGGGGATAAATCAATTACTTGTTGATCATGCTCGATTAAATAAGAAAGTTGTTCGCTTAAAAGGTGGTGACCCTTTCGTATTTGGTCGCGGTGGCGAAGAAGCTCAGTTTTTATTAAAAAATGACATTGCCTGTCATATCGTTCCGGGCATAACAGCCGCTTCTGCCTGCTCCAGTTATGCTGGTATCCCCTTAACCCACAGGCAAGTTGCACAATCTTGCACCTTGATCACAGGTCATGTGCAAGAAAATGGTGCACTCGACCTACCTTGGCAGACCTTAAACGATAGTAAGCAAACCATTGTGTTTTACATGGGGATAAAAAGTTTACCTATTATCACTGCGCAATTAATTCAAGCGGGACGTAATAAAGAAACGCCAGCCTCTTTAATACGCAAAGGAACTCATAGTGATCAACAAGTTATTAAAGGTACATTAACTGACCTAGAGGCTTTAGTAAAACAGCATAATATAAAGCCACCTAGCTTGATCATTATTGGCGATGTGGTCAATACATTTAATAGCTACCAATTACAGAACTTAGGCTATTTATCAACGAAAATAAACTGAACTAACGCTAAGTTGCATAAAAACATGGCTATTTGTTGCTGTTTTTCGTACAATCGGCTGGAGTTCGATGTACTAACTCTTTTGTAAATATAATCCTCAATCTCGTATGTTTTTAAAAAATAAGGCGATATCCAATAAAGCTTAAGCAATAAGATAGACATTACAACTCTATAAAATAGTACAAAATAATAATAATAGGGAAAGTTAAAATGGCTCAACAACTCAGTGAAGATTTAGCACAACACCGCACCATCATTTTAAGTTTAATTTCCTATGCAACGCACGCCAAATTAGACACTTTAATAGAGAAACTGACCCCAAAACTAAATAATAACAAACGGTTTTTAATTAAAATGGAAATTAAGCGGCTTGCTAAACCTTGCGCTTTAGTTATAGACTTTCGTCCCTACTTTGATAACTGCGAGCCAGTTATTCACCAAAATGTTTGTCATTACCTTGATAAAATCTCTAAATCGTTATTTCTTGATAGTGTTAAAAATAATAACGGTCTATTTAGCATTCATATTTACAACGAATTAAATGATAAAGCAAAGGTGCGTCACCGTGATATAGTTAACACACAAGGTGATTCTATGACTCGTGTGACCACAATAATAGAAGATATTCAACAACTAAGCTTGGTTAATACGAATTTTTTTGAAGAACCGCAAGTCACAGGTAAATCAACTTGTGGCCTATTTAGTTATGACCCATTAGGAATGTCAAAAAAAGGCAAGCTAGAAGTGGCCATGAATGTAACAACACTTGATTTAAACGCTAACGCTTGCATTATAAAAGCACCGCTTGAAGCCATTGCTAATGAAAATCAACCGGTTTACTTATGGTTTTATCAACATGATGAGGCATTAGAGTTCCAACAAGAAATTGTATTAGAATACCACGTAGAAGATCATAAAAAGCCACAATCTGGCATCACCAGCCATTATTTGCTTCGCCTTAGTCAATCGTCTGATGATAAAATGATTTCAGCATTGAGCGAACTGCTATCAAAGCGTATAGAGTTAACAAACAAATCACAAACTAGGCAAGTGCAACCCTTAATTGCTTCCATCAATGCCAAATGTCACGAGCAATTTTTACTGAATAATACCGTTGATATTCCCATGCTTTGTGCCAAATATAAAACAGGCTGGCGCCCATCAATCTGTTTAAAGACACCGAGTAACCATTCACTTTGGCAATTTTTTTCTGATGAAAACGGCCAAGACCCGTTGGCTCGTTTATTTACCAATATGAAAATACAGTCAGCGATGAATCAGTCAGAGAAGTTTGATGATTATGCCTATATATTAAAACACCAATACGGCAACAGTGAATATCAAAAACAACAGTATGTTATTATCTGGCAAAGTGAACTTGTACAGGATAATTCAGCGCATAAGCTCCTAAGCAGATATATTCTTACTGGTGATTATCGTTATATACGTTTAAGGGTATTACCGATAGATTCTCAACAAGATGCCTATATACCGAGTGCATTACCTGACTATATTAATTCTACTATGGCATTGTTAAACCGCCCGCATACCAAAAAAGCCACCAAATTATTAAAAGCGAGTAACCAGTTAGCTATTTTAACAGATATCACTGAATTAAATGATGTTTTAGCACTTGAACATACGTTAACTAAAGTTAAATTGAATAAAATAATCAATGAACCAATAAAGTGCCCGATAAAGTTTATAATACCTCAATTAGCCCGTAAATCAGTAATGGAAGTGGCCACCATCAATAATAATGATCTTCGTGCTGAAGATAGGTTTGAGTACCAATTAAATCTAGTCATTAATTATAGCGATAAACAGAGTATTAATGTTGTCGGCATCACTAAAAACATCTCCAGCCGTGGTTTACTGGTTGAACTATCGAAACCTGTAAAACTAAAATCAGGGGCAAACCTTCGCTTAACTATAGAGATGCCCTACCGTGGTAAGCTGTTAACTATGCAGAATCAACCTTACCTATTATTAAATAGTAATGGTGATCGACAACTGCGCTTAACTATCAATGGTTCAGAATCAAAACACGCTGCTTGTCAGGCAATACGTGAGCATATTTATAAGCATATGGATAACTTAACCCACTGTGGTTTTGATTCAAAAAATATTTTTGGTTTACAAAAGGCCATGCGAAATATCTATGCTAACAACCACTTATCAGTTCCTTTTTTCATTCATCAAGGAAAGCTGCAATGGCATATTAGCTCAATAGCAGTTAATCAGAACACTGAAATACAAAACTTCAATGGTGTAGATAATTGCGTAAAAACAATGTTACTGCAAATGGTTGAACAAGAAAAATTTAGAAATTACAGCTTATCATTACTTAATAAAACTTCAGAAGAAAACCCCGTTGAAATATTCTACATACTCACCCTGCCGAGAAAATCAAAACATAAAGAGCATTATAATTTTTGGTTTAGTGATATAGAGCAATTACAAAAAAATGGCCAGCTAAAACAAGTATTAGATCAAATTCGTAGTGTAAAAAAACCAAGTATATTGCGGGTACAGTTATCTAGAGTTAATAAAATTATTAATACCTATTTTCGCGATGAACTGCAGTATCTAGAACAAATATCATCAACGAGTGCACAAGAAATCACCGACACGATCTCCTCACTGACTGGTATAGGAGAGATAACCGATCATACCGAGCAAGTTTTACAACTATTTGACCACTTCATTGCTAAGAATGAGTTAGCCAAAGTAAGCTAACTCTTAAGCAGCCCCCCTTTTACTTAGTTAGGTTATTTTAATTGGAAGGTTTATAAGATTTCAGCGCATATCAATTTGATTATGAGCTCCTACATGGCTACTTTATAAGGCTTAGCGCTTCATTCATGATATAACAAGAACACGACATGAAGACCGATTATCATAGAAGGTATAAGCATATACCACCAAACAATTATTCGCCTCATTAGTACCTTACCTTTAAGCCTTTAAGCCTTAAAATTTATTTGCTAAATGGGTTATCAATTAGTGTACTTTCTATTGAAACGTGCGCTTGCTTTTTTCACCATAAAAGGAAATCAATCAAACAGCATAAAATGACGTTACTCGTCACGAGTAAATAGAAAGACCCCCTCCCATAAAAAATCAAGAATTAGGTTTGATCTAGAACAACATCGCTGCTACTTTTAAGTTAACACGGCATGAATGTTCTATTACATAACATTGCTCAGGAATCATTCAGCTTAGCTTTACGAGTATATTATTAAAGTAAGTTACTCGCTTTAGCTTTACGAACATCAACACAGTAGTAAATTATATGGCTAATTCTCCCCGAGCAACACAAATAGAAGTCACTTATTCCAATAGAGATATATTAATTTCGACCACTGATTTAAAAGGACGTATCACCTATACCAATAATGTTTTCTGTAAAATTGCTGGTTTTACCAAAGATGAACTTGATGGACATGGGCATAATATAGTACGTCATGAGGACATGCCCAAAGCTGCTTTTGCCAATTTATGGGAAACTATTAAACAAAACCAGTCATGGATGGGTCCAGTTAAGAATAAGTGTAAAAATGGTGATCATTATTGGGTTAATGCCTATGTCACTCCAATAAAAAATTCCCAAGGAAAAACTTTTGAATACCAATCGGTAAGAACAAAACCTGATCCTGATGTTGTGGCAAGAGCGAAACTATGCTACCAAAAAATTAACGACGATAATATTCCTTTTTTATTCAAGATGAAGAATATTGATATGACACTTTATGTGCAAAATTTATTGTGGCTTATCACTTTGCTTTTAGTATTAACAACTGTTTTTAGTAAATCCGCCTTGGCTATCATGATCCCCTTAATTTTTCTCAATATATTGACAGCCATGTTACTTTCTCATTGGCGTAACAGCTATAGCACTTTAGTTGAGCAAGCTGACCGAATTTTCACCAACCCTTTAATGAGTTACATATACAGCGGTAAACACGACAAAATTGGACGCATATTTCTTGCTTTATCCATGAGGAAGGCCGAAATTAGTGCTATTAATGGTAGAGCTAAGGACTTAAGCTCCAATGTTAAAAATATTGCACAAGATACGACTAACAACGGAAATAATGTTGCCAATATGCTCACCGAACAAAACGATGAGATTGATCATGTTGCAACAGCTATGGCGCAAATGACTACTGCCATAGAAGATATTTCATCTTTATTAACAAGCGCAGTGAAAGCATCAAATGAAGGTAAAGAAAAAAGTGGACAAGGTGTGCTGGCGGTGAAGAAAACGGTATCAGCTATCGAGTCTCTTTCAAAACAATTATCAAGTGTAGAAAAAGTAATTCATACCTTAGCCAATGGACGTCATGCTATTTCAACTATATCAGATGAAATAAGCTCAATCGCAGATCAAACTAATTTACTTGCGTTAAATGCCGCTATAGAAGCAGCAAGAGCAGGTGAGCAAGGGAGAGGCTTTGCTGTGGTAGCTGAAGAAGTTAGAGCCTTAGCTTTTCGTTCTCAACAATCTACAGAAGAGATAAAAACCACACTGGATTCATTAAACAAAGAATCCACACAAGCAATAAGTGCTGTTGATGAAGGAATAAAACAAGTGAACCTTTGTGTTAATCATGCTCAAAAAACCGGCGATAATTTGGTCGATATTAATAATGAAGTTGAGAACATATCGGTGTTAAATAGTCAAATAGCGACAACGGTTGAAGAACAATCTACGGTTGCTAAACAAATAAGCATTAACACTAACAAAATTAAAGCAATTGCCGATTTAGGGGTAGAACATGGAGCAGAAATGAAACAACTCAGTAAAAACTTATCAAGTGAGTTAACTGTTTTGCATAATTTTATTGCTCAGTTTGAACAAAACTAATTATTTGGGTGATGAGGTGTTGAGCGTCTGCCGTGTTTAACTCTACCTTCCGCTGTATTTCCCATAACTTTCTTAGTAGTCTTTTTAGCTTGATTTTGATGACTTTTTGTCAAATGCTGACCGTCTTTATGCTCTATTTTTGCTGATTTAGGTTTTTTCGGTTTCTTCGCTTTTTTAGCTTTCAAAGGCCTGATAGCTCTTGATTCACCGAGTTCGTTAACTGGGATAAATTTATCAAGCACTTTACGCTCAATATGTTGTTGTATAACATGCTCAATATCCCATAATTGCTGTAACTCATCGGCACATATCAATGAAACCGCTTGACCGGTGTTGCCTGCTCTAGCGGTTCTTCCAATTCGGTGCACGTAATCTTCAGGTACATTAGGTAAATCAAAATTAACCACATTAGGCAATAAATCTATATCGATGCCACGAGCAGCAATATCTGTCGCGACTAAAATTTTCACACGCCCCTCTTTAAAAGAAGCAAGTGCTTTAGTGCGCGCTCCTTGGCTTTTGTTACCATGAATGGCTGCAGCAGTTAATCCTTCAGATTCTAAATAACGAGAAAGCCTATTAGCGCCATGCTTAGTTTTGGTAAATACTAGTACCTGCTGCCAGTTATTCTCTTTAATTAAGTGGTTCAATAATGCTGGTTTGCGTTTTTTATCGACTGCCGTTAGCCATTGAGTGACTTTTTCTGCCGTTGAATTTTCAGGGTTCACTGATATTTCTAAGGGTTTACGTACCAAGCCTTTAGCTAGGGTGCGAATATCTGCTGAAAATGTGGCGGAAAAAAGTAAATTTTGTCTTTTAGCAGGTAGCAAAGCGATAATTTTTCTAATATCTCTAATAAAGCCCATATCCAACATGCGATCGGCTTCATCAAGAATAAGTACTTCCAGCTGAGAAAACTTAATGGCATTTTGATTATATAAATCAAGCAAACGACCTGGAGTAGCTACCAACACATCAACGCCTTGTCTTAAGCGCATCATTTGAGGATTAATTTTAACGCCACCAAAAACAACCGTTGAGTGTAAGTTTACATACTTACCATAGGTAGCAATACTATCGCTAACTTGTGCAGCCAGTTCTCGTGTGGGCGTTAAGATTAAAGATCTAACATTGTTGGGTCCAACTTTTATGCTTGTATCGTTACTAAGACGCTGTAATAAGGGCAAAGTAAAACCAGCGGTTTTACCTGTACCTGTTTGTGCCGCTGCCATAACATCTTTACCTGATATTACTGCCGGAATAGCCTGCGCTTGAATAGGCGATGGCGTATCATAACCCTGCTCATTAATAGCCTTTAATAATGGCTTAGATAAACCTAACTCGGTGAACTTAGGGGTGGTAGAACTCATAAAAAAATCTCTTAGTGTGAAGCATCGCATGACAAGTTTATATTTCAAGTAACGAGCGTGGTGCAAATAAATCATGCGTCATAGACGGGCGTGCAGCATACAGTATGCATGATGAAATTGGTATCAGTGTAGAGCAAAAAAGCCTATTTAAGTAAAAGAAAAGCCGAACAACATTGATTGCTCGGCTTTTTGCTTTATTTATTGCTCTTGGGTATATACCCTCTCTAGTTGAAGATGCAGAATTTAGCGAACATTTTCAAATGTCACGGGTGCAATACTAATGTGAAATTTACGGCATCATCATTTCGTCTTGATCTGCACCTTCTTTGTCAATCACTTCTGGAATTAAATCTTCTTTTGAAATGCCTAATGCTAACGCAACGAGTGACGCCACATAAATAGAGGAGTAGGTACCTACAAAAACACCAAAGAGTAACGCCGTGGAAAAACCATGAATTAGCGCACCACCTTTAAAGAATAGCGCCGCTAATACTAAGAGTGTAGTGATTGAAGTAATAAAAGTACGACTTAAGGTCTGTGTTAATGAAATATTAATAATTTCTTCTGCACTACCTTCACGAATTTTACGAAAGTTTTCACGAATTCTGTCTGAAACCACAATGGTATCATTTAGTGAATAACCAATAACCGCTAATATTGCCGCAAGTACAGTTAAATCGAACTCTAACCCTAATATTGAAAATAAGCCTAGGGTTAGTAATACATCATGAAATAGCGCGATAACCGAACCAACAGCAAAACGCCATTCAAAACGAAAAGCAACATATACTAGGATACAAATCAATGCCGTTAGCATGGCTAAACCACCCTGCTCTGCTAGTTCATCACCAACACTGGCACCTACAAACTCAATACGGCGCATATCAACTTTTTGCCCAGTACCTGACTCAAGTATTGATAATATTTCATTGCCGAGCATTTCAGCTTTAACGTCTTCGCGTAAACCTAAGCGAATAACAACATCACGACTACTACCATAAAACTGTACTTTGGCATCGTCATGACCATTGTCTTCCATCAGCTTACGCAGCTTTTGTAAGTCAGCAGCCTCTTCAAAACCTACTTCGATTAAAGTTCCCCCAGTAAAATCTAGACCGAAGTTAAGTTTATTCGTACTTAAAGACACAATGGCAGCAATTATTAATAGGGTACTAAATACCATCGCAATTTTGCGAAAGCTCATGAAAGCGACGGTTTCTTTTAATTGTAAAATTTGCATTATATTTGAATTCCCGTCTGACTATATCGATAACTTTTTAAGGTGTTTTCCACCCCAAAGTGCATTAACTATGGTTCTTGAACCAACCACAGAGGTAAACATTGAGGTAATAATACCAATAGAAAGTGTTACGGCAAAACCTTTCACGGGTCCAGTACCGACCGCAAATAAAATCAATGCGGCAATTAAAGTCGTAATATTGGCATCAATAATGGTCGAGAATGCGGCTTCATAACCTTGATGTATCGCTTGTTGAATTGTTTTACCTTCACGAATTTCTTCACGAATACGCTCAAATATCAACACATTGGCATCAACTGCCATTCCTACTGTTAAGACAATACCTGCCATGCCTGGTAAGGTTAATGTCGCTCCGGGGATCATTGACATTACACCAACAATTAAGACTAAATTAGCGCCTAAAGCAAAATTCGCAACAATACCAAAGGCGCGGTAGTAAATAATCATAAAAACAAAGACTAGCGCAAAACCCATCATGATTGCTTGAAAACCAAGTTGAACGTTTTCAGCGCCTAGCGTTGGTCCTACAGTACGCTCTTCGACTATAGTTATAGGCGCAATCAAAGCCCCTGCACGTAATAATAACGCTAAGTTATGGGCTTCAGCTTGACTACCAGCGCCAGTGATACGAAAAGATTTACCTAGACGAGATTGAATGGTAGCCACAGAAATAACTTCCTGTACCTTTTCAAAAATAATATTGCCTTCAACGTCGCGTTTTTCCGTGGGTTTATATTCAATAAATACTGTCGCCATCGGCTTGCCAATATTACTTTTTGTGCCATTTGACATTTTAGAGCCACCTGCGCTATCCAGAGAAATATTTACCTGTGGGCGCGAATACTCATCAAAACCTGACTTAGCATCGGTAATATGATCACCCGTTAGCATGATGCGCTTTTTAAGCAAGCTTGGCTTACCATCTTTATCCGTTAATAAAATAGAGCTTGCTGGAACTCGGCCATTTAATGCTGCGCCAATATCCCCTTCAGTATCAACTAATCTAAATTCAATCGTTGCTGTTGCGTTAAGAATTTCTTTTGCTTTAGCGGTATCTTGTACACCCGGTAATTCGATAACGATGTGCTTTTTACCTTGGCGTTGCACTAATGGCTCTGCAACCCCTAGCTCATTGACACGGTTACGAATAATAGTAATATTTTGCTGAAGAGCGTATTCACGAATTTCTTTTAACTTTACTTCTGTCATTTGGGCAGTAAGCGTTAACGTATCTTCATCCGTATTAAGCAATATGTTGCGATAGCGTTTCTTTAGTAAAGGTTGTGCTTGTTCAAGATCTTCAATTTTACGGAACTTGACCACAATACCATCACCGCTTTCTTTTACGCTGCGATAACGAATTCGTTCATTTCTTAAGTCACCACGAAAATCGGCCACCATACCAAGTTTAGCTTTATTAATGGCTTCTTTCATGTTTACTTCCATCAAAAAGCTAACACCACCGCTTAAATCTAGACCTAACTTCATTGGTGTGCCGCCAATACCTGATAACCATGTTGGGGTTGCAGGTGTTAAGTTTAAGGCGACTGAATATTGCTTACCTAAATTATCATCTAAAATATCACGAGCTTTTAACTGAGCTTCAGCCGTTTTAAAACGGGTCAATACTTGCCCTTTATCTAAAACAAGGCTAAAAAATTCAATATTTTCTCGTTCTAAATTAGCTTTAATGGTATCTAAGGTGGCTGCATTGGCTTCAACGCCACGTAATCCAGAGACTTGCACAGCATAATCGTCTGGAAATAAATTAGGTGTGGCATAGAGCGCACCAATAGCAACGATAAGCGCTACCATCAATGTTTTCCATAAAGGGTATTTGTTTAACACAATCTGTCCTTTTTATTACTTTTTAAGTCAATGCTTAGCATTGAAATTTCATTACACTTTTAGTTAAATTATTTGACTTTAATTTAAAAAGCCACGGAATTGCCGATATCAACATTCCGAGTTTTTTCTCTATTTCATCCTAAAACTGTCTGTTAGGAGCTCAATTGCTTACCAAAAGAATTGGTGAGTATTTTTACTGTCGAAATAAAGCCAAATAATAAAGATAAAACTATAAACTTTTCATTGTGCCTTTTGGAAGTACCGCATTGATAGCAGCTTTTTGTATTGTCACTTCAGTACTCTCACTAATGCCTACAACGATAAAGTCTTTTTCATCAGATACTTTAACGATTTTGCCAACAATCCCCCCCTGAGTTAACACTTCATCGCCTTTTGACAAAGCTGACATCAAGCTTTTGTGCTCTTTCATCCGCTTGGCTTGTGGACGGTAAATCATAAAGTAAAATACTAAACCAAATACCGCTAGCATGATGATCATTTCCATACCTCCACCAGCGGGTGCTGGAGCGGCTGCGGCGTGGGCTGTATTGATAAATAAACTCATAATATCCTCTTATACTTATTCTAATAATTAATAAAACTTTTTTGGTAAAGCCTACACTTGTTAACTACCCTCTGCTAAAGGCGGAACAGGCAAGCCTCGTAAGGCATAAAACTCTTCAACAAATGCATCTAATTTACCTTGCTCAATGGCATCACGCAAACCTTGCATCACTTTTTGATAAAAATGTAGGTTATGTAAAGTATTAAGCTGAGATCCTAAAATTTCTCGACACTTATCTAAATGATGTAAATATGCACGTGAATAATTTTTACAGGTATAACAATCACATGTAGGGTCAAGTGGTCCATTATCCGTTTTATGACTGGCATTACGAATTTTAATGACACCATCATTAACGAACAAATGACCATTTCGTGCATTGCGCGTTGGCATAACACAATCAAACATATCAATACCGCGACGCACACCTTCAACTAAATCTTCAGGTTTGCCTACTCCCATCAAGTATCGGGGCTTATTTTCTGGAATCAAGGGGGCAGTATGATCTAATATGCGAATCATGTCTTCTTTTGGTTCACCAACAGATAAGCCACCAATGGCGTAACCATCAAATTCAATGCCTTTTAAGCCACTTAGTGAAACTTCTCTAAGGTCTTCATACATACCACCTTGCACAATGCCAAAAAGTGCATTAAGGCTATCACCGTGAGCATCTTTTGAACGCTGAGCCCAGCGAAGTGATAACTCCATTGAGTCTTTTGCTTCTTTATGGGTGGCGGGATATGGCGTACATTCGTCAAAAATCATCACTATATCTGAATTTAAACTGCGCTGAACTTCCATTGATCGCTCAGGCGTTAACATGATTTTTTCGCCGTTAACAGGGGAGCTAAAACGCACACCTTCCTCGGTAATTTTACGCATTTCACCTAAACTGAAGACTTGAAACCCGCCTGAATCTGTTAGAATAGGCTTATCCCAATTAATAAACTCATGCAAACCACCGTGTTGTTCAATAATATCAGTTCCCGGGCGCAGCATTAGGTGGAAAGTATTACCCAGAATAATTTCTGCTCCAGTCTCTTTTACTTCTTCCGTTTTCATTCCTTTTACCGTACCGTAGGTTCCCACAGGCATAAAGGCTGGAGTTTCTACAGTGCCACGTTCAAAGGTTAACCGACCACGACGGGCTTTGCCGTCTGTAGTGATTAATTGATATGTCATTCTTTTCTTTTCTGTCATTTTATCTACTCTGTTCACCCACTAGCAAAACAGGCCGGCGGTGTTTGCTTTAAAACTGTTGACTGTGTTTACACACGTAATAACTCAATTAAATAAACTGTTTTTCTTGTTTTGTAAGAAACATTGCATCACCATAACTAAAAAAGCGATATTTTTCTCTAATAGCATGTTGATATGCATTCATAATATGTTCATAACCTGCAAAAGCACTCACCAACATTAACAAGGTTGATTCCGATAAATGAAAATTAGTTAATAGTGCATCAACTAACTTAAATTCATAACCAGGTGTAATAAAAATATCAGTATCCCCATAAAATGCGGTAAGTTCACTACCATTGTCTTGGGCTGATTTAGCCGCGCTTTCTAAGGAGCGAACAGAAGTAGTCCCAACGGCAACAACCTTACCACCAGCTGCTTTAGTCTTTTTAATTTGCTCAACCACTTCATCACTCACTTCAACATATTCAGCATGCATAATGTGATCGAGAATTTCATCAACTTTCACAGGTTGAAAAGTACCTGCACCAACATGTAAGGTAACAAAAGCAAGTTCAATACCCTTCTCTTGTAACTGTGTTAATAAGGGAGCATCGAAATGTAAACCTGCCGTAGGCGCAGCGACTGCACCGGGCTTTTCATTATAAACTGTTTGATAGCGTTCTCTGTCACTGCTCTCATCGGGGCGATCTATATAAGGGGGTAATGGCATATGGCCAATTTCGTCCAAGATGGATAAGACAGATTTTTCACCATCAAACTTTAATTCAAATAAAGCACCATGTCTTGCCACCATTGTCGCCTTAGCGACTCCTTCAAGCAACAACTCGGCCCCCTCTTTAGGAGATTTACTTGCACGGATATGTGCTAGCACAGTATTTTTATCAATTAAACGCTCAACTAATACTTCAATTTTACCACCGCTAGACTTTTGTCCAAACATCCGAGCAGGAATGACTCGAGTATTATTGAAAACTAATAAATCACCACGATTTAATTGCGCTAAAATATCTGTAAAACCCAAATCATCAAGTTTACCGCTATTACCATCTAGCACCATTAATCGGCTAGCCGTACGCTCCGCTTTAGGAAATCGAGCAATTAATTGAGAAGGTAAATCAAAAGAAAAATCAGATACACGCATGATAAATAGTTAAACTTGTCTTTACGCCTAGCTTTTAGCCAGACAAATTGGTGAAAATAAAGCGCATAATTTTAGAGCCCAAGTCCTTATATAGCAAGTTAAATCAATAAAATTAAGCTATTGGTTTTGTCCCTTATATAAGCGAGTTTGAACGATGGTAAAATAATTGTTAATTATATTCAGTATTTAACGGAAATATCCTGTTCAAATGCTGTTTTTCAAGTATGCTCATAGATAATAACAATTCAACATCAGACGGCTAATATGAATAATCTCGCTTTCTCTATTGCTAAAACCATCATCAATGGTTTTGATCGCCATATCCATCTTTTTATCGAAATAACCAAATCAGCCCAACAACGATTTCAACTATGCCAATGGGCTGAAACCCAAAAAGCAGCTAAAGCAAGAACGACCTTTTACGAGCAAAGGGTGAGAGAAACATTCGATACCATTAAAGAAGATTTTTTCATAGACTCATTAGATGACCGCTTATGGCAACAAATAAAACGTGAATACATCGAGTTATTAGCTGAGCACAATCAACCTGAACTAGCTGAAACATTCTATAACTCAGTCTTTTGCCGTTTATTTGAACGTAAGTACTACCATAACGATTATATTTTTGTCGAAAGTACTGCACAACGCCTTGATGATAGACCAACCCCAGGCATTTACACTAGTTTTACGCCTGCCGAAAAAGGCTTAAAGCAAACTATTTGTGATATAATGAATGCGCACAAAAGTACAGTGCCTTTTGTTGACTTAGAAGGCGATGTTGACGTGCTTATTAGTGCTTTTCGACGAAAAGCCCACAAAACTCGTTATAAATTAGAAGACTTACAATTTGATATTTTAAATTTTACCTTTTACCGTAATAAAGGTGCTTACCTCATTGGTAGAGTGATTTCTCCTGGTGGCGAAACCCCTTTTATCGTTTCAGTATTAAACAATGAAC
The DNA here is from genome assembly GCA_030754235.1 of Litorilituus sp. Classification (GTDB taxonomy): domain Bacteria; phylum Pseudomonadota; class Gammaproteobacteria; order Enterobacterales; family Alteromonadaceae; genus Colwellia. The sequence goes on from JASMAS010000104.1 coordinate 38,036, forward strand.
AGGGCAAGTTATACATAGATGCCTTATTAACTGATAGTGAAGATATGGCGGTAGTTTTTGGTTTTGCTCGTGCTTATTTCTTTGTTGATTGTCAGCACCCATACGCACTCGTTAACTTCTTACAAAGTCTAATGCCGCATAAAACAAAAGCAGATTTGTATTCCGCCATTGGTTTTCATAAACAAGGAAAAACCCAATTTTACCGTGATTTTTTAAATCACCTTGACAACAGTGATGATAAATTAGAATTAGCAGCGGGTATTAAAGGCATGGTGATGTCGGTCTTTACACTCCCCTCTTACCCTTATGTTTTTAAAATCATCAAAGACAAGTTTTCACCGAGCAAAAATGTTACAAAAAAAGATGTTAAAGAAAAATATAGATTAGTGAAGTTACACGACAGAGTTGGCCGTATGGCTGATACCATGGAATACTCTGAGGTCGCCTTTCCCAAGGACAGGTTTGGCACAGAGCTATTAGAGGAACTAAATAAGGTTGCCCCGTCAATTATTCGTTATGAAGAAGATCTTATTATTATTAAGCATATGTATATCGAACGTAAAATGGTGCCGTTAAATTTATACTTAGCAAAAGCGAGTGACGAGCAAATAGAGAATGCTCTTTATGGTTACGGGAAAGCCATTAAACAGCTTATTTCAGCTGATATATTCCCAGGAGACATGCTACTTAAAAATTTTGGTGTTACCCGTCATGGTCGCGTTATTTTCTATGATTATGATGAAATTACTTATATGGATGAAGTAAACTTCAGAGTAAAGCCTATTCCAAAAACTGAAGAGCAAATTTACGCTGCTGAGCCTTGGTACTCAGTTGCTCCAGGGGATGTATTTCCTGAGGAACTCGCTACATTTGCGCTAGCAAACCCTAAATATTTAAAAGCGTTTAAAAAACACCATGAAGACCTCTTAACTGCTGAGTATTGGCAACAGTGTCAGAAAAATGTTGCCCGTGGTGTTTATGAAGATGTCTATCCTTATCCTGATAAATTTAGGTTTTGCCACTTGAAAAAGAAAAGTGAAAAGGAACTGTTTGTCAAATAAGAGCCTATTTGATTGTTTTACAAACAAACAGCCAAACAATTAAGGTTTTTTAACAAATTACTCTTTACCTTTTGCTGAGCATCAGTATAATTCGAATCCGTTGCAGGGGTGTAGTTCCAATTGGTAGAACAGCGGTCTCCAAAACCGATGGTTGGGAGTTCGAGTCTCTCCACCCCTGCCATTTCCCCCTCTTAATTTAGGAATTATTCATTCCACTATTAAACTGATATCGTCTTTGTTATCATCGTTAAATCTTTCATTATATATGCGTCATTAACTTTCTATTATTAACTTCAGCTTATGAGTATAACTTCAAGACAATTCGATAAACTTTGTGAAATGGGCATTAGCCTTTGGCAAAAACGTAGCCTTGATAGTCAAGATAAAACAGCGAGTAATCAGTATTTACATCAAACCCAACAAAGCCTAACCGAAATAGCTCAGTACACGCTTTTTAATGATGTCTTACTCAGCCTGGATTTAACTCTTGGTGAAGTGAGTTCACAAAGTAACCACCTCAATATCGGCATGTTCAATTGGTACTTTATTAATGAAGATGATGATAAAAAAGGCACAGACAATATACAACAAACAGTGTCCTATACCGATAATAAGCTCATCACCCCAAGCATAGAAACCATTGCCCAATCAACTATGCTAAAAAAGCAGCTTTGGCACACCATTACTACAAACCTTTTGTCATGACAGATAAACAATTATTTTCAACCATTCGTTTAAATGACACAGCTTCACTTATGGCAATCGAGAATGCCTGCCACTCTCACCCTTGGAGTGAAAAAACCTTAATTAGCTGTATTGGCAACCGATATTTTGGTGAAAAACTTAGTCACCCAAGCAAAAAAGATCTTCAAGTGATAGGATTCTACATTGGTGAATTGATCATTGATGAAGCAACTTTAATGGATATTTGTGTTCACCCAAACATGCAAGGTATAGGCTTAGGTAAAATATTATTAAACCAATTCATTGCCCAAGCAAAAGTAAAAGGCGCAGTTAAAATATGGCTGGAGGTTAGAGCAAAAAACATTAGCGCACAAATACTCTATATGAATGCTGGTTTTTTAGAAACAGGACGTCGTACTGGCTATTACCCTAGTGCCTCAGGTTTTGGCTATGAAGATGCTATCATTATGTGTTTATCACTATAAGTGTCCATTTCCTTAAAAATATCCCTCATGGCTATACACTTAAACAGTTGTTGTTCTATAACAAATACAGGTATGAACCACAAAGCCTAAACTCAAGATAGTTGGTATAATACGCTAAAAATTAGATTAATTTTTTAAAATTAATTATATATACTGTGTAATGTAAAACGTCTCGCACATAGGAAAGGAAGCAGGTAATACAAACATTATTCAATTAATGAAAAGTAAGGATTAAATTTGCGTAGCACCTTCAAAAAATTATCAAAGTTCATGTTAGCCAGTATCAGGGATTTAGCACCGATTATTGCGGTAATATTATTTTTCCAACTGGTCATTATTCAGCAACCTCTCCCTAACGTAGGGCAACTCTTTGTTGGCGTTATTTTCGTCTTACTTGGTTTAACATTTTTTATTCATGGTTTAGAGCAAGGGCTTTTTCCTATTGGTGAAAGTATGGCGCATGCATTTGCCAAAAAAGGTAGTGCTTTTTGGTTACTTACCTTCGCATTTTGCTTAGGGTTTGGCACTACTATTGCTGAGCCTGCTTTAATTGCTGTAGCCGGCGAAGCCGCTAAAGTAGCAGCGAGTGATGGCATGATTGCCGCAACAAAGCAAGCAATGGCAGAATATGCAACGGGCCTTAGGTTTACCGTTGCCTTTTCTGTTGGCCTGGCCATTGTATTGGGTGTTTTGAGAATTTTAAAAGGTTGGCCAATTCAATACCTAATCATTGGTGGATATATATTGGTTGTGATAATGACAATATTTGCACCCGTTGAAATTATCGGTATTGCCTATGATTCTGGAGGGGTGACCACATCAACTATCACAGTGCCTTTGGTCACCGCTTTAGGCATTGGTTTAGCTTCATCAATTAAAGGAAGAAATCCCATGATAGATGGGTTTGGTTTAATTGCACTCGCATCGCTAACCCCTATAATCTTTGTTATGGCCTACGGTATGGTGATGCTGTGATCGAAGTGCTTTCTCAACTACTCTACACTCTTATCACCACCATTGCTGATGTGGCACCTATAGCGATCATCATTTTTGGCTTTCAGTTTGCGATAATACGCAAACCAATTCCCCACCTGGGTAAAGTTATCGTCGGCTTTGCTTGGGTATTAATTGGCTTATCTTTTTTCTTAATAGGTCTTGAGTGGGCACTATTTCCTTTAGGTAAAATAATGGCTGCTCAGTTAACCGAACCAGCCTTTATTGCCAGTATGAATGATAATATCGATGTGGCCACACAAGTGGCAAAAGATGTTATTGTCTTATCATGGCAAGATTATCGTTGGGTTTATATTTTTGCCTTTTTAATTGGTCTAAGCACAACGATTGCTGAACCTTCACTGATTGCCGTTGCCATTAAAGCGCATGAAGTTTCCGGTGGCGCCATTGGTGTTTGGGGTTTACGTATTTCCGTAGCATTAGGGGTTGCGGTAGGTATTGCTTTAGGATGTTATCGAATCGTTGTTGGTGATCCTATCCATTACTATATTATTGCCGGCTATCTAGTTGTAGTGGTTCAAACCATCTTTGCCCCTAAATTAATTATCCCGCTTGCCTATGATTCTGGCGGTGTAACAACATCAACAGTAACAGTCCCTCTTGTTGCTGCACTCGGGCTTGGTTTGGCTGAAACTGTGCCGGGAAGAAGTCCATTAATCGATGGTTTTGGCTTAATAGCGTTTGCTAGTTTATTCCCTATTATGTCAGTTATGGCTTACGCTCAACTTTCTGAGTGGCAAGTAAAAAAACAAATGAAAAAAGTGGAGAAACCTAAATGCACTTTAAAATGATCACCGTCTTTATTGAAGACAAGTATACTGATGCGGTAATGGATGCCGCTAGAGAAGCAGGGGCTACTGGTGCAACTGTTATTAACAATGCGCGGGGTGAAGGGCTTCAAAAATCAAAAACTTTTTTCGGCCTTAATCTTGAAAGCCAGCGAGATGTTCTCATTTTTTTAGTGGAAGAACATATGAGTCGCCAAATTCTTGAAGTGATTGCTAAAGAAGGTAAGTTTGAAGAGAAACCAGGTACAGGAATCGCCTTTCAAGTCGATGTAGAAGATGCGGTTGGTGTTAACCACCAAATAAGTCAATTAACCTCAAGTGTGGAGAACGAACTGTGACGGTACACAATAAAGTTCAGGCAAAAGAAGTGATGAATCAAGGTTTCATACAACTAGAAGGTATGCAAACAGTGCGTGATGCCCTCGAAGCAATGAAAGCGATTAACGCTGAAGTGGTCATCGTTAACAAGCGTGATCAACATGATACTTACGGTATTTTAACACTTGCTGATATTGCTAAACAGGTACTGGCAAAAGATCGCTCGTTAGACAGAGTGAATATTTACGAAGTCATGACCAAGCCTGTTATTTCTGTACCACCAGAATTAGATGTTCGATATTGTGCCCGACTATTTGATAAATTCGGTTTATCTTGTGCTCCCGTCATTGAAGCACAAGAAGTCCTTGGTATCGTGGGTTATAAAGAGCTGCTATTTAGAGCATTTTCGGATCTGGATTAGAGTTCACTAAACTTAACTGCTTTTTTTTATTAGTTTAGTAACCATTATACAAGACGGAGTTTATGTTTAGAATTTTCTCTAAGCTAATAAACCTGAGCTTGGCTTAATAAATAAGCAGTTAACTTATCGATTACATTTCAGGTGATTAACTTATCTCTTAAACCGAGTTGTTAATAAGCAACAATTCAGTAGAAATGACTACCCCCTTGTTCTTAATATTTGGTTAAATGCTTGTGGCGAGGAATTTTCATGACATGGCTATGTTTAAGTCATATATGTATTCCTAGCTCGCAAATATAACGCTAGGCTGACTAATTAATGAAATGGGTATTAATTTGCACAAAGTGTAAAGATAAAATATCAACAAAATCTAATGAAAAAACACTTTAATAAGGTGCTGTTAACGGTGCAAATTAAGGTAAAAAATACCTAACTAATTAAAGTCGCTTGATGCGGCTTTTTTTATTTATGGTACAATGCGCAAAATATTGAATGATGCAGAAATGACCAGAAAGGTTAAGAAAAGCATTTTATGTACACCAGTATGTACACCAAAGAGGCAAATTAAAAAATGAGTATCGCACAAGCCGCAGCAGTCAACCTTCGCAGGACTTTTGCCATCATTTCTCACCCCGATGCGGGTAAAACCACCATCACTGAAAAGGTATTATTGTTCGGTCAAGCCTTACAAAAAGCCGGTACAGTAAAGGGTAAAAAGTCAGGGCAACATGCCAAATCTGACTGGATGGAAATGGAGAAGGATCGTGGTATATCCATTACAACCTCAGTCATGCAGTTTCCTTACAATCAGTGCCTAGTTAACCTACTCGATACTCCTGGCCACGAAGACTTCTCAGAAGATACTTATCGAACTTTAACCGCAGTAGATTCATGCTTAATGGTGATTGATGTTGCCAAAGGTGTAGAAGCACGAACCATTAAATTAATGGAAGTCACCCGTTTGCGCGACACGCCAATTATTACTTTTATGAACAAAATGGATCGTGATGTACGTGACCCTATGGAAGTCATGGATGAAGTAGAAGACGTACTCAATATTAAATGTGCACCAATTACTTGGCCAATAGGCATGGGTAAAGAGTTTAAAGGTATTTACAATATTCTTGATGATGAAACTATTTTATATCAATCAGGTCAAGGACATACTATACAAGAAAAACGTGTTATTAAAGGTCTTGATAACCCCGAGCTTGATCAAGCCATTGGTAACTATGCTGAAGATTTACGTGATGAACTCGAGCTAGTGATTGGTGCTTCCCATGAGTTTGATCTAGATGAGTTTCTTAAAGGTGAATTAACACCAGTATTTTTTGGTACCGCTTTAGGCAACTTTGGTGTTGATCATATGCTTGATGGTCTTACAAAATGGGCACCTAAACCTTTACCACGCTTAACCGATACCCGTGAAGTTAAGGCCAACGAAGAAAAATTCTCTGGTTTTGTTTTTAAGATTCAAGCCAATATGGACCCTAAGCATCGTGATAGAATTGCTTTTATGCGTATTTGTTCAGGTAAATATGAAAAAGGCATGAAAATGAAACAAGTGCGCCTTGGTAAAGATGTTAAAATTGCTGATGCGGTCACCTTTATGGCCGGAGATAGAGCTAATGTTGAAGAAGCTTATGCTGGCGATATTATTGGTTTACACAATCATGGAAGCATTCAAATAGGCGATACCTTTACCAGTGGCGAAATGATGAAATTTAGCGGCATACCCAATTTTGCTCCTGAAATGTTCCGCCGCATTCGCTTAAAAGATCCACTTAAAGCCAAGCAATTACAAAAAGGCTTGATCCAACTTTCAGAAGAAGGTGCTGTGCAAGTATTTAGACCATTTATTAACAACGATATGATTGTTGGTGCGGTTGGTGTACTCCAGTTTGAAGTTGTAGTTCAACGCTTAAAAACTGAATATAAAGTTGACGCTATATATGAGCCCATTAGCGTTGCAACAGCTCGATGGTGTACATGTGAAGATGAGCGAACTTTAGAGCAATTTCAGAAAAAAGCGGGCGATAATTTGGCGCTTGATGGTGGGAATAACTTAACTTATATCGCACCGACTATGGTTAACTTATCATTAGCACAAGAACGGCATCCGGATATACTATTCCGCGCTACCCGAGAGCACTAATTTTGCTTCGTATATAAATTTTTGCGGCATTGTCTGCGCTTTGATAAAAACCAATCTAGTTTGCATAAAAGGTAAACTACGAGTTGGTCAACAAACAAGTAAAAGAAAAGATCAAACATTATGAATATTAAACAAATCTTATCAGAAAAAGTTAGTGCGGCCATGATGGCGGCAGGTTTACCCGCAGAGACAAATCCAGCGCTTAGTTTATCTAACCGTCCTCAATTTGGCGATTACCAAGCCAATGGTGTAATGGGAGCGGCCAAAAAATTAAAAACAAACCCGCGCGAGTTAGCGACTAGCGTAATTGAGAAGTTAGATCTTGAAGGTATTGCTGACAAAGTAGAACTGGCAGGCCCAGGTTTTATTAATATTCATTTAAGCCAAGCTTGGCTAGCCGAGCAACTTAACACTATTGCGGCTGATGATTGTATGGGCGTTACACAAAGAGCTGAGCCACAAACGGTTGTGGTTGATTACAGTGCCCCTAACCTTGCTAAAGAAATGCACGTAGGTCATTTACGTTCAACCATTATTGGTGATGCGGTTGTACGTGCTTTAGAATTTCGTGGTGATAAAGTAATTCGTCAAAATCACATGGGTGATTGGGGTACACAATTTGGTATGTTAATCGCTCATTTAAGCGATAAACTTGCGGGCAATGAGGTAGCTGAAACTGCCCTTGCCGATTTAGAGAACTTTTATCGTGAAGCCAAAGTTCGCTTTGATGAGGAGGAAGGTTTTGCTGATAGAGCTCGTGCTGATGTCGTTAAACTGCAAAGTGGCGATGAACAATGTGCTAAGTTATGGCAGCAATTTATTGATATCTCTATTTCTCATTCAGAAGAAATATACGACAAATTAAATGTTTCACTCAAGCGCAGTGACATTATGGGTGAAAGTGCCTATAACGATGATTTATCAACTGTTATCGATGAATTAATGGCAAAGAAAATTGCAGTTAAAGATCAAGGTGCCAAGGTAGTTTTCATTGATGAAATGGCCAATAAAGACGGTGAGCCTTCTGTCTTTATTGTACAAAAATCAGGTGGTGGTTATTTATATGCCACTACCGATTTATCAGCCTGTCGCTACCGTAGTGGTAAATTAGCAGCTGATCGTATTATTATTTTCACTGATGCACGCCAAGCACTACATTTTAAACAAGTTGAGATTGTTGCCCGTAAAGCAGGTTTTTTACCTGAACATGTCGGTTATGATCATTGCCCATTTGGCATGATGATGGGCGATGATGGCAAACCATTCAAAACTCGTACAGGTGGTACAATTAAATTAGCAGAATTATTAGATGAAGCAGTTACACGCGCTAGTGAGTTAATTAAAGAAAAAAGTCCTGACATTCAAGTTGATGACCTAGCCATCATTGCGAAAAAAGTGGGTATTGGTGCGGTTAAGTTTGCCGATTTATCAAAGAATCGTACCAGTGATTATATTTTCAACTGGAAAACTATGCTCAGCTTTGAAGGCGCAACAGCTCCTTACTTACAATATGCTTATTCTCGTATCCAAAGTATTTTCAGAAAAGCAAACACGGCACAAGCACAAAATAGCATCGCGATTATTGAACCACAAGAAAAAGCCCTCGCCTTGAAATTATTACAACTTGAAGATGTTATTGATGCGGTGAACAGCGAATGTACTCCTAATTTATTGTGTAATTATTTATACGAATTAGCCAGTCTTTACATGAGTTTCTACGAAGCTTGCCCTATTCTAAAAGAAGGCATTAGTGACGAAATAAAAGCATCTCGATTAGCATTATGCAGCTTAATTGGTAAAACATTGAAGCAAGGCTTAGATATTCTAGGCATTGACGTAATGGATAGGATGTAAAACTAAGTCGCTTTTAAGACGAACAAAAAAACAAGGAGGCAATATGCAATTTACCGATAGCCATTGCCACCTTGATTTTCCTGAACTAAGCAAAAATCTTCCTCAGCTTCTTCAGCAATGCGCTAACAATAATATTAAGCGCATTATTGTGCCCGCTGTTTACCCTGAACATTGGCAAAGAGTAATAAGCTTACATAATATAAAAAATCATAGCGACATTGAAATAGCTTGCGCTTTAGGTATTCACCCTTGGTTTTTAATTAATCACCCGAGCACTAAACAAACGAACAAACAGTTAGAGCTATACCACAAATTATTGGCTCAAACCGTTAACGAGCAAAGAAAAAATTTAATTGCCATTGGCGAGTGTGGCATTGATGTATTTAAGGCCAAAAAGAATACTGACTCAGAACAAACTTTCCAAGATAACCTAAAATTACAGCAAGATTTTTTTGAAATGCAACTCTCCATTGCCAAAGAAAAGCACTTGCCAGTTATTGTGCACCACTGTCAGTCGCACCACTACATATTGCCGATACTAAAGCAGTACCGCCTAGCAAAAGCAGGGGTTATTCACGCTTTTTCAGGAAGCTATCAGCAAGCTAAAAGCTATATCGATCTTGGTTTTAAATTAGGTATTGGTGGTACTATTACCTACTCTAGAGCTAAAAAAACAATAAATGCCATCAAAAGACTCCCTATAGAGAGCTTACTACTTGAAACCGATGCCCCTGCTATGCCGCCTTCGGGTAAACAAGGTGAAATAAATACCCCGTTAAGTATTATCAACATATTTCAAGCAATAACCTCAATACGTACTGAATCAGCACTTACACTTTCTGTGCAACTTGAAGACAATAGCAATCAACTATTTTTTAGTGATATAAACTCCAGCGCTAACCAAAACTAGCGACTTAGCTCTTGCTCTATTGGCACCCTAAAACCTTGACGACTAAAACGGTTAAGCCCTCTAGTGAGTAAAAAACCGACACAACCGGCAAGAATAAGCAACGCTCTAAACAGGCTTAGCCGATCATGATTTGCTTTTTCCAACATTGATGTTAATAATGATTTTTCAAGCGTAATGCGTAAATAGCCGTTAAGTTTCTCATCGCGTATTTCACTGATAAAAGGTATAACTTGCTCGCTTGTATCTTTAGTATTAAAGGCTTGATCTATACCATAGATGGCTTTAATTGATGAAGATGCGTCAGTCATACTCTGGGAAGCCAGTTGTAACCTTCCTTTATCATCATATAAATGAATACTGCTAATATAGTTTGCCTCAGCTATATTATTTAAGTATGACTGCAATAGTAAACGAGTGGTTTTTTTACTGATCTTTGCAGTATTTTCACTCAAAATAGCTTGTGTACCTGCAACTACCTGTTGTAAATATTGCCTGGCTGTTTGCTGAAAATGTTGCTCTATAACACGCTGACTTTTTTCAGTGCTAGAAAGCCAAATAGCCATCAAAATAATGATAAGCAAAATAGCACTAACTAATTGCAGAATTTTATTATAAATCGATGATAATTTAGGGTATAAAGGAGTCTTATTTTTGTTCACCATGAACCTGCTTCGCATATTTATCGCGTAATTAATTATATAATAGAGAGTTAACGTGTCTTTTTCTACCAATGTATTGCCCTTATCACTGGAAAATTATTTCAGACAAAACCCGATTAACCAAGATTTCCCTGTAAATTTCTCATTAAATAAGGAGAAGTTATCTTTAACATCAGATAACATACTACCCAATCCTCCCAATGAGCCTATCGTCGAGTTGGTCATATTTGAACAAACTACTCTGGCTCAATTACAGCGTTTACAAACACAAGCGGCCATAGAGATAACAAGCTTATCAAAGGTAAACAAGCGAAACCAACAAGTAAGTTACCGTTTTATTGTCAGCTGTAGTGACTTTACTAAAGCGAGAAAAGCTTTAGCAAACTTCACCCTTGAAAACAATATTGAAGGCGCATTGATTAAAGATGCCCCTAAGCTTAATGAGCCTGGTTTATTAGTGATGGATATGGATTCAACAACCATTGAAATTGAATGCATTGATGAAATAGCAAAATTAGCAGGTGTAGGAGAGCAAGTAGCTACGGTCACTGAACTTGCCATGTTAGGAGAATTAGACTTTAGCCAAAGTCTACATCAAAGAGTTGCCACATTAGAGAACGCCCCTGAAACAATTTTAGCTCAGGTTGCTAAAAACATTCCTTTAATGGCGGGCCTAGAAAACCTAATTACTGAACTAAAAAAGCATCATTGGCGCGTTGCTATTGCCTCTGGTGGCTTTACATATTTTGCAGACCATTTAAAGACATTATTAAGTTTAGACGCCACCTTTGCCAATGAACTAGAAATCATTGACGGCAAATTAACAGGGAAAGTATTGGGCTCTGTGGTTGATGCCCAAGTTAAAGCTGACTCTTTAACCCTGCTAGCTGATCAATATCAATTCCCAGTTTCGCAAACGGTTGCTATGGGTGACGGGGCTAATGATTTGATGATGATGGCAGCGGCTGGATTCGGTGTTGCTTTTCATGCAAAACCTATCGTACTTTCGCAAGCTGACAGTACTATCAATCAACAAGGACTTGACTGTTTGCTACATTGGTTAGCCTAACTTTTGCGCTAACATCTTAGTATAAAGTAATAGGGTTAACAACGACTGATTATAGACAATCACTCCATAATCAGTTCGTTTCTCAATAATACCTCTTGAGTTATATCAACAACTTGAATAACCCCCGCAACACTCCAAATATCTTGCTCTATTTGCTTGCCTCTGTGTATCGCATAAGTACTTACGTAGTTTAATTCAGCGTTCAAATATTCCATATCGGGTTCATCAGTACGAGAAAGCTTTAATTGTAAACAATAAAACTCCCCACGCTGTAAAGCTCTTCGTATAAAAAAACTTATCGCTTCTGGCGAGTCAAACTCACTATCAAGCATTACATTAACCGACTTTTCTACTTTTGGCTGTTCAGTATTAATTGCAATATAAATTAATTGGCATACCGGTTCTTTGTTAGCTAATAATGTTCTTAACTCCTGATCTAGAGTGTTATTGTTTTGTAATTTAGTTAATAGAGGGTATAAGTTATAACAGTGTTTTCTATCACTCAAACGTTTCATTTGCTCTAATAAATGACTATTCTCTTGATTGGTTCCTATGACTTCAACCTTATAACGACTACCACTGCTTTGAATAACTAATACCGGGGTCTGCATGTTTTTAACATAATTAGTACGCAACGCACTTCCTAACCCAGGAATCAACATAGCGTATTCATCAGTGGTTAATTTATTTCGATTTTTATCAATCAACAATTTAAAAAAAGAGCGGCCAATGTGCTGATGTTCTTTAACATGCACACGTAAATTAATAATTGTTTTATTTTTATTTATCCTAACCACTTCGTACGGTAATAATTTAAGATCAAAAGCTGAGGTTATTTTTTGTAATTTGGGAAAGGTTAAATAAACAATATCGCCGACAATAAGTACTGCGCTACTATTTAATTTAATTTTCAATCCAGAAACAGAAAAGTCTTGAGACACGCCTGTCCATTTCACCTTTTCACATTCAACAATAGCATCAGTGTGATAAATAAAACGCAGCTCTTGGCGTTGTTTTTTGTAGGTTATTCCTAGTTCATCAACTGGTGAAGGTGCAATTGTACGCTTGTGTCCAAACAGCTTTAGTTTTGCTGTATTGATATTTTCAGAGGATAAGTATTGATATTGTGATACTAAACTTGGGTGGGTAATATCATTAATAACTACGGCTAAAGGTAATAAAGCTAAATGACTTTCTACCTCATCAGATGGGGGTAAATTGATATATTGTTTTTTAATAGACAGCGTTTTTGATAAAGTAAAAGGAGCATAAGATTGACTTTTATCAACGTTTAAATAAGTCAGCTCTGTTATAGCAAAGCTGTCTTTGTTAGCAGCAAAAGCTAAAAAGGAAGTAAATAATTGATCATTTGTTGATAACTGAAGGTTATCAACAGTATAAAAAAAACTTTTTCCTTGATACTGATGAATAAAACTATAAACGATTAATGATTTAGTACTATTACTTGTTGCTATTAATCTCTTTAAGCGCTCTTCATTAAGCAATGCATGCAAAGTGGGCTTACCTGCTTCATCCTGCCAATACTGAAAAATCGCTTGATTGTTATTTGTTGTTAGTGCATAACGAGGAACTAAAGTCTTATGTTTTTTTTCCAGGAAGACAGGAAGATCAGTAATTTTAGGTAAAAAAAACTGTTCATAACTTCGTGCTTGTAATGCATAAATAGTATTATCAAGATTAATTTTATAACGGCGCTTATTTCCTTGAATATAAGCCTTAAGAAAACCTTTAAAAGCGTCCTTAGGTGAAGAGTCTAAACGTTTGCAACCAAGTAGCTGTATACTGCCTTCAAGGTGACTATTTTGAATTTGATAAGTAAATGAATCCTGACTACCAAATTGAAAATCCTGCTCTAAACCTGTGAATTTAATAGTAATTATATCGCCAACTTCTAGTTTAGGTTGTTCTGTTAAACGAAATTTACAACCATTAACACTAAGGTCAGAACTGGTGGCATTGAGCTGTAAGTTACTTTCAAGAGTTATCGTTAAAGCAATAGCGAAGTTCATTCGCTCTTCAGCACGCTCAAAATAGTCAGAAAACTTGTATCGCGTTGCTGGATATTGAATATTATCTACTGTTTTGTTGGCTACTTCAGGTACTGTAGGCGCAATACCAGCCTGCTCTTTTTCATAAATAACCCGAAAATGATTTTCTGTATTTTTTACTGCTTCATAAACACCAAAGGTGTATTCGCCATATAGTTCAACATTATCTTCAAAGGTCTTAATAGCAAGATCATCTAAAAAATGGCTTTGCCCTTCGTGCTCATACAATCGGCATTGACCGTTAACTAAGCCTCGTAAATCAATTGAACGCATACAAGGGTTAGCTAAACGCTTAAGTTCCATCTTTACTAAAAACCGTTCGTTTTTCGATAATGTTGTAGTGCTATCAATAAAATTTGAATCAAAGCTACTTTCATTTACTCTGCCACGAAACTTGTCCAATAAAGTTTTGTATTTACAAAGATCTGTTGTCATGAATTATCATATCTAATTGTTGGTTAATTCGTTATCATCCTAATTTAAAAGCTAATCATATGTATATCGAACTCATCACATATCAATTAAACTAATAAAAGCATTATAAGTTAATTAAATCAAATGTTGCAATAATTATGCCTATGACCAATTTTAAAAAAGCGCAATCACTTTCTACAAAGGAAAAATATGGTAAAGAGTAAAACTGCTTATGTGTGTACCGACTGTGGTTCTGAGTATTCACGCTGGCTAGGGCAATGCACAGACTGTAAAGCGTGGAATACTATTTCTGAATTTAGGCAGGCTAAATTACCTAGTCGTGGTGGTAATTTCGCTGGCTTTGCTGGTAATGCTGCTGGTAATGAAGCAAAAGTTCAAACTCTTGACACCATAGACTTAGCTGACTTACCCCGATTTTCTGCTGGTTTTGCTGAGTTTGATCGCGTTTTAGGAGGCGGCATAGTGCCAGGCAGCGCGATTTTAATCGGTGGTGAACCTGGCGCGGGTAAAAGTACGCTGTTATTACAAGCTATGTGTTCATTAGCCACAACAATGCCCGCTTTATATATAACTGGGGAAGAGTCATTACAGCAAGTTGCTATGCGAGCCAAACGTCTAGGACTGCCCACAGATCAATTAAAAATGTTATCTGAAACCAGCGTGGAAAACATTTGCCATATTGCTATCAAAGAGCAACCAAAAATCATGGTTATTGACTCTATTCAAGTAATGCATATGAGTGAAATACAGTCAGCGCCGGGTAGTGTTTCTCAAGTAAGGGAAAGTGCCGCTTATTTGACACGTTTTGCTAAACAACACCATGTCGCTATTTTGCTAGTAGGCCACGTCACCAAAGATGGTTCACTGGCAGGCCCTAAAGTATTAGAGCATTGCATTGACTGTTCAATAATGCTTGAAGGTAGTACCGACTCCCGTTATAGAACATTAAGAGGAAATAAAAACCGTTTTGGGGCTGTAAATGAGCTCGGTGTTTTTGCGATGACAGGCTCAGGGTTAAAAGAAGTGAAAAACCCTTCTGCCATTTTCTTAACCCGCAGTGAAGAACAGACTCCCGGTAGTACTGTGATGGTTGTGTGGGAAGGAACTCGGCCACTTTTGGTTGAAATTCAAGCCCTAGTTGACCATTCAGCATTAGGCAACCCGCGTCGCGTTGCTGTTGGCGCCGATCAAAACCGTTTATCCATGTTGTTGGCTATTCTACATCGTCATGGTGGCCTACAGCTAAATGATCAAGATGTTTTTGTTAACGTTGTCGGTGGTGTTAAAGTCACCGAAACAAGTATCGATTTGGCTTTGATCCTTGCATTGGTTTCTAGCTTTAAAGATAATGCGCTACCACAAGATTTAGTTATTTTCGGTGAAGTAGGCCTATCAGGTGAAATTCGTCCTGTGCCTAGTGGTCAAGAAAGGTTAAATGAAGCGGCAAAGCATGGTTTTAAACGTGCTATAGTCCCTTATAATAATATGCCCAAACAAAAAATTGCTGAAATGGAAGTGATAGGTGTTAAAAAATTAAGTGATGCTCTAGACGTTATCTAACATTTAAGGGGTAAGTCATTACCCCGATAAATAATCCTGAATTTACAGCATTTTTTATCAATGTACTGGAGTGAGGCTGATACAACAATAAATAGTACACTAATGCGCTAACGTACTAAAATCGAACAAAGTAATCACTAATTGATCTCTTAACTTTGATACCTGCTTAAGTACACAGAAAAACTTGCCTCATGTCTTCCTTAGTAAAAAAGATAAATCAGTATTCTTCAATTCTACTATGATGAGTAAGAGTGAAAACTAACAGAGTGTATTTGCTTATTTATTTTAATCAGAGTAAAAAATTAATCTTATAATACAAGACTAGAAATACTCAACTAGGTAGAAGCTAAATCATTTGATAAAATTGAGTCATACTCTTTTCTATCTCAGTGAAATTACCTTTATCTCCCAAAAAACCTTTCAGTTGAATATCACAATCATTTTGTTTAAAAAAATCAAATTGATTATTATGTTTAACTCCCTGTGCAACAGGTTTAATTCCTAAAGAGTTTGACATGTCTATTATCGTTTGAGCTATACGACAATAACTTTCATCATTTGGAATTTTATCAATGATGCTTGATGATATTTTTATCGTATTTAAAGGAAGCAGCCAGAGATTTTTCAGTGATGATATTCCATGACCAAAATTATCTAATGCTATGACAACGCCAAGTTCTGATACTTTATTTAGCATTAATAACGCGCGTTCGAAATCGGAGGTAAAATACTCTTCTGCTATTTCAATTTCCAATAAATGCGCTGGCAACCTTGTTTGTTTTAAGGCTGTATTGATTGATAAAGCTAAATCGTGGTTAAAATGTTTCGAGGAAATTTTAACCGATATACACCCACAATCAATCCCATTTTCAAACCACTGATAACGCTGTTTACAAGCTTCGATTAGAAGCCAAAGATCGTGATTAACCGACAGACCTAATTCAGCCGACATTTCCCTAAACTTCTCAACCGCCAAGTTGCCAATTGTTTTATTATCCCAGTGCAATATAGCTTCCATACCCGATATGCTATTTTTTGACAAATTAACCATTAACTCAAAACAAATTTTTAGTTCATTGTTCACTAATGCAGTAGACAATGCCTCCATTATCACTGTTCTACTTATGGTCTCTTTTATCAAGCTAGGTTGAAAAAATTCAAAAGAGCACTGATGCATTCTTTTCGCGCGATACATTGCTGCATCAGCATGTTTAAGTAAGGTATTTAATGTTTCCCCATCATCGGGGTACTGACTAATACCTATTGATGAGCTAACATAAATTTTTTGATTATTAATTTCATAAGGCCTGTCTAGTACTTTGGTAATTCTACTTACTGCACTCTCGAGACCTGCACGTGAGTTGACTCCTTCAAGTAATAACACAAATTCATCGCCACCAAAACGGCAAACCGTGTCAGTTTTTTGAATGGAGTTACGGAGTCGATGAGCAACTAATCGTAGGAGGTCATCGCCAATTTGATGACCAAAATCATCATTAATTTGTTTAAAAAGATCTACATCCAAAAAGAGAATGGCTAGTAGTTCCGTTGTTTTTTTTACATCGATGGCTTTTTTAAAGCTTTCTTTAAGCATCCTACGGTTAGGCAGGCGGGTTAAATCATCGAAATAAGCCAGTTGATAGATGCCTGCTTCTATAGTTTTTCTCGCTGATATATCACTGAACATGCCAACATAACATCCTCCATCATCATCAATATACACAATGCTTAACCACTCAGTAAATAAACAGCCGTTTTTTTTTCTATTGGTTATTTCGCCTTGCCATGAGCCCTTTTGTTCTATTGATGCCCACATAAACTGATAAAATTCATTGCTGTGAATGCCAGAACGCAATACGTTACTTTTTTTACCGATAACTTCAGAGGCTTGGTACCCTGTTACCAGGGTAAACGCTGGATTGACCGTTATGATATTACAATCACTATCGGTGATCATAATACAGTCGAGGGATCGCTCAAAAAATTTATCAGTAAAAAGTTGGAGTGAATTTATTCTGTCTTTATTAGCTTGATCTACAGAAGTATTCATAATGTGTTGCCCATTATGCTTTCTTTGGGCGCATTAATTAATAAGAATAAGGGAAGTAGATTAGAGCTAAATACATAAAAAAAACACTGAGCTTGCATACCTTCTTCCTTAAAGCATAAACGCTACCTAGACTCGAACTTATATTGCCAAGACAGGCTACACGGTTAACAATTTACCCTACATTTTAAATTAAACAAGTTGTGTAAACTGTAGTTAAACATATAATTTTTTTGTGAAATTTTTTTGTGAAAAAACAAGTTAAAACGTCATCAGTATAGGCGTAAATGTAACTTTATCAAGACCTAAATTTTTCCCTATAGTACTCTACTCTTTTTTTATAGAATAAACTCAAGTCTAAAAAAATTAAATAGCGGCACTATTTGGCTTTGATCCTTGCATTGGTTTCTAGCTTTACAGATAATGCGCTACGATAAGGTTTAGTTATTTTTGGCGAAATAGGTCTATCAGATGACATTCTGACCTGTACCTAGTGACCAAGAAAGGTTAAATGAAACGACATAGCATGGAGTTTTAAACATGCTATAGTCCCTTATAATAATATGCTCAAACAAAAAATTTCAGCAATGGAAGTTATAGGTGCTAAAAAGTTAAGTGATGCTCTAGACGTTATTTAGGTTCACTCAAATACAAACAACCTCTCTCCCAGTTTGAATTAACTCATTAACAACAAGATATTTTCATGAAACTACATTTAACAAAAGCACTACGCTGCTTAAGCTGGTCAGCTATTCTACTTGCTAGTGCCAATATCACTGGCATTTACGCAGAGCAATTAACCATAGAGCGAATTTACAGCTCTCCTTCTTTAAACGGAAAAACACCTAAATCATTAAAGTTCTCTCCTGATGGTTCTCGGGTAACCTATTTACAAGGGAAAAAAGACGATTTAAACCGTTATGATTTATGGGAATATAATTTAGTCAGTAAAGAAAATAAATTACTGGTTGATTCTCAAGCGTTATTTAACGGTACTGAAGTGCTTTCAAATGAAGAAAAAGCGCGTCGTGAGCGCCAGCGCATATATGGATTTGGCATCATGGAGTATAAATTTTCTCATGATGGCAGCGCACTTCTATTTCCACTTAATGGTGATATTTACTATTATCATTTAGCCACAAAAAAAGCAAAGCGCCTAACCCAAACTGACGCCTTTGAAACCGATGTTAAATTTTCTCCTCAAGGTCATTTTGTTTCATTTATCCGCGAACAAAATATTTATGCTCTTAACATCAACACGGGCAAAGAAACGCAATTAACCAAAGACGGCGGAAAAAATAATATCAAAAATGGTATGAGCGAATTTGTTGCCCAAGAAGAAATGGGCAGAATGACTGGCTATTGGTGGTCAGGAGACGAAAAGCACATTGCTTTTTTACGTGTAGATGAAACACCGGTTCAGACCGTTATTCGTAACGAAATCTATGCAGAAAAAATAGAACTCATTGAGCAGCGCTACCCTGCTACAGGGACAAATAATGTAGAGATAACATTAGCCGTTACCGATATAAAAGGAAAAAAAATCAACATTATCGATACTGGTGATAACAAAGACATCTATATTCCACGAGTCAAATGGTTACCTGATAGTAATAACTTATCGTATCAATGGCAAAGTCGAGATCAGAAAACATTAATACTTAAGAGCTACAACCTAAAAAAAAGAAAGCAGCAAATCTTATTAACTGAAAGTTCGACTAACTGGATAAATTTACATAAAGATTTAATTTTCCTAAAAGATAATAAATCATTTATTTGGGCCTCAGAGCGAGATGGCTACAAGCATTTATATCACTTTACCAATCAAGGTGAGTTAATCAATCAACTCACTAAAGGTGACTGGATTGTTGACCAAATTCAACATATCGATGAGAAAAATAGCTTAGTTTATTTTACGGGTAGAGCAGATACCCCATTAGAGCGTCACCTATACAGCGTACCATTACATGGTAAATCCCCTGAGCACGTTGCACGATTAAGCAAGCGTAATGGCTTTCATAGCATCAATTTTAGCCAAGACGGTCAGCGCTATATAGATAGCTTTTCAAACATCATTACACCTAAACAAGTCAGCTTACATGATATTAATGGTGAACATATCACTTGGCTGGCTGAGAACAAGGTCACTGATATGCATCCTATTAACCCTTATTACAATGCGTTAATACAGCCTAAATTTGGCTCTTTAACGGCCAATGACGGCGAAACTGAACTTTTTTATAAACTTTACAAGCCTAAAAACATGGTACCGGGTAAAAAATACCCAGTGGTTGTCAATGTCTATGGTGGCCCGCACGCTCAAAGAGTAAAAAACATATGGCAAGGCGCTGATTTTACACAATATATGTTGCAACAAGGCTACATTATTTTTCAACTGGATAATCGTGGTTCAAATTATCGCGGCACTGCTTTTGAATTCCCTATTTATGAAAAATTAGGTCAGGTGGAAGTAGAAGATCAAATTACGGGGGTTAAATACTTACACAGCCTGCCTTTTGTTGATAAAGACCGTATTGGTATTTATGGCCATTCATACGGTGGTTATATGGCGCTAATGTCCATGTTCAAAGCGGGTGATTACTTCAAAGCCGGTGTAAGTGGCGCTCCAGTAACTGACTGGCATTTATATGACACCCATTATACTGAACGTTATTTAAATCACCCTGCAGCGAACGCTAGTGGCTATGAGCAATCGAGTGTTTTCCCCTATATATCTGGTTTAAACGGCCCTTTAATGGTTTATCATGGCATGGCTGATGATAATGTACTGTTTACTAATACCACTAAATTAATTAAAGCGATGCAAGATGAAAATAAACAGTTTGAATTGATGACCTATCCAGGCAGTAAACACAGTATGCGTGGCAAAAAAGTGAAAGTGCATTTAAACAACACAATAATGAATTTCTTTAATCGACACTTTAAATAAGTGAAAGTAGATAGTAAAAAATGTGATGTGTGTCGAAAGCACAACAGTCATGCTTTCGACACTCACGAGTAACAACCTACCACGATTTATGACTCCGGTTCATAGTCTAAATTAGCCGACAACCAACGTTCTGCTTGTTCTATCGTAAAGCCTTTTCGTGCAGCATAATCTAATACTTGATCTTTAGCTAGCTTCGCCACTGCAAAATATTTAGCCTGAGGATGCGCAAAATACCAGCCACTTACCGCAGCTCCTGGCCACATAGCATAGCTCGAGGTGAGCTCCATACCAATATTTTCTTTAACTTTGAGTAATTCCCACAATAAACCTTTTTCAGTATGCTCAGGGCAAGCAGGGTAACCAGGAGCAGGGCGAATACCTTGATAACTTTCACGAATCAACTCGCTATTATCTAAACTTTCATTACTGGCATAGCCCCAATACTCTTTTCTTATCTTTTCATGTAAATATTCAGCACTAGCTTCAGCTAACCTATCGGCAACCGCTTTAAGCAAAATACTGTTATAGTCATCATGTTGTTTATCATAGGCTTTAACTAATTGATCGACACCAAAACCAGCTGATACCGCAAATGCCCCTATATAATCCTGTAAACCCGAGTTTTTATCGGCAACATAATCGGATAAGCAGCGGTTAAATTGTCCAGATGGCTTTTTGCTTTGTTGTCGTAATTGATGAAGTTTCATTAGTATATTTTTGCGGCTTTCATCAGCATATAAAATCACGTCATCGATATCACTTTGAGCCGGAAACAAACCAAAAACCGCTTTAGCTGTTATTTTGTTATGACAAATCAAATCATCTAGCATGGCATTGGCATCATTAAACAACTTAGTTGCTTCTTCACCCACCACTTCATGGCGCAAAATAAGTGGGTATTTTCCTGATAGCTGCCAAGTCATAAAAAAAGGTGTCCAGTCAATGTAGTTTCTTACTTCGTTAAGATCTAACTCACTAAGAACTGTCACGCCCAGCTTATTGGGCTTTTTCGGTATATAGTTTTCAAAACTGATTTCTGTTGCGTTAGCTCTCGCCTCTTCTAGGCTTATTAAACTAGAGCGTGGCCCTTTTTTATAGTGACGAGCACGCACACGTTCATACTCATCTTTTTGCTTAGCAATAAAATCTGTGCGTAATTCTTTGGATAATAAAGTACTTACCACAGAAACAGAGCGCGAAGCGTTAGCAACATAGCAAACAGAATGATCATATTGTGGCTCTATTTTAACCGCGGTATGTGCTTTAGAGGTTGTTGCACCACCAATAAGTAGAGGTAAGTGGAAATTTTGTCTTTGCATTTCTTTGGCAACATGTACCATTTCATCAAGTGAAGGGGTAATTAAACCTGACAATCCGATCACATTGACGTTTTCTTCTTTGGCAACACGTAAAATATCTTCACATGACACCATCACGCCAAGATCGATTATTTCATAGTTATTACATTGCAGCACGACACCAACAATATTCTTTCCGATATCATGGACATCACCCTTTACGGTCGCCAATAAAATTTTACCATTGGTACTTACTTCGGCTTTTTCCGCCTCAATAAAAGGGTTTAAATAGGCAACCGCTTGCTTCATTACTCGTGCTGACTTTACCACTTGTGGTAGAAACATCTCTCCAGCGCCAAATAAGTCACCAACGGTATTCATACCCGCCATTAAAGGTCCTTCAATAACATCCAAAGGTCTATTAGCTTCAAGGCGTGCTGATTCAGTATCTTCTTCAATATATTCATTAATACCTTTGACTAATGAATGAGATAAACGCTCATTCACGGGAAGTTCGCGCCAGGCAAGATCTACTTTAGAGTCTTTTGTACCCGCTTGCCCTCGATACTCTTCAGCTACTTCCAGTAAACGCTCTGTGGCGTCTTCGTCGGTATTTTGGATAACATCTTCAACCGCGATACGTAACTTTTCAGGGATATCAGAATAAATCGCTAATTGGCCCGCATTAACAATTCCCATATCCATACCATGTTTAATAGCATGGTAGAGAAACACCGCGTGAATTGCTTCACGTACAGGGTTATTGCCCCGAAATGAAAATGATACATTTGAAACACCGCCAGATATCATTGCATATGGTAAGTGCTGCTTGATATCAGCTACTGCTTCAATAAAGTCAACAGCGTAATTGTTATGCTCATCAATACCGGTGGCGACAGCAAAAATATTAGGATCGAAGATAATATCTTCTGCTGGAAAACCTATTTCATCGACTAAAATATGGTACGCACGTTGACAAATTTCAAATTTGCGTACGCGAGTATCTGCCTGACCTTCTTCATCAAAGGCCATAACTATCACTGCAGCACCATAACGACGAAGCAGCTCAGCTTGCTTTCTAAAGTTATCTTCACCTTCTTTTAAGCTGATCGAATTAACTACCCCTTTACCTTGAATACACTTTAAGCCTGCTTCTAAAATATCCCATTTTGATGAATCGATCATAATGGGCACCTTAGCAATATCAGGCTCTCCAGCAATTAAGTTCAAAAATCGCACCATGGCACTCTTGGAATCCAACATGCCTTCATCCATGTTGATATCAATAATTTGGGCACCATTTTCAACTTGCTGTAACGCAACAGCTATAGCCTGATCATAGTTCTCTTCTTTAATCAGTCGTTTAAACATCGCTGAACCCGTGACATTTGTTCGTTCACCAACGTTAACAAATAAACTTTCTGCTTCTATGGTTAATGCCTCTAAACCTGATAAACGACAAGCAATTTGTCTAGGTTTAATTTCTCTAGGCTTTATGTTAGCAACCGTATCAGCCATCCCCTTGATATGCTCAGGTGTCGTACCACAGCAGCCTCCAATAATATTAAGAAAGCCTGAAGTCGCCCATTCCTGCACATGAGTATTCATATCATCAACGGTAAAGTCATATTCACCAAAAGCATTAGGCAAACCGGCATTTGGATGCGCTGACACTGCAACATCAGAAATACGGCTTAATTCTTCAACATACTGGCGTAATTCAACCGGACCTAGAGCACAGTTTAAACCAAAAGAAATGGGCTTAGCATGTCGCAATGAGTTGTAAAAGGCTTCGGTGGTTTGCCCTGAAAGTGTTCGCCCTGACGCATCGGTAATAGTACCTGAAATCATCACAGGTAAGCGAAGTTGCAATTGTTCAAAAACAGTTTCAACAGCAAAAATAGCTGCTTTGGCATTTAAAGTATCGAAAATTGTTTCAATAAGAATAATATCACTACCGCCTTTTACCAGTGCAGTCGTTGATTCAATATACGCCTCTTTTAACTCATCAAAGTTAATATTTCTAAATGCCGGATCGTTAACATCAGGCGATATTGAACAAGTACGATTGGTAGGTCCCAACACACCGGCAACAAAACGCGGTTTTTCTGGATTTTTTTCATTATATTCATCTGCTGCTGCACGGGCTATTTGCGCTGCTTTTAAGTTAATTTCAGCACTCACCCCTTCCATGTCATAATCAGCCATAGCGATAGATGTCGCATTAAAAGTATTGGTTTCTAGAATATCAGCACCCGAGGCTAAATATTCCAAATGAATTGTTTTAATCACTTCAGGTTGAGTTAAGACTAATAGGTCATTATTACCTTTAACATCACAATGCCAATCAGCAAAACGTTCTCCTCGATAATCTTGTTCTTCAAATTTATACGCTTGAATCATGGTACCCATAGCACCATCTAAGATTAAAATATTATTCGCTAACTGTTGTTCCAATTTTTCAAAAGAGGCTGATTTTTTCATTTTTTTTCCAACTTGTTCATGCTAACCGGTAGCATTTTCGGTATTTTTTGCAGTACTTCTAGCACAGAAGATTTAATTACTTATCATGATATACAGAGCCATTATTTTTCGTAGGTTAACCCTGCTTTAATATTAGTGGCATCTAATTGATAAGGGGTTATTTGATAAACATAATAATTAAGCCAGTTAGTAAAAAGTAAACTACCATGACTTCGCCACGAACTTACCGGAGCATTCTTAACGTTGTTATTTTGGTAATAATTTTTTGGCAAAGCCGTATTCGCCTCAACGTTACTATCTCTGAGATACTCCTCATGCAAAGTGTTCGCATCATACTCTGGATGACCCGTTAGATAGACTTGTTGCCTATTTTTACTGGCAACCAAATAAACACCTGCATCTTTTGATTCAGCCAATATGTGTAATTGGTCAACCTTTTGATATTCAGCTCTATCAATAAAGCCAAAACGAGAATGGGGCACATTAAACAATCCATCAAAACCCCTAGTTAACAGTTCTTTACTATCTAATGGTTGATGCTGAAAAACGCCAGAAAGCTTGTGTTCTCTTAACTGTCTATTTATACCATAATGGTGATACATAGCCGCATGCGCTGCCCAACAAGAAAACATAGTAGAAGTGACGTTTTGCTCTGCCCAATCAAATACTTCACAAATTTTATCCCAAAAACTTACTTGAGAATAATCGAGTAAAGCCAAGGGAGCGCCGGTAATAATTAACCCATCATATTGCTTATGTTTAATATCATCAAATAAACAATAGAAGTTTTCTAAATGCTCTTTGGGGGTATTTTTCGACTCATTAGCATGAATACGAACAAACTCAACATTAATTTGTAATGGCGTGTTAGAAAGCATACGCAAAATTTGTACTTCTGTTTCTATTTTATTTGGCATCAAATTTAAAATAGCCACTTGCATTGGTCGGATTTCTTGACTGATAGCCCTATGCTCAGACATAACAAAAATGTTCTCATTATCTAAAACGGATAATGCTGGCAGTTGATCGGGAATTTTTATTGGCATAACAAATGACCTAACGAGAAATTAAGGAGTTATTAAATGATTACAATGTTACTTAGATTGCTAGATATGTCAACTTCTAAACGTATAGACGTCTAAAACCATTAACTATAATATATGAGAAAAATAAAGTATGTATAGGCCTAATTTTGCTCTAATCAACATGATTACGCACTGAGGAAGGGTAAAAATATTACCGCTTAGGTGTTGTATTCTGGATAAATCGATAATATAAAATAGTAAAACGACTTACGACTTGCTAAGTCAATATTTTTCATTACCGATAAAACAATTATCATTTAAGGAGCATAAGTGCATAGAGTTTATGTCAGTCTTGGCAGTAATATTAATAGATGTCAGCACATTTCAGCCGCTTTAGATGTGCTTGATAGGTATTTTTCACCACTCATTATATCTAACTTTTATGATTGTCAACCGATAGGTTTTGACGGTGATAATTTTTTAAATTTGGTTGTTGGGTTTGACTGTGCAGACTCTATTGCAACGTTATCTGAAAAACTTAAGGTGATTGAAGATGATAACGGACGCATTCGAACTGGGCCAAAATTTTCATCAAGAACTCTAGATATTGATATTCTCACTTATGACAGTGTTGTAGGTTGTGTAGAGGGGGTTATATTGCCTCGTAAAGAAATCACTGAAAATGCGTTTGTCTTGTTGCCTATGTCAGAGGTTGCTGCAAAGGCCATCCATCCTGTGCTAAAAAAAACTTACCAAGCGCTTTGGCAGCAGTATAATCAGCAAAGCCAAAAGTTATCGTTAATAGACTTTACTTGGCGCAGTAAAAAATATTGAACAATGTTAACTGTAATATTAAATAAAATCTCTAGTGGTTGAGTGACTCATTGAAGTGTCTTATTAAATTCATAGAGCTTATTAGCTAAACTGATATTTTTCCTTGCTATACCTTTTATGTGAACCAAAACTTATTATTCACCGTATAGGTATTTTGATAACAGTCCAAATCAAAGGTTGTATTTTGAACAATAACGCAATTATTACCATAACCAATTTAAGGCTTAGAACCTTTATTGGTTTTAATGAAGAAGAAAAAAGTAAGCAGCAAGATATTATCATCAACGTTGAAGTGCATTATCCTGCAAACAAACTATGTTTAAGCGACAATGTGGACAATGCTCTCAATTACAAAACCATTTGTAAAAATATAATTAATCTTGTCGAAAATGGTCGTTTCTTACTGTTAGAAAAATTAACTTGTGATGTGTTAACCGTTTGCGCAGATCATCCGTGGGTCAATTTTGCTAAGGTAACAATTGATAAGCCACATGCATTAAGATTTGCTGACTCGGTGTCATTAACATTAAGTTACCAAGCTAGCTCAGGAGAATCCTCATGATCAGTACTGAAGCAACAATGGTACGTGATACATTACTTAAAAAAGGCTTAGAAACCCCTCTCCTTGCGAGTACGATGTCATCAGAAGCAAAATACCAACGTATTAAAGGCTTATTAACAGAGCTCATGAGCACTTTAGGTCTAGATCTTAATGACGATAGTTTAGAGAAAACGCCACATCGCATTGCTAAAATGTACGTCAACGAAATTTTTTCAGGTTTGAACTATGAAAATTTTCCCTCTATCAGTGTTATTGATAATAAAATGGCCGTTGACGAAATGGTTAAGGTTTCTAATATTAGTTTAACTTCTACGTGTGAACACCATTTCGTCACAATTGATGGCTTGGCACAGGTTGCCTATATACCTGAAGATAAAATTATAGGACTATCCAAAATAAACCGCATTGTACGTTTTTTTTCTCAAAGACCTCAGGTTCAAGAGCGATTAACACAGCAGATATTAGTTGCTATACAAACGCTAGCAGCTACTGACAATGTTGCCGTATCGATTAATGCTACACATTACTGTGTTAAATCAAGAGGCGTGATGGACGTTAATTCCACTACCTTAACGACTGCATTAGGTGGTATTTTTAAGACTAACCCTCAAACACGTGCGGAATTTTTACAGTGAAAAAGGTCGTATTAATCACCGGTATAGGTAAACGTTTAGGCTTAGCTTTAGCTAATCATTTATTAGCGCAAGGCTACCAAATCATAGGCACTTACCGAAGTGAATACCCCGCCATTACAACTCTTAAAGAGCGAGGGGTTGATTTATACCCTGTTGACTTTTATCAACAAGAACAGTTAGAAAATTTTATTGAGCAAATAGTCTCTCAGTATGATTGCTTGCGTGCAATTATACACAATGCGTCAGATTGGTTACCTGATGCTCACATTAAAGGTAATGCTCAGTACAGTGCTGATGAGGTTATGCTGAAAATGATGACTATTCACGCAAGCGTACCATATCAAATCAATTTAGCATGTGAACCACTACTTAAAAACACGGCCACCGAGTTTGCTGATGTTATCCACATAAGCGACTATGTGACTGAAAAGGGAAGTAAAAAACATATCGCCTATGCCGCTAGCAAAACAGCAATGCACAGTTTAACGATGTCGTTCTCTGCGCTATTTGCTCCTGAGGTTAAAGTAAACACTCTGTCACCAGCGCTGATCAAATTTAATGATGATGATGATCAGAAATACAAAGAAAAAGCTTTTACCAAAGCTCTAATCCCAAAAGAAGCAGGGTTTAACGAAATTATCCAAGCTGTTGACTTCATTTTTACTAGCCAATACATAACAGGACGCAATATACAAATTGATGGAGGTAGGCATTTAAAGTAAACGTTTAGTGTTGAGTAAATAGTACAACACTAAATCGCAGAAAAATAATCGGGCAATAAGGCTTAATTAACTAAAGCGATAACAACACTAACATTGAACTTTATAGTGTGTAACAGGATGAGTACATCATAAAGATATCGGCAATACGCTCGTGGCATTCGTCATAATATTACTATGTTGCAAGACAAAACCCTGTAACAGATTTTATGTAACTGTCGGGTTTACATAGCATCTTTCAAACACTCTTTGAATTTAATCATAAAACGATTTAAGGGCATTTTCCAATTTTTATCGCCAACGAACGTTTTTTATGCTTACTCAATTTCAATTCCCAAATAGGTAACTTTGTTAGCCGGATCATCATGCAGAAATAGCTTACGCTTTTCAATTATCATTCGAATAACACTATTCAATGTGTTAATTGACAATCACAAGAAAATGCCAACCTATTGCTGTGATGGTCATCAGCATCAGAGTGCTTGGTTGAACTAGCGTTTAAGTCACACACAAAAAATACACTTGACCTATTTTATTAATTGCTCTAATGTAAATAGCAAGACCATTACAATATTGATTATGTGACAACCAACATGAGCAAAATTACAAAAAGTTATGTTTGTGGTGAAGCATAAATAAGTATTTACTTTTAGCGATAAAATAGTTTTATCGCTAAAACAAGAGACTATCGATTGCCCATATAAAATGTCCTTTCCCTTTCTTTGACAGATACAGGGTAAAGGTTTGCCACCCTAAATTAGGTCGGTCGTATGTGTTTATTTATTTTTGAAAGAGGGAAGTATTTTGCGAAAACAGACTCTATTTGGTATTTTATTAATACTAACCACCCCACTACTCTTTGCTGCGTCATTAGATACAGATGATTCTGCTGGAGCTAAATTAATTCGCTCTAATTGTCTAGGTTGTCACGTACCAACCGATGAAGGGTTAAGCCGCATTAGTTACCAAAGAAAAACGCCTGAAGGATGGGAGATGACCGTCAATAGAATGCGATTAATACACCGATTGAAAATTAATAAAGGTGACCTAGACATAAAAAGCAGCGGTTTACATGAAATTGTTAAATACTTAGCCGACAACCAAGGTCTAGCACCAAGTGAAACACAAGGTGTTAGATATCTATTAGAACAAGACCTCAATAAAGTCGAAACACAATTTGATGACGAATTTGCAACTATGTGCGCTCGATGCCACTCAGGTGCTCGCGTTGCTTTACAGCGTCGCACACCTAAAGAGTGGAATTACCTAGTCGATTTCCATTTAGGGCAATTTCCATCTGTTGAATATTCAATGTTTGGCCGTGACCGTAATTGGTTCGGCATTGCTCGAAATAAAATGGTGCCATTAGTTTCTAAAAAATATCCATTTACTAGTGAAGATTGGTCATCTTGGTTGATGACCGAAAAACCTGAACTTGACGGTAAATGGATACTAAGCGGACATATGCCGGGTAAAGGTTATTTCAGCGCAACCATGCAAGTAAACCAGAATAAAAAAGACTACTACTCGCTTAGTGTTGAAGGTAACTATGCTAATGGAGAAGCAATTAAAGGAACGGGTAGCTCTGTTGTTTATACCGGCTACGAATGGCGAGGCAACATTAATTTTGGAGATATAAGTTTACGTCAAACGCTAGCAGCAAGTGCCGATGGTCAAACATTAAGAGGAAGATTTTATCAAAAAGGCCAAGAATTAATTGGTATGAAAATAAAAGCCCTTAAAGATAATCCGCAAACTCAATTGTTAAGTGTATTTCCTAGGCACATCAAAAAAGGTGAAACAACGAATATTACGATAACAGGCTCAGGCTTAACTGATTCCATAATATTACCGGCAAGCATTACAGTTAATAAAGTGATAAGCCAAAGTAATAATAGCATGGTTGTTAAAGTTACCGCCAAAAATAACGCAGCTATTGGTTATGTCAACATACAAGTTGGCGAAGCAAAACTAACAAACCAGCTTGCCATTTATAAGCAAGTGAATGCGTTAGAAGTTGTACCTTCTTATGGTGTTTCTCGTGTTGGCGACAACGGTGGTTCTACACCTAAAACCGATACTCTTTTTAGAGCTGTTGGGTTTGATTACGGTAAAGATGGCATCGCAAATACAGCAGATGACCTTAATTTAGGCTACATCGAAGATGTTACCTGGCAAGTAGTCCCTCGCGACGAAGTAGCGAAGAAAGACGAAGACGTTAAATTTGCTGGCCATATGAATACCAGCACAGGTCAATTTTCTCCTGCAGCTGCTGGGCCAAACCCTGAACGTTACCGTAGCACTAACAACGCAGGCAACCTAAATGTTATTGCAAAATTAACTGAAAACGGAAATGAGATCAGTGGCATAGGTCGACTATTAGTAACCGTGCAACGCTGGAATAATCCACCACTTAAATAAGGTGATATCTTATGAATTCAACATTAGAAGTCATAGAAAATAATCTTCACCAAGTAGAAGTAAAAGATAAATCATTTATCTTTCATATTCCGACCACTAGTTTGTTCGAACGTGATGAATTAACAGGCGATATATTGTCTTCAATACAGGAGCAAGATAAGCCAACAAACTTGTCATTAACAAAGGCATTGGGTGCTCGTTATGCTGAAGGTGATATTATTTCTGCACTAGGTGAATTAAAAAGCCTGTCATTAGTGGGTGAAAAGGGCCTTGATAACGATGTTGAAGAATTTGCTCCTTTAACGCTAGAAAGTGCCCCCTTAACTACCGTTGTTTTAAATATTAATACTGGCTGTAACCTAAGCTGTACTTACTGCTACAAGGAAGATTTAGATCTTCCTTCGTCAGGTAAGAAAATGAATTTTGAAACCGCCAAACAATCCATTGATATGTTACTGAGCGAGTCACCTGATCAAACACGTTATAACGTGGTGTTTTTTGGTGGTGAACCCTTATCAAATTTTAGCTTAATTAAAGGTGTCATTGCCTATTCAGAAGACTTGTTTGCATCAAAAGGAAAATTAGTCGATTTTTCTATGACGACCAACGCCACCTTACTGACAGAAAATCACGTTGAATACTTTGATAAACATAATGTTGGTTTATCAATAAGTATTGATGGACCAAAAGCTTATCATGATCGCAACAGGATCTCAGTTAACGGAAAAGGAACGTATGATACGGTAGCTAAGAAAGCAAAAATGCTTTTATCTCGCTACCGCAGCCGACCTATTGGAGCGCGAGTTACCTTAACCACAGGTATTACTGATATTAATACCATTTGGGATCACCTCTTCAACACACTAGGGTTTAGTGAAGTTGGTTTTGCACCAGTAACCTCTGGTGATATCTCTGATTACAACTTAAAGCCAGAAGAGTTAGCTGATGTTTTTACCAATATGAAAAAATTAGGTGAAAAATATTTAGCCGCAGCACTCGAAAACAAAACGATTGGTTTCTCGAACATGCACCAACTTATCACTGACATTCACGAAGGCACTAAAAAGGCGCTTCCCTGTGGTGCTGGTGTAGGCATGGTAGCCGTTGATCATGAAGGTGGGCTTAACCTTTGTCACCGATTTACAGGCTCAGATCAACCCTTACTGGGTGATGTAACTACAGGTTTAAACAAACCCATATTAAACGAGTTTTTAAACAAAAGGTTGGATAAAAATGACCAAAGTTGTGCTACATGTAACATACGTAATTTATGCGCTGGCGGTTGCTATCATGAAAGTTATGCTCGCTATGGTGACCCAGCAAAACCAACCTTTCACTATTGTGATTTAATGAGAGATTGGGTTGATTTCGGCATTCATGTTTATACGCAAATAATGGAGCACAACCCCAGCTTTTACGATACCTATATAGCCCCTAGGAGGGCGCAAGCATGAAACACTTAAAAGCAATAAATAATAAAGCTCATCAAGTTGATGACGCAGTAAAAACCGGCGAACTGGATGAGGTAATGGCTATGCAAACACCTGTTGGTTGCACAGCAACAACTGATCCCGGTTGGGAAGTAGATATGTTTGGTAGCGTAGCTGGTTTATGTCAACCAATGGAAGCCGACTTATACGGTTGTTCAGACCCATGTTGGTGGCCAGCACAAGTACCTGACATGATGAACACTTATCCTGATTGGTCGAAAAATGCTGACTCTGCCTCCAAAGATTGGCGTAATCTTGACTCAGTTTATCCTGACGACAAGGAGTAACAGCAATGAACAGAAATTTTTACAAAACACTATTTTTGAGTAGTATTGTTATGTTATTGAGTGCTTGCCAAGGCTCAAATTCTGAAGAGAAAATAACGACAACAATTACAACTAGTGGATCAGATAAAGAGTATTTAATTACCGTAACACGGCCCAATACCACACTTCATTTAGTTGATTTACAAACAAATAAAGTAATTCGCCAATGTGACCTACCTGCTGGCCCTGGCCCTGGTACTTTAGTTATGTCGCCAGACAACTCTATCGTTTACATATTAACGAATCATTTTAGTGATATATACGGTGTTAATATTGATAACTGTGACGTTGTCTTTTCAACACAACAATCAACCGGAAATATTCGTGTTAAATCAATCGCGTCAATTGCCATTAGCCCTGACGGTAAAGAAATTTACACACACCAAAACCGTGTAAAAATAATGAATGATCATTATGAAATGCTTCCACCTCAAATCGCTGCATTCAATACATCGGCAGGATTAAACGTAGAAGCAAGCCGTACGTTTGATGCGCCAAGGCAAGTAACAATAATGGATGCACTTGAGTCTGGCGAATTAATTATTGGTGGACAAGATATTTTTCTAATGGACATTCATTCAGGAAAATATGACGTTATTTTACCGAGCTTAAACGATAAACAACCGGGCTATTCTGGTAAAGATGTTTTATCCGTATGGCAAATGGGTAAAATTAATAATGAATTTTACCGCATGTACAGCCGAGCCAAATTCAATGGCAAAGATGG
This sequence comes from Litorilituus sp., assembly GCA_030754235.1. Taxonomy (GTDB): domain Bacteria; phylum Pseudomonadota; class Gammaproteobacteria; order Enterobacterales; family Alteromonadaceae; genus Colwellia. The sequence goes on from JASMAS010000104.1 coordinate 71,036, forward strand.
TGATTTAGCTAACGCTGAATATTTATTTGGTCATGAAACCGTTAATTTAGAAACAGGTAAGGCAGAAGCAAAAGACTTTGGCCCAGTAGAAACGGTATTATTTACCTCAATACGTCGCCCAGGCCAGCTTAATCGTGTCTATGCTACATTGAACGACTTAAAAGAATATGATTCAACGACACAAAAATTAATACGCTCAATAGATTTACCGTATACTTATTACTGTATTAACTTTTCACATAACGGTTCTAAAATTTACCTTTCAGGCGCTCTAGATAGTATAGCGGTTTACGATCCTGACACGTTTGAAAAATTAGCGCATATTAAACTTACCGGCGATGGTTCTATGTCAACTAGCATCATCTTTAAACGCCAAGGTTAATAGGTTTAATGTCAACAATAAACCCATCAACCAGCCCTTCTTCTACAAGAAGGGCTGCTTTAACATGGCTTTATAGTTTTCTAGCACTGTACAAGCGCGAGATTATATTTCTCGCCTTATTCTCTTTAATAACAACTGCCTTAGTCGTTTCTGCTCCCTATATAAGTAAACTCATTATTGATAAAGGGCTATTACAAAAAGATTTTGACGCCTTACTTTTCTTTTCTTGTGGGTTATTTTTTGTCGGTATTTTGAGTACCCTACTCTCGGGTTACAACCGTATTAAACATACGCAATTATCAGGAAAAATACTGTTCGCTTTACGTGAAGATGTTTTTCAACACCTACAAAAACTCCCTAGCACTTTTTATCATCAGCAACGTGTCGGCGATATTTCTTCTCGTATGGACCGTGACATAGCTGAAATACAACGCTTTGCAGTAGATACCTTATTTTCAACCTTCTCCGCCATTTTAGGACTGACAGCGGCAACCTTAATGATGATTCACTTACATTGGCAGTTATCGCTTATTCTTTTAATTTTGGTACCCTTTAAGCTTTTTTACTTATTTAAAATGCGACCTAAAGTAGAGCGAAAAAATATCAAAGTGCGAGAAAGTGCTGCCGATATATCTTCATTTTTTGCCGAAAAAATACCCGTGATCAAATTTATTCAATCCGCTGGGGCCGAAAAGCAAGAGTTAGATAAACTTGCTCATTTAAACCATAGCTTTTTAGGCAAGTTAATTTCATTACAAATAACGGAATTTTGGACATCAGCAATACCAAGCACTTTAGTGTCACTTTCTCGTGCCGTTATTTTCTTAATTGGAGGATATTGGGTTATTGAAGGTAGTTTTACTTTAGGCTCTCTTATTGCTTTTACCGCTTACGTTGCTATGGCTATTGGCCCATTACAATCACTTTTAGGTCTGTATTTAGCATGGCAGCGATTAACGGTGAGTTTAGATAGGGTCAGTTTTTTACGCCAGCAACCTCTTGTGCAAAATGACGCTCAACAACAAGAACTGCCCGAACAGCTTGATGGCAATATAAGCTTAAACGATTTATGTTTTAGCCACACGCCTGAAACAGAAATATTTAACAATGTGAATTTACATATTCCTTCGGGCAGTAAAGTGGGTATTGTTGGGCAAACCGGTATTGGTAAATCAACGCTACTTGATTTGTTACAATGCCACTTGCTTCCTACTTTTGGTTCTATTGAAATAGATGGCATAAACTTAGCTAATATCAACATTCAAAGTTGGCGAAAAAGAATAGCCATTGCTCCACAAGAACCGGTAATATTTAGAGATAGCTTAGCCAATAATATTCGTTATGGTCACCCGCAAGCTTCAGATACAGATGTATACAATGCGGCTATTTCAGCAGGCTTAGCAACACTTATTTTTAAAATGCCTAATGGAATCAATACAACAATCAGTGAACGTGGCACAGCCCTTTCTGGCGGAGAAAAGCAGCGTATTGGGCTAGCAAGAGTATTACTTAAAGATCCCGTTCTTGTTATTTTAGACGAACCTACATCTGCAACAGACAAGGTAACTGAAAACCAAATTATTGAACAAATTGATCAACTATTTGCCAACACCACTCGACTTATCGTTAGTCATAGCGGTAAGCCGATTGCAAATGCTGATATGTTAATTGAAATAACACAATCAACCCTGAAAATTATTAACGCCGAGGAATACAATGCTTAAGGTTGGCATTATTGACAGTGGTTTACCAACGTCTTATGGCTTTTCTTTACTAGCCGCACGTGATTTTACTGGCGCTTCAAGCACTACAGACCAATTAGGCCATGGCACTGCAGTAACTAATATTATTAGCAATAACTTATCTGCTGATATTGTTTCTGCTCGTGTTTTTTACGATAAGCTTGTATGTACTCCATCTCAAATAGCAGACGCGATACAGTGGCTGATTTCAATGAAAGTTGACATTATCAATATGAGTTTTGGACTGCGCAACGATCGAAGTGTACTAAGAGATGCCTGCGAACAAGCTTTAGCTAGCAACATTATATTAGTTGCCGCTGCCCCCTCTCAAGGAGAGCCTGTATACCCTTCGAATTATGGTGGAATTATAAGAGCTACTGGCGATGCGCGTTGTAAACAAGGTGAAATTTCTTGGTTAAACTCACAGCAAACCGATTTTGGAGGGTATTCAGGTACACCTCATTTTGGCCCTGCTGGTGCAAGTATCGGCTGTGCATCGGTAACGGCTTGCATTTCGCAATTAAAAGTACAACATCCGCACGACAATCAACACGCACTTATGGAAACGTTAATTCAACAATCGAGTTATCAGGGAACGCAACGAAAGAACTTAGCTAGGTATTTATTATGGAAAATCAAGAGCATACAGAAATAGCAATACTTGGCTGTGGCCCCGCTGGTATTGTTACAGCCATAGGCTTAGCGAAAATGGGTTACAAAGTATGTGTTATCGCCAACATTAGAAAGCATAATGTCACTGAAGGTATTTCAGAGCGTGTGTTTCAAGCGCTGACGACTTTAAGTTTACAGCATACTTTAAAAAAAATAAGTTCCCCCATTCCTCGTAGTGTCAGTTGGAATGGCACTCACAGTGCTGCAAACACTGAAAGGCTTATCAGGAGAGTCTCCTTTGATAATGCATTATTAAAAGATTTAGCCAATGCTAATATTCCTTTTTACAATGAAACGATAATCAAAGTAGAAACACACCCTAGTTCGTGTTTGATAGTATGCAAGTCAGGAAAAACCTTTCACACTGATTTTGTTGTAGAAGCACGAGGAAGAGCTGCACCACTTTCTAAAAAATCACATATAAGAGGTGTTGATTCTCTCTCTATTTGTCAAAACTGGCAGAGTTCTAATGCTGACTTAATGTCGCCTGAAGCGATAGCAATAAGTATTGAAAATGGTTGGTTGTGGCTAGCAAATAATGGTCAAGGTAATATTTTTACTCAGGTTTCAGTTAGCGCTAAAAGCAATACAGGGTCCGCAAAAGAAAAGCTTTCAACCTTTATTCATAAGCTGGTATTATCAAGACCCGAACTAGCTCATATCACCCCATTTATTGAGCCTGAGGGAAAAGTATTAGCGAGATCAAGCACACCTTTATTCAATAAACATCCCATAAAAGATCGTTTGATATGTGTCGGTGATGCTGCAATCTCAGGCGATCCACTTTCTGGTAGTGGGATTTTTCTGTCACTTTCTGCAGCGCTCATTGCCCCTGTCGTGATTAATACACTACTTAATAAACCACAGAACAAAACGCTTGCAGAGACATTCTACGTTGCTCGCCTACATCATTTATTTTACCGTTTCTGTCGAGTAGGAAGGGACTTTTATAAAATGGAATCTCGCTGGCAAGAACATCCATTTTGGCAAGAAAGATGCGCATGGCCAGATCAAAAATTAGCTCATCAAGAAAAAGACCGCATTATTGGTGTCGCTAAACGCCCTGTTGTTAATAATGGTTTTATTGAAGAAAAAGAAGTCGTTATTACCGCAGAACAACCATTAGGTATTTGGAAAATCAACAATAACAATGCCGTTGATGTACTGAGTGTGCAATTAAAAAAATTAAACATCTCTTAAACCTAGTTCAGGTTAAATATTTAGAATAGCAATAGCACTTTTGGATTGTTCAATCGATTTTTCACTCACTTTCATTCGTACTTCAGGGTAATAACACATGTATCCCACCTGACAATGCTTAGGTTGTTCTCGCATGTTCCTCGCTAGTATTTTGGCCCTATCAGAGCCTGACTTCATTAATGTTTGACGAACTTGAGCAACCATCTCAACACTTTTGATTTTACGCGCTGTTGGCGCATCTCGACCTGCTATTTTAACTGATGTAACGCCTGCAGAAGCTAGCCTTGGCACAGCACATAAACCACAAGGACCATAAAGCAATCCATTTTTACTCATTGAAAAACCATTACCAAACCGATACCAAACCCAGCTTTGATATTGCTTATCATTGAGTCTGAAGGCCAACTGCTCCTCTTGGGTCAGCGACTCTCCATCTACACGCTGTTCTATTGACTGATAATTATCTAGACAAATGGCTCCACCTAATTTACCAGGCAAATGTATGGTGTGACATGAGCCTTCTTCAAATACACAGCCGTCATTCAGCACAAATGATTCAAATTCTAGTTCAGGGCATTCAATAGCCATTTTTTCCATTTCGGAAATTTTCATATTTCGAGGAAAAATAATACGATCAGCGCCCAATTCATGATGAAATTTAGCGGCTTCGCTATTACGACAACTGGCGATGGAACTCGCATGAATAGCAAAATTAAATGAATGGCTTCCCAGTAAGGCTAATAATGTTTCATCACCAACGATAACGGCATCACCTTCAAGAGAATCAAATACGGTTGCCAATTCTAATAAGCAAGTGAGTTGCTCACCGGTATAATGTTGAGAATTCATCACTAGGTGTAGTTTTTTACCTAATCGATGTGCTACAACTATTGCTCGTGCTAAATCATCAAAACTAGGTAAGTTACCAAAGGCTCGTCGACTCACCGCTGACGTTTGAAATTGTGCTGTCCATGACTCAGGCACAACACTGCAATAAAATTCATCAGCGCCTGCATCTGATAAAAGCTGTATCTCCTCAACTCGACTAATGGGTGCGGTAATCTTCATGCCAATCTCCTTCAAAAATGATTCGGTTAACTTTATCTTGAGATAATGCTTGAGCAAGGGTTTTAGTCATGGCTGGCGAATGACGATAAAACATTGTATTTCCTTGTTGGAAAGCTTTGAGATCTTCTGTTTTATTTTGTGATGACAACTGAGGATTACTTGGCGTTTTTTCTGTCGAACAGCCACGAGAAATGTTTGAAGAATACTGTAAGCACTCTTTATTGCAACCATGGCCAGGGCCAAATTTACGCGGCTCATCAAGCTGTAACGCCCCTATTTTGCACATACGTCCCTTTAAAGAAAAGCCAAATGGCTGGTGTACAGATAATTCATGCTCAGGAGAGTTAAAATCTTGCGACTCGGCAAAAGGTGGCACATCCATCTCTAAACGCTCTATTTCAAATTTCGCTAACAATTTATGAAAAGGACCGGATTGAACTCCGTGTGGATAAAGTTTTAACCATTGCGCTGACGGTAAGCGTGGATCTTTGATCATTTTGCATAATTGCCTGCCAATAACAGGGGTTAATTTAGAATAGCTTTTACGCAATAGCCTGAGTACGCCCCAATCATTAACAATAACTTCGCTATTTGCAGGTAAAATAGAAAATAACTGTTCCAATCGTACCAACGCTTGATCTGAAACAATAGGTGTAATCAAACTGAAATCTAACCGATTTTTTTTAACTAAAGATAAAACTCGCAATAAGGTTTTCTTATCTGGCAATAAGCGCTCACAAAACTCCCCGCCAAAATATATTCGGTTTATCAAAGAGTCTGTAGAATATAAATGTGATGGAAAATCTTGCCAATTGAACTTGTCGATACAATCAGCTAGTGTCACAGTTTTTACCTGCACCAACAGTTGCTCAACGGCGTCTTCTCGTGTCAACGTCAAGGCTATTTCTACATTGTGTAATATTTCACTCGTTTCTTTCATATGATTTCTATGGTGATTCAATATAATAGAAAAAAAAACCTTGTGGTTTTAATATTAAAACCACAAGGCAAAAGTACTACAAAGGAAACTAATATCAGCTTTATTACAAGAGTTAATAAAGCTGAATGTACATAAAGTTTTTATGCCTTATTAATGTTAACAATTTTGCAAGCGGTAAACTCTTTAACCCCTTGCTTACTCCACTCAGCACCTATGCCAGACTCTTTAGCTGGTACCATAGTGTTTGAGGGCTGGCAAACAATAGACTCGGATGCCAACTCCCAGAGCGAAGGTTTTATTTTCTAGCCCCGACTACGTCAAAGCGCTTTCAATATCACCCATCTGTATGCTGGAATCATTGTCGTAGGCAACTTTAGTGTGTTGCACTAGGTGCATTGGCCCAATGTTTTCTGACGTAGAACTACCGCCAAAGAAACCTGTACCAACCGCGCCTGTCTCTGCTAAATTAGTTGTCATTCCTGCATTGCCAGTCATCCCTGCGGTATTGACGGCAATACGACACACGGGTAAAGCCAAGGAGTATTTAACAACCACATTAGGATCAGTAGTATGTACTACCGCAGAGTGACCTTTACCCATCATGTTGAGCATACTCATGGCATGTTCAATGGCACTATCAGCACCACCTTCAACAACAAAGAAGCCCAATAGTGGGAACATTTTCTCTTTGCTAACGGGTTCATCGCGGCCAAGTTGACTGATTTCCATCACTATCGACTTCGTATCTTCAGGCACCGAAACAGCAGAATTCTCACCGATCCACTGAGGGCTTTTACCTAATGCCGCAGGGTTACTCACGCCATCAGGGAAGAGAAAATCACGCAGTTTTTGATTATCTTCACCTTCAGCAAACCATGCTCCGTTAACCACCATGGCCGATTTCAATTGAGCAGCGATAGCGCGTTCAGCCAGTACCACCGACTCACAAGTACAAGGCAAGCCGTAATCAAAACTGTTGCCGATCACAACATCGGCACCCGCTTTTTCAATATCTGCGGTGGTGTCAACGTAGACTGCCACATTACCAGCACCAACACCGACAGCGGGGTTGCCCGAGCTATAGGCTGCATGCACTAAACCTGGTCCACCGATCGCCATAATCAATGACGTACGAGGGTTCTTCATCAACATATTGACCAAAGCAATATTGGGCTCTGCCATAATCTGAATACAGCCTTTGGGAGCCCCCGCTTTCTCTGCAACCTCAGCCAAGAAATGGGCTGCATGAGTACAGCACTCTTTCGCTGCGGGATGAGGGCACATAATAACCGAATTACGAGTAACTAGATTGGCAAGCACATTGAAATTTACTGACATAATCGGGTTGGTGCAAGGCATTGGAGCCAGTACGACCCCAGCAGGTTTGGGTATAGAAATAATCTTTTTTTCAAAATCGACGCTCGGTTCGACATACTCAGCGACATTATAGGTATCACGCAAGCCAATTGAGGTTGCCAGGTTTTTGCCCACTTTGTCAGGCACATTGCCATAACCTGTTTCACGTACGGTCCATTGTGCATAAAACTCCGCTTTATCTGCGGCAGCTTCTGCTACTGCATTAACAATTTTTTCTACTTGTTCGGTATTGAACTGCCCAAAGGCCTGCACCGCTTGCTCTGCCACGGTGTAAAGTTGATCAATTTCTTGTTCAAGATCTGTATTATTAGACATAATGATTTTCTCTTCTTTGATTACTAATTGAATGGCGTTACACATTTCATTCCCTTTAGTTATGTACTTAGTTAAAGGGATGAACAAATCATTGTTAGTTAATTATTCGAACTTATATTTGAATGAGACACCCCACCAGCGAGGCGTACCATAGTAGCTTTCAGTTAAGCCGAATCCAGCTTGTGCAGGAGTACCAGATAAATCTAACGCCATCGTTCTATACTCTTTATCAGCTAAGTTATTAACAAAAACTGCCACTGTCCAAGTATCTTCAGCATTGGTATAAGACACACGAGCATTGGAAAGGATATATCCGTCTTGAAGACCTACAGGAGCATTTTTAAGCTGAAAGTAATGCTCTGATAAGTAGGTTGCATCAAGTTGAACAGCCATAAAACCGTCCATAACATCCCACTCATAACGTACTAATGCGTTTGCATTCCACTGTGGTGTCATAATTGCGCGTCTATCAAGCAATTGGCCATCAGGTTGTCTAAAAGCATCCTCAACTACATTATCGATATATGAAAGACCTGCGATAATGTCTAAACCTTCCAACGGATTCGATTGAATTTCAACTTCAGCGCCTTTAACAACTGAATCAGTATTGAATACGAACGTTGTTAAACCTTCTAACCTAAATGCTTGATAGTCTTGATAATCATAGTAATAAGCTGCACTATTAATTCTTAACCTGTCATCTGCTGAAGACCACTTAAGACCTAATTCGTAAGCATTTAAGATTTCTTCATCAAACCTCATATCTTCAACGCTGCCACTTAGCGGATTACCATCAATCAGGTCTGTTGGATCAAGAGGTGCGTTATAACCCCCTGCCTTTACCCCACGGTTATAACCTAAATAAACCAAGGTGTTTTTATCCACTTTCCAATCGAGTTGCAATTTACCTGTAATTAAATCGTCATCAATCGATTCATACGTACCTGTTTCAGTGAGACCAAACACTTCCCCCAAACCGCCCGCACCTGCACCAGCTGGACCATAATGAAAATAATCAACATTAGTACCTAGACCAAAGGCATCATTTGAAACAACATTAGAAGAACCAGCAGAGTCAAATAGAGAAAAATACGTGGTTAAATTGGTGTCTTTTTGCTCATTTGACCAGCGAATACCGGCAGTGAATGATAGCTCATCAGTTATATTAATTTCACCTTGAGCAAAAAGCGCTGTCGTTTTAGTTTCAGTCTCAAAAGGAGTATTTAAACCAAGGTGATTTAACGATGTATCATTAAGACCAAACCCTGGAAATTGCGCTGAGAAAAAGTTTTGCGCTGCACCACCGTTTGCAAATTCACCCTCAATATCAAGATAAAAGGCACCAACAACCCAATCAACAGTGTCGGTAAAACCGTTCACACGAATTTCTTGCGAGAACTGCTCTAAATCACTTTTCAAGAAAAATGCGAAAAAGTCATTTGGTGAAGCGTCTGAGTCTTCAAGATAATCTTTTTTAAGTGATGAATAATCAGTAATAAACGTAAAGTCATACTCATCAAAACTCCATGTAAAGTTACTAGTAACGCCTGCCGTTTCAAGCCTGTTATAGCCAATCACATTATAAGCACCAGCATGCACATCATTATCCGTATCTTGATAAGACGGCGCTAAAGAATCACCTGTCCCTTGTAAATCTACTCCATTAAAGTGTTCGCCTAAACCGGTAGTAGGGTTTAAACGCGCTGAACTGTGATCAAAAAATCCAGAGTTAATATCTTGATCGCTAGCTCTTACACTTAATAACCATTGAATATCCTCAAAACTTTCAATTAATAACTGAGCTCTTAACCCCCAATCCTTACCATTATTAAGATCTTTACCGATACGATTATCAATATAACCATCATGATGATTTCTAACAAATGATAGGCGTCCTGAAATATCATCGGATAATCCACCACCCACGGCACCTTCAAATTTGCGTTGATTATAAGCACCAAGCGTAAAGTCAACATAACCTTCAAAATCACTGGTTGGCTTTTTAGTAATGTAATGGACAAGCCCCCCCGTTGCATTACGACCAAATAAAGTGCCTTGAGGGCCACGTAGCACTTCGGCACGTTCCATATCAAACAACTGGAAACCCGCACCAGATGCTGCACTGATATATGCTTCATCCAAATATATCGCAACAGGAGACTCTTGGTGGTCACCTGAAAAATCATTTTGACCGACTCCACGAATACTAACAAAAAATGATGACGGTCCATTTGGTTGAATAGTTGTCACACCTGGAGCCACTGCAGTAACTTGTTGCGCATTATCTAGCCCAAGTGCGTCCATTTGATCACCAGTAAGCGCTGTAACGGCAATACCTACAGATTGTAAAGGTTGCACTCTTTTTTGCGCTGTAACTTCTATGACTTCAATAACAGAGGCGGCCCCACCTAGTGAAACAAGCCCAAAACAAGTAGCTATTGAAATAACCAGTTTTGATTTCTTAAACATTTTACTTTCCCCAAAGTGAACATGATTTATATTAGTTAGCAAAGGGTTAGCTTAATAATTTGTATCGAAGTGCTAACTCCTTTTTTACTTTGTTTTATATTTTCTTATTTTAGCCATACCACTTGTTTATTTTTTAAACAGTCCGATACCTAAATCAACTGTAGAACAAACACCGAAATAGGTCAAGTGTATTCTTTTTGCAATACAACTGTATTTTTACACTCCGAGACAATACAGGTAGTTTTTATTCATATATTTCAAATAATTAATTATAAAAAAAAACTTAACTTAATTATAAATATTTTATTTTCTCTATTATTGAAATTGATTTATCATAAGAGCATTGGTATTTAATTTTAGCGATTTAAAAAAAAGGGATTATTGTGTCTTACAAAGTAGCGTCCAAGGGAGAGACCAAGGGCGAAAAACGAATAAAAATTATATTAGAAGCTGCAGAGCTTTTATTAATTGATAGTGGCTACCACAATTTTTCAATGCGTAAAGTGGCAACTAAAGCGGGTGTAAGTGTGGGAAATTTGCAATATTACTTTCCTTCAAAAAACAAATTATTACAAGCGATGCTTGATCATGTTATTCAAAATTACCTGGATACCTTTAAACAATTTAGAGGGCGATATACACCTAAAGAGCAATTTGTTAAAGTAATAAAAGCTGTCATCAAAGATCTTAATACAAAACATACCACAGTGTTTTTTCCCGAGCTGTGGAGTATGGCAAATCACGAAAAATTTATCAGTGAAATTATGGACTCCATGTACGGTAAATACCGAACGCTAGTTGCTGATATAATTAGGGACATTAATCCTAGCCTAAATGAGTGCCAAGCACAGCGCTTAAGTATTTTTGTGACTGCATCAATCGAGGGACATACTATTTTCATCGGCTATAAAAAGCCTTGGGCAAGAGAAGCTAAAAGTATAATAGACATCTCTATTCAAAGTTTTCTTTGGTTAATTGAACATGGTGATATTCCAGTAGAAGACTGCGAAAAATTGAGAAACAGAAATATTGCCAACGAAAAAATGATACTTCCTAATATCAACAATACGCTATAAGAACCGACTGTATTTCTCACTACTTAATAGTGTTCTCATACCAATGATATTAATTAAATTAGTCAGCTTGGCGTTACATTAACGAACTTAGAACAAACAAAAGGACTTAAATATAGTAATTCTATATTTCATTAATATTGATCGGTTATTAGTTTACTAATGAACTCCCAAAGAGCAATTTAAAAAGGCTTAGATGCTTCGTTATTGATTTTGACAAGGACGCCACATGGATGTAACTTATTAGAGAATGCCTTGCCTTTAAGGCTTTTAATTCTCGCTAAGTGAGAAATTAATTAACATGCCCCTGTATTTGACTTAAGTCTATTTTACAGGAGTATAAATTATTACTTTATTTAACAATATTTTAGTTTTTTTTCGATAAATCGATAATTAAACCTATAACAGAACTCATCTAAGTATTCTTGTAAGTATTTTCCTGTTACCCCATGAAATGTACCCAACAAAAATGCTTTTCAATTGCTTATGGCTATATCTGGGACAGGTTTGGTATCATGATACATTACCCGTGGTTAGCTTTGCATCAACGATTTCACCTTTAAAATTAGTGACCAGATGAAGCTTAAAGCCATAGAACCATCCCATGGTACTTTTCCCTCGCTCAGCAATACCACCAAAGGTTTTATGTCGTGGTATCCTCAAATTATGGCAAACTTTAATGCTGGCAGAGTCAATAAACTCAATGCCTGTAGGCTCACCTTTGAGTGTGGAGAAGTAACTTGACAGAGGAATGATAGCTTTAGGCATCATCTCCAAGAATCGTGTATAGCTGAGTAATTGAGGGAAGTGACTTCGATAAAATTTAGCAATAAAACCGATATAATAATTCTTAAAATCACGATGATTGGACATGTGAAAAACGATGATAATTGTCATGATTTCACTCATCGTCATTCGGCTTGAGCGCCTACGCTTTCTCTTCCCATCAGAGAGCAGCTGCTTTTCTAGCTCAGGAATAAATACCCGACAAAAATCATCGACATCACAAAATATTTCAACTAACTTATCCATGCCTGTTCCTTTTTATCTTTCTGTTTTTTCTTGGTCGAAAGATCGGATCGTGGAACAGGCATTTAGTTCAATTTTTATTAATCCTTAAACCGAGTTGAGGTTAATTAATGTACTTAGGTATGGGCAAAGCTTAAACTGTTCGCCGTATTAAAAGTTAAAAGCCTCTGCTGTATAAGCAAAGGCTATTTGATAGATTCGACAGATCAGTGCTTACACTTAATGCTCTATCTCTTTTTCTTTTTCTTTACGGTCATCTTTTTGCTTCAAAAACATATCACGTAATTTAGTATCAACATCATTAGCCATTTCAGGGTGTTCTTCTAGGTATTTAACGGCATTTGCTTTACCTTGACCAATACGTTCTCCATTACAGCTATACCAGGCTCCTGCTTTTTCAACAAAACCATTTTTAACGCCTAAGTCAATTAACTCACCTAAATTATTAATCCCTGCCCCATAAAGAATTTGAAATTCAGCTTGTTTAAACGGTGGTGATATTTTATTTTTAACCACTTTAACACGGGTTTCATTACCAACAATTTCATCACCGTTTTTAACCGCACCAATACGGCGAATATCCAAACGCACTGAAGCATAGAACTTAAGGGCATTACCACCGGTTGTGGTTTCTGGGTTTCCAAACATCACACCAATCTTCATGCGGATTTGGTTAATAAAAATCAGCATGGTGTTGGACTTTTTCAAGTTACTGGTTAATTTGCGCATTGCTTGAGATAGCATACGTGCTTGTAGCCCCATATGAGAATCCCCCATGTCACCTTCAATTTCAGCTTTAGGTGTTAATGCTGCAACCGAGTCAACCACGATAATATCAATAGCTCCTGAGCGGGTTAACATGTCACAAATTTCTAATGCTTGTTCCCCTGTATCAGGTTGTGAAACTAACAATTCATTGATATTAACACCGAGTTTTTCTGCATAAATAGGGTCAAGTGCATGCTCGGCATCAACAAAGGCACACACTTTTCCTTCTTTTTGAGCTTGAGCAATCACTTCTAACGTAAGTGTTGTTTTACCGCTTGACTCTGGCCCGTAAATTTCAACAACGCGCCCTAGAGGTAAACCACCTGCACCTAAGGCAATATCTAACCCTAAAGAGCCTGTAGAAACGGTTTCTACGTCCATTGTATTATTATCACCTAACTTCATAATTGAGCCTTTACCAAATTGGCGCTCAATTTGTCCTAATGCGGCTGCTAGTGCTTTTTCTTTATCGTCTTTCATTAATTGCTCCACGAATCTTTTTTGTAATTTCGTTTTGATGAAACCAGTATACTGTAAGTTCGTACAGTATCAAGTTTTTTTATAATTTTTTTTATTCAGTAGCATTTTCAAAACAAAACATATCTTTAAACCAATGAAATAATAGAAAAAAACAAAGGTTGATAACTTTTTGGAATTTTCCATAAAAAAGTTATCAACCTATTTTTCAGCTGTACTATTGAGGTATAAACTATTGTGAAATTAAGCGTAATTAACTTTACGCTTAATTTCACAATGGATTGCGTTTATAAAGAGTGCCAAAATACAATGGCAATAGCACTTGGACAAACAAACTTAGTATACCAAGGCCATATTTTCCAAAATATACTATGCTCTACGGTGTCATTGCCTTCTTTAATCTCAGTTAACACCGCACTACGATGCCAAATCCAGCCAACAAAAATACAACATAACATCGCAATAAGCGGCTGGCCGTAAACCGTTGAAATTGAAATAACCATACCAAATAAAGTAGTAAAATTAAAAATGATTAATGTACTTAACGCTAAAATACCTAAGCCAATTAGGGTTGTTGCGTTTTTACGCTCAAGATTATGACGTTCTACGGCAAAGGATACAGGCCCTTCTAACATAGAAATAGATGAAGTTAAGGCGGCTATAGACATTAGTATAAAAAAGCCAAAGCCGACAAATAAGCCTATTGCCCCCATACCATTAAATAAACTGGGCAAAACATCAAACACTAAATTTGGGCCAGAGATTAAACTGCCGTCATCAGCAAAAATTGCGACGCCTTGAGACTGTGCAACATACATTGAAGGGATGATTAATAAGCCAGCTAAAAAGGCTATAGAAACATCGATTAACGTGACTTGAGCGCCTAAAGTGACTAAGTTTTCTTTTTTTGAAATGTAAGAGCCATAAATAATCATAACACTGGTGCCCAGTGACAATGAGAAAAAAGCTTGCCCCAAGGCACTGATCAATAAGTTGGGTTCAAATACTCTTGAAATATCAGGGTTTAAATAAGCTTTAAACCCCTCTTTAGAGCCATCTAAGGTAAAAACATAAATAATTAACAAGATAAGTAAGCCAATTAACATTGGCATTAAACGCTTAGACCACTTCTCGATGCCTTGCTCAACACCGCGGCGAATAATAGCTATGGTTAACATCATGAATAAACTAGTAAAGAGTAAATCACGTGACATTGATTGGGTGGTTAACCAAGTAGCAGTATCGGTTAACCCTAATAGTTGAGTAACGGGCTCTATAGCAAATGACATCATCCAACCAGCGAGAATGCCATAAAAACTTAAAATGAGTGATGCACAGATAATACCGCCAAATCCAACAAGAAATGCAAAACGTTTTTGCCCTAAATTTCGTGACATTTTTTGCATTGAGCTAACAGCGTTAGCTTGACCATAACGACCAATTAATAGCTCAGCCATGAAGGCAGGATAAGCCAATGAAAAAGCTAGCACTAAATAGACCAGCACAAATGCCGCACCACCGTTGCTAGCCGTTTGAGTAGGAAAGCCCCAAATATTTCCTAGACCAACAGCGGAACCTGCTGCTGCTAAAATAAACCCCATGCGCGAGCTAAAGCCGCCTCTTGATACACTCATAGCTTAAACTCTCTATTGATTATCATTAATATTTCTCATTATTATAATTATACGCAGGCCTTTAATTTACTTAAAAGTTTATGAAAATAATAGAGCTATCGTCGAAAAAATAAAAAGCCCATAGAGGAAGGTCGTATGGGCTTTTGGTTAATTGAGTTTACAGTGAATGTAAACTTATTCTGCTTCTGGGCGCATATGCGGGAATAAAATAACATCTTTAATGGTAGGCGAGTCAGTAAATAGCATAACTAATCTATCAATACCAATGCCTTCACCTGCTGTTGGTGGTAAACCATGTTCAAGCGCGCGAATATAGTCATCATCAAAATGCATAGCTTCATCATCGCCAGCATCTTTTTCTTCTACTTGTTTTTTAAAGCGTGCAGCTTGATCTTCAGCGTCATTAAGTTCAGAGAAGCCATTGGCTAATTCACGACCGCCAACAAAGAACTCAAACCGATCTGTTATAAACGGGTTATTATCATTACGACGTGCCAGTGGCGAAACTTCCCACGGATATTCAGTAATAAAGGTTGGTTGGTCTAATAAGTGCTCTGCCACTTCTTCAAAAATTTCACAAATATATTTACCTGGCCCCCACACTTTAGCAGCATCACCTTCTTTAACGCCTACTTGTTTGGCAATTGATTTAATTGCTTCAAAGTTATTTTCAGGATCACGTAATGGTGCTTCATCTATGTGTGGTGCATATTTTAAAATAGCATCAACCATAGATAAACGAACAAACGATTGACCAAAGTCATAGTGTTTTTCTTCAACAACTTCACCATCAGCATTTTTAACGGTGTTACGAACCATGGTTGTACCTAAAACGTCTTGAGCAATGGTACGTAACATAGCTTCAGTTAAGTTCATCAAATCTTCATAATTAGCATAGGCTTGGTAGAATTCAATCATGGTGAATTCTGGATTATGGCGAGTAGATAAACCTTCATTACGGAAGTTACGGTTAATTTCAAATACGCGTTCAAAGCCACCAACGACTAGACGCTTTAAGTAAAGCTCTGGCGCAATACGTAGATACATATCAATATCTAAAGCATTATGATACGTTTGAAATGGCTTGGCTGTTGCTCCACCAGGGATCACTTGTAACATAGGTGTTTCAACTTCAACAAAGTCACGTGACGTTAAGAAGTTACGAATACCGTTAACTATTTGAGAGCGCATTTTAAAAGTTTTACGCGTTTGTTCATTGGTGATCAAATCTACATACCGTTGACGATACTTGGTTTCTTGATCAGATAAACCATGAAACTTTTCCGGTAATGGGCGAAGTGATTTTGTTAACAACTGATATTCAGCCATATTGACATATAAATCACCTTTACCCGATTTATGCAATGTGCCCGTTACCCCAATAATGTCACCAATATCTAAAACTCCCCAACGCGCTTTAATCTCTTTTTGTACATCTTTTGCAGCATAAGCTTGAATGCGACCCGTCATGTCTTGCAAAACTAAAAAGGGCCCACGTTTTGCCATAACACGACCTGCAATGCTGTATGTTGCCGTTTCGTCTTCTAAGGTTTCTTTATCTTTTTCACCATGAACGTCTTGAAGGTCTGCCGCATAATCTTTACGGACAAAATCATTTGGGTGACCATTAGCGGCGCAGTTTTCACGAATTTTTTCTAACTTACCACGACGCTCAGCAATGAGTTTATTTTCATCTTGTGCTGCTTGTGTCTGTTGAACTTTATCAGTCATGACTGTTTTTACCTTACTGTTAACTTTTCTATAAACCAGATTTCAAGCTGGCTTCAATAAATTTATCTAAATCACCGTCTAGAACGGCTTGGGTATTGCGATTCTCAACACCCGTTCTTAAGTCTTTTATACGGCTGTCATCAAGTACGTAAGATCGTATTTGACTGCCCCAACCAATATCTGATTTACCATCTTCCAAATTTTGTTTGTCTTGATTTTGTTTTTGGATTTCTAATTCAAACAACTTCGCTTTCAGCATTTTCATCGCACTAGCACGATTTTTATGCTGTGATCTATCACTTTGACACTGCACCACAACCCCAGTAGGTTCGTGAGTAATACGAATTGCCGAGTCAGTTTTATTAACATGTTGACCACCTGCGCCCGAAGCACGAAAAGTGTCAGTACGTAAGTCGGCAGGGTTAATATCAATGTCAATATTGTCATCTATTTCGGGATAGATAAATGCAGAGGCAAATGAGGTGTGACGCCTTCCCGATGAATCAAAGGGTGATTTACGTACTAAACGATGAACACCTGTTTCTGTACGCAACCAGCCATAAGCATATTCGCCTGTGTATTTAATGGTGCAACCTTTAATACCAGCAACATCGCCATCAGTAACTTCAACAACCTCTGTTTTAAAACCATGTGCCTCACCCCAGCGTAAATACATACGCATAAGCATTTCGGCCCAATCTTGTGCTTCAGTGCCGCCTGAACCAGACTGAATATCTAAGTAGCAGTTATTGCTATCTTGTTCACCAGAAAACATACGGCGAAACTCTAACTTAACTAATAATGCATCTAATGAGTCAGCTTCGGTTTGTGCTTCATCAAAGGTGTCTTGATCCTTTTCTTCAAGGGCAAGCTCGATTAAACCTTCAATGTCTTCGCAACCCGTTTCTAATTCAACAATCGTATTAACTACCGCCTCAAGATCACTGCGCTCTTTACCGAGTGCTTGTGCACGTTCTGGCTCGTTCCAAATTTCTGGTAATTCTAATTCACGGCTCACTTCAACTAAACGCTCAGCTTTAACGTCATAGTCAAAGGTACCCCCTAAGTAGGTCTGCACGCTCTCGAATCTCTTTTACTTTATTTAGGATAGGATTTATTTCAAACATAAGCTTCGAACAATAAGCCTCTAAATTGCCGTTGTTATTATTTTTACAGCTAAAAAATAGTCGGGCATTGTAGCTTAATTACTCGGGCAAATAAATGCTTTTCTTAAGGGGGTGCTCTTTAGTTTGGCGTGAGTTTAACTCACTAAAGCAATATGTTTGACCATGAGTTGTACACTACGTTTTCCGCGAAATTCATTGATGTCTAATTGATAGGCTAATTGCACTTTTTCAGCGTACGCATTTGGCCATGCCTTGACGTCGACATTAAAGGCAATAGCATCAAAAACCTGCTCTGCCTTTTGCACCACTAATTTTAGATGTTTTTCACCAACAAGGCGCTGTTGAACTAAGGTAAAAACATCATCAAATAACGGCTCTGGAAAATTTTGCCCCCAAGGCCCTGCATTTCTCAATTGCTGAGCAAACCCTAAAGTCATAAAGTCGGTAGCTAGCTCGCCGTCACTAAGCAAAATAGATTGCAAATGCTCTTGTGTTAACCACTGCTTTGCAATCTCATTGAATAATTGGTTAAATTTTTCAAAGTCTTTAGCTTTTATTGATAAACCTGCCGCCATGGCATGACCACCAAATTTAAGGATCAGCCCTGGCGATTGACTAGCGATATGTTCCAATAAATCACGAATATGTAAGCCCGAAATAGAGCGCGCTGAGCCTTTTATTTCAGCTTCTTTATCCTGTTTGTCATCATTAGCATTCGCGAAAACAATACAAGGGCGATGAAATTTTTCTTTTAAGCGACCCGCGACTATACCAATAACACCTTGATGCCAGTCTTGATGATATAAAGCAATAGCACTAGGCAAATTTTCTTTGGCAAAATTGAGTGATGTAAAAATAGTTTCAGCTTCAACTTGCATGCCTTGCTCTATTTCACGGCGCGTTTTATTTAAATCATCCAAGTCACTTGCCATCGCTCTAGCCGTAGCTAAATCAGGGGCAAGTAGGCAATTGATACCGTAAGCCATATCATCTAAACGACCAGCAGCATTAATTCTAGGGCCTAAAGCAAAACCAAAATCACTGGCAACAAGCTGAGTTTGATCACGTTTAGCAATATCAATTAAAGCTTGAATGCCGGGACGAGTTTGCCCTGCCCTTATACGCTTTAACCCTTGAGCTACTAAAATTCTGTTATTAGCATCTAATGGTACAACATCGGCAACCGTCCCTAAGGCAACTAAGTCAAGTAGTTGGGCAATATTTGGTTCTACAATAGCTTGTTGACTAAAATAATCTCGCTCTCGGCAATATTTTCTTAATGCCAGCATGAGGTAAAATGCCACGCCAACTCCCGCTAATGCCTTGCTTGAAAAAGCACAACCCACTTGATTAGGATTGACAATAGCATCGGCATTTGGGGTTATTTCTCCCGGCAAGTGATGATCGGTAACAATCACCTGTAAACCTAAAGACTTTGCCCGTTCTACGCCTGCAATACAGCTAATTCCATTATCAACTGTAATCAGCAGTTGTGCTTCTTGTTTGGCTGCAATGTCAACAATTTCGGGGGTAAGCCCGTAACCATATTCAAAACGATTAGGTACAATAAAGCTGTGATGATTACAGCCAAACATCCCTAATGCCGACATCATTAAGGCTGTGCTAGTTGCGCCATCGGCATCAAAGTCACCAACAATCACAATAGTAGATTTATTTATTAAAGCCGAAAATATTATTTTGCAGGCAGGCTCTAGCCCTTTTAATGGTGCAGATTGACCATTTACCCCTAATAAATTAGCGACTTGATGATCAAGCTCTTGTGCGCAAGTTACACCGCGACTTGCATAGATTTGTTTGATGATATGAGGCAATTCATCAGGTAAATGATCAACACAAACAGTTTCTCTACGTACAATCGAAGTATGCATAAAAATAAATTATAAGCTCTTTAATAATTTTTCTAACTGCGCTGGAGGCTGATAGCCCGGAACCATCATACCATTAGATAACATCATTGCTGGTGTACCATTTACGCCAACCTGACGACCAAAGTCAAATTGTTCTTCAATAGGATTGTCACAAATTCTATTTGTAATATTTTGACTATTTTTAGCACTGGTCATCGCCGTTTTAGGATCGTCGCTACACCACACTGAGCGTAAATCTTTAAAACCTTGTGAGTATTCGCCACTTCTATCTCTTATCCCTGACCTAGGGTAAGCTAAATAACGAAAAGTAATGCCTCGAGCATTATAATCAGCCATTTGTTTGTGCATTTTTCGACAGTAACCACAGGTAATATCAGTAAAAACGCTCACCACATATTTTTCATCATCCGCTGTAAAGCTAATCATATCGTCTTTAAATTTTTCCATACCTTCAACCCGAAGTTTAGCTAAACTTTTTTCGGCGATATCCGTAACGTCATTAACTAAACTATAAACTTTACCCTGAATAAAATAATCACCATTGTAACTAGAGTAAAATAATCCTTGATTCGTTATCAACAAAGCGATGCCCGGTACAGGAGTTGCTTCTACCTTTTCAACTTCTAAACCTAGCTTGATTCTTATTTTAGCTTTTAACAACTGTGCATTTAATTGTGATGGATCGAGGTTTACTGGCTTGTCAGCTGGCACAGGTTTGGTTGCATTTTCAGCAATGGCATTATCATTCATTGATAAATATATACCGATTGTCATTAATGCTAACGTTACAATAACAAATGTTTTTTTAAACATACTTCTTCCTAAATAGAGCTTTATTGATGAAAACAGACCGTTTCAGTGGTAATGATATTACAAAAAATCTAAGGTGATATTAAGCTGAATTGGTACTAAAAGTTGAATTACGTTGAATTGTACTAAATGCCTTTGTTAAAATCGCCAACAATTTTATATATCATTTACTTTTTAGGCAAACTCTCATGAAAATCGGCTTATTTTACGGCTCAACCACTTGCTATACCGAGATTGCTGCAGAAAAAATTCAAGCAACCATTGGCGAAGAGTTAGTTGAATTACATAACATTAAAGACCAAGCATTAAGTCGCTGTGTAGACTATGATTTGATTATTTTTGGTATTTCTACATGGGACTATGGGGAACTGCAAGAAGATTGGGAATCATGTTGGCAAGATATAGCGACTCTTGATTTAACCAACAAGGTGGTTGCTATTTATGGCATGGGTGATCAAATAGGCTATACAGACTGGTTTCAAGATGCTCTTGGTATGTTACATGAACAAGTTTTAGCCCAAAGTGCAACCGTTATTGGGTACTGGTTTAATCAAGGTTATGAGTTTTCAGCATCAAAAGCCCTCAACGAAGATAAAACACATTTTGTTGGTTTATCACTTGATGAAGATAATCAATATGAACTCAGTGAAGATCGTATTAACCAGTGGAGTGAACAAATTTTAATTGAGTATAGTAACTTATAAAAAAACCTATATGACCATCTTGCCAGTTATTTAGTTACTTACGCTAATAAAACCACTATAATTACTGACATCTTTGTAAACCCCAAAATTAGTGAACCACCCTTTATGTTTGAGCAATTTGAACTTGACTCTGAATTATTAGCCAGTATTAAAAACGTTGGCTTTAGCAAACCCACTTCAATTCAAGAATTAGTGATCCCACAAGCGATGGCAGGAAAAGATATTCTAGCCTCTGCTCCTACAGGTACAGGGAAAACAGCAGCATTTTTGTTACCTGTTGCTCAGCACTTATTAGATTACCCGCGAACACAACCGGGTTTTCCACGGGTATTAATTTTAACGCCTACCCGTGAACTTGCTATTCAAATTGGTCAAGATAGTGAACAATTAACAGAGCTAACCAAAATAAAAACGGG
Organism: Litorilituus sp.; assembly: GCA_030754235.1. GTDB lineage: Bacteria > Pseudomonadota > Gammaproteobacteria > Enterobacterales > Alteromonadaceae > Colwellia. The sequence continues at coordinate 92,859 of JASMAS010000104.1, forward strand.
TGTCATCACTGGCGGTGTTAACTATGGTAGCCATAATGATATTTTAAATAGCACTACCGACGTACTCGTTGCTACACCAGGGCGCTTATTAGAGTACATAGAAAATGAACAGTTTGATGCACGGGAAATAGAAATTCTTATTCTTGATGAAGCCGACAGAATGCTGGATATGGGCTTTAGAGAAACCATTAACCGCATTACTGCTGAAGCTCGTTGGCGTAAACAAACCATGCTCTTCTCTGCCACCTTAGAAGGCGCAGGGGTTATTCGTTTTGCCCAAGAAGTACTTAACGAGCCTGCATTTTTAGAGTCAAACCCTTCTCGTAAAGAAAAAGCTAAAATACATCAATGGATGCATCTTAGTGATAGCGCCCCACATAAACTGACTTTATTGGTAAACATATTAAAACAAGCGGATGTTGAGCGTACGGTAGTATTTGCGAACAAACGCGAAACCGTACAATACTTATCAGGTAAACTCTACGCTGAAGAGCTACCTTGTGTATGGCTTGAAGGAAAAATGCCACAAGATAAGCGTAATAAAGCAATAGAGCGCTTTAAAAGTGGCGAAATAAAAATACTGGTGGCAACCGACGTTGCCGCCCGTGGATTAGATATTGATGATATTAGCCATGTAATAAACTACGATATGCCGCGCAAAGTAGATATTTACATCCATCGCATTGGCCGCACAGGTCGGGCAGGCTTAAAAGGTACGGCCATATCCCTAGTGGAAGCCCATGACATGGCCGTTATAGGTAAAATTGAGCGTTACCAAGACGAACGTTTACAGCGCAGAGTCATTGATGAGCTTCGCCCTAAACACAAAGAAGCAAGAGTTGCTAATAAAAAAGCGAAAGTAAAACTAACCACCGGCCAGAAAAAAGCTAAAGCGAAAAAACAAGCCAAGAAAAAAGCTAAAAGAAATAAGGCTAAAGCATAAGCCAATATCGTAATAACAAGAAAAAAGTTTGCTTTAATAATCCAATGATAAACCTCATATAAGACTAAAAAATGACTTAACCTTGATATTGGTTAAGTCATTCAAGCAACTTTGCTAATCAATCCAAAATCCCCGTTAGCGTATTAAAACACAACAGATTATTACTTAATCCATTAAGCTAGTTTTTTTTCACACCTCTTTACGGATAAATACCCAATCATTACCTTGGCTTAAATCGGTACTAAACTGATAACCGGCCAAGTCAAAATTTTTGACTTGCTCTGTCTTTGTTATTTGGTTTTGAATGATGTAACGAGCCATTAAACCTCGTGCTTTTTTTGCAAAAAAACTGATCATTTTATATTGCCCATTTTTCCAGTCTTTAAATTGTGGCGTGATGATTTGTGCAGTGAGTTTTGCCTTTTTCACTGATTTAAAATATTCAGTTGAGGCTAAATTAATTAACACATTATCGCCTTGCTGTACTAAAGCTTGATTAATTTCATTGGTGACTATATCGCCCCAAAAGTGATACAAATTACACCCGCGACTATTTTCAAGCTTAGTGCCCATTTCTAACCGATAGGCTTGCATTAAATCTAACGGTTTTAATACCCCATATAAACCAGATAGAATACGAAAATGTTGTTGAGCAAAAGCAAAATCGTCTTTAGAAAATGAATTGGCATCTAAGCCGGTGTAAACATCACCATTAAAGGCCAGTATTGCCTGGCGAGCATTTTCAGGGGTAAAAGGTAATGACCACTCACCAAAACGAGCAGCATTCAAACCAGCTAACTTATCGCTTAATTTCATCAAAGAAGCAATCTGATCAGGCGTCAGCTTTACACACCGCTCAATTAATGCTTCACTGTGTTCAAGCAATGTTGGTTGGCTATATTCACGCGTAACAGGTGGCGTATCAAAATCTAGTTTTTTAGCGGGGGAAACAACAAGCAACATAAGATATAAACTCATTTGTTAAGGCAGTATTTTATAACATCACTATATCATAGAGTAAACCTAAAACACTGCACAGCTTAATGACATTGCTGATTTTTCCTACAACATCACAGTATTAATGAAAAATCACGAAAATTTATAACAAATTGAAATTTAAAGCGTACATTTAGTACTTTATGTAGTAATATTTCACCAACTAAACGCATTCATTTCTTATTTATGGTAAATTAAAGGTATTGTCATGACAAATTCTCCTTCTCAACTTGCGCAATTAAAGCAAATGACCACAGTCGTTGCCGACACAGGTGACATAGAAGCCATTTCAAAATTTCAACCACAAGACGCTACCACTAATCCGTCGTTATTATTAAAGGCGGCGGCTTTACCAAATTATCAACAATTATTAACCGACTCAGTTACTTGGGCCAAAAACCAATCAAACGATTCTGCACAGCAAGTCATTGATGCTGCAGATAAACTTTCTGTTTTGATTGGATTAGAAATACTAAAAACAGTCCCTGGTCGTATTTCAACAGAGGTGGATGCACGCTTATCCTTTGACACACAAGCTTCTATTAATAAAGCACACAAATTAATGGCCATGTATAATGAAGCAGGTATTAATAATGACCGAATTTTGATTAAACTTGCTTCTACATGGGAAGGGATTAAAGCGGCTGAACAGCTTGAGAAAGAAGGGGTTAATTGTAATCTAACATTATTGTTTAGTTTTGCTCAAGCCAGAGCTTGTGCTGAAGCAGGCGCTTATCTTATTTCTCCCTTTGTTGGTCGCATTCTTGATTGGTTTAAAAAAGATACTGGGCGTAATGACTACCCTAGCGATGAAGATCCGGGTGTAGTTTCTGTAACTCGTATTTATAACTACTACAAAACACAAGGCTATAATACTGTAGTGATGGGTGCTAGCTTTAGAAATATTGGCGAAGTCTTAGCACTAGCGGGTTGTGATAGGTTAACAATCAGTCCTCAATTAATGAATGAGTTATCACAAAATACAGACAAAGTTGAACTAAAACTACAAGCAAGTGATGTACAAAAAAATGATGAAACGCCATTAACACAGGCTCAATTTCGTTGGCAAATGAATGACGATGCCATGGCAACAGAAAAGCTCAGTGAAGGTATTCGCAATTTTGCTATTGACCAGCGTAAACTAGAAAAGCAATTAGCTGAGATGTTATAAGGAATTGATAAGAGAATAAAGCTTTCTTAACAGTTATTTAATTAAACGCACAATTTTTAGCCAAATAGTGCGTTTTTTATTTGCATTGTGCAAAAAGTATGGTATTAAAAAGAAGCTGTTGATTTGTGTTTTACCATTCAAAGTCTATTAAGGGGTACTTTTATGGATCATTTAAACCAAGTATTACAAGCTATTAGTCAACCCGCAAAAGCAAAGACTACACCAAATAAAAAAAGAAAATGGCGTGAAATTGAGCAACTTAAAGATCAATTTCAACTCGAAAAAGAATTAAGGATATACGAAGACTCGCTCGAGTACATGTTAGATGACTTCTAATGTAATCATTAGCTCCTCGATTAAAGTGTTCAGTAAAAACCCAGCTCAGCTGGGTTTTTTAATATAGCCAATAGCATAATGCAAATAAGGTAGATGTTATTGACAAAATTCAAACACCCGTTTAACTTCTACCTACCCTTTTACTAAATCATCCTTAATAATGTCAAAAACCTTAATTAATTTTGTCCATGCAAATGGCTTTCCTGTATCAAGTTATCAGACTTTATTTAACTATTTTCCTGAACAGTATCAGGTTGTTGGCCATGAAAAGTATGGCCACGATGAAAAATACCCCGTACAAAATAATTGGCAGTGTTTAGTTGATGAGTTAATTCATTACGTTACACAACAGCTTGAGCTCCATCAGCAAGAACAAATTATTGGCGTGGGGCACTCTTTTGGTGGTGTCATTTCATTTCTTGCAGCCTGTCAGCAGCCTCAACTGTTTAAAGGCATAATCATGTTAGACCCCCCTGTTATTTCGGGTACAACGGCAATTGCTGCAAGGTACCTAAAAAAAACAAGGCTTGTTGATAAGTTTAGCCCTGCTGGCAAAGCTAAAACAAGACGGACCCATTGGCCATTGGGTAGTAACATTGAAAGAATGTTTGCCAGCAGACCGTTATTCAAAAATTTTGATCCACGCTGTTTACGAGATTATGTTAGCCATGGCATTGTAGCGCGCAATGATCAATTAGAATTAGCATTTAGCGCCCAAGTAGAAGCGAATATTTTTAGGTATATGCCTGATCACTTATCAAGCTATAAAAATAAACTACAAGTACCAGCAACACTTGTTTATTCTAAACATGCGCCAGTATTCCCTGTTTCTTTTTTCAAAAAGTTTATAAAACTAAACCCGAACATTAACTTAGAATCAGCCTCTGGAGGTCACTTATTTCCTTTAGAGTACCCAGAAGACACCGCAAAGTTAATCACTAATTTGATCCAAAGCTTCTAAAAACTAAGATCAAAAAAACCGGTAAAGAGACTTTACCGGTTTTACATTATTTAACATAACCAATAAATTTACTTGTATTCCAACACCAAACAACACGCCGAATAACCCGCACCGAATGAACATAGCACGGCTTTATCACCTGAAGTCAAGCCATCATGATATTTATGTAGGGCAATAATACACCCCGCTGAACTGGTGTTAGCGTACTCATCTAAAATAATCGGTGCTTCGCTTGGTTCAGGATCTCGTCCTAAGACTTTTTTACCAATAAAATTATTCATGTTAATATTGGCTTGATGTAGATATAAACGTTTTATATCATTTGGTGTCACTTGGGCTTTTTCCATTTGCGACGCAATTAAGTTAGAGACCATAGGTAGCACTTCTTTAAAAACCTTACGTCCTTGCTGAATAAAGTATTTATCATCAGCATGCTGAGTTTCTGGGCTGCATTGATTCATATAACCAATATTGCTACGAATATTATTCGAGAATTGGGTAATAGGTTGCTCGCCAATAATTTTAAAGACATGATCACCCGTTGCAGTAGACTCATCCTCAATCACCGATGCCGTTGCCACATCACCAAAAATAAAGTGGCTGTCTCTGTCGCGATAATTAATTTGTGGTGTCAAAATTTCAGGATTGATTACTAAAACAGTTTTTGCTGTACCTGAGCGAATAGCATTAGCAGCATTAATAATACCAAAAGTTGCCGCAGAGCATGCCACCAACATATCAAAAGCCCAGCCACCACAACCTAACGCTTGTTGAATTTCAATCGCCATAGCGGGATAAGAACGTTGTGTATATGCACAAGCAACTATAATTAAGTCAATATCTTCTGGGGTTTTATTTGCAGCTTCCATTGCTTGTTTAGCAGCAACAACGCCAATTTCAGCCTGCATTGATAATTCATCATTACTTCTTTCTACAAAAGTAGGACGCATTAAATTTACATCTAAGATGTCTTGCTTAGACATCACATAACGACTTTTTATGCCTGACGCTTTTTCAATAAAAGCACTACTTGAATACGATAAAGCCTCAAGCTCGCCTAGTTCAATTGCTTGAGCATTTTCAGTATTAAATTTATCTACATAGCTATTAAAACAAGCAACTAGCTCATCATTTGAGATCTTTTCAGGTGGCGTGAATAAGCCTGTACCACTAATAACAACTGACATTAATTTTCTCTATTACAAGTAAATACCCAACAAATGACTATTATTATTGAGTAAATTAAAAAGGGATTGCGACAGTGTATTTTATTTCGTAACTCTTGTCGATTATCGCTCGGTATTCCAACTAAAAAAATAGGCCCCCAGTGCTAGAAAAATAACACTCATTAGCAATAATATATTCACATGGTAGCTAATATCACTCAAGGTGGCTCCTTCAGTGATCACCTTTCTCGCACCAGAGACTATATGCGTTAAAGGTAACATATCGGCCAAAAATTTTAATGCTGATGGCGCACCTTCTAAACTAAACCAAACACCAGAGAGCAACATCATTGGCCATGAGGTAACATTGAGTAAACCGCCAATTAGCTCTTCACTCTTACTACGACTGGCGACTAATAACCCTAAGCTAATCAAACAAAAAGCACCAAGCATGCCAATAACGAAAAGATCGAAATAACTCCCCAACATAAAAAAATCAAACAACAAATTACAACCACTATAAACCAGTGTAGATATAAACATCACAATAAATAAGCGTGAGAATAATTGAGCGGATACAAACTCAAATGCCGACAAAGGAGTTGCTTTCAAACGTTTTAGAACTGAGTTTTTTCTATACCTAACAATGACATAGCCAACACCAAACAGACAACTAAACATCATATTCATCCCTAAAATACCCGGTAGAACCCAGTCAACATAGCGAATTTTTTTGCCTGATGTCTTTAAGCGCGAATAACCTTGTAGTTGTTCAGAAAGTATTCGCTCAACAAGGTAACTTTTGGCAGATTCTTCATTTGCCCAAAATTGTTTATTATACTGATCAACCACTAAATCTATACTGTGTCTAGTCAGTTTCTCTATCGCTATATCAATACGCTGGTACTCTACATAATCAATAAATCGAGTATTCTTTATTGCCACTTTTTCAATATCTCTATTTTCAAGTGTTTGTTCTTCTATCAAACCAATTTTGTATGCTGAACGTCCCTCTCCCGAGAAAATCAACGAAAAGCCAACAAGCAGTAAAACTGGAAAAGCAAGATTCCAGCTTAGCGAAGATTTATCACGAAAAAATTCAATATTACGCGCTTTAAATACTGCAAAAAAACGTTTTATGTTCACTATTCTTCCCTTAACGAATGACCGGTTAATTGTAAAAATAAGTCATCTAAATTAGCTGACTTCACATGTAAGCCATCTAAGGAGACATTACTGCCCATCAATATGGCTAAGGTTTGCTCAACATTGGCAGTAGTGATTTCAACACGCTCACCCTGAGTCTGCCAAGCATGTTGCTTAATTAAACTTTCAGGTACTTGTGGTTTGGGTAAGTAGATAAAAACTTCATTGAAATGTTTAGCTAATAATTGAAGTGGAGTCCCTGATTCAATTATTTTGCCTTTGTCCATAATAACAATATCATCACACAACTGTTCGGCTTCATCCATATAATGCGTTGTTAAAATAATCGTTTTATTTTTCGCCTTAATATTTCTAATTAATTGCCAAAAATTTCTACGGGCATGGGGATCTAAACCTGTGGTTGGTTCATCTAAAAAAACGATTTCAGGATCATTAATCAAGGCTAATGCCAGTAACAACCTTTGTCTTTGTCCACCCGAAAGCAAGCGATTATCTCGGTTTAAAAAATCACTTAAATCACAAAGTTCAATTAACTGTTCTTGAGGGAGTGTCTGTTGATAAAAAGATGAAAAAAGCGTAAGGGTTTCTTTTACAGTTAAAAAATCTTGTAAAGAGGTATGTTGAAACTGAATACCTATTTGTTGAGAAATATTACTGTCGACTAGCTTATCTTGCTGAGCCTGCCCGTTAAGATCTTTATATCGCACTTGTCCTGATGTTGGAGCAATAATGCCTTCCATAATTTCTATTGTTGTTGTTTTACCCGCACCGTTAGGGCCTAACAATCCAAAACAATGCCCCTTTTTGACAGTAAAGCTAATCTCATCAACCGCGGTAACATCTTTATATTGCTTAACTAAACTCTCAACACAAATAGCAACGCTCATGCGCTAATATCTCAACATAACTACTGATGTGCTTATTGTACTCAAGTTAATAATAATAACACTTAATTTTCACAAACAGTAACAATTCTCATTTGCACTTATTTCTTTATTGATTTACATTAGCTTATTAGCACCACTAAAAGGATAGAGTAATAAACATGCCAACAACAAAATCGCTAACTCATTTAATGAATAAAAAAAAAGTTGGGTTATCAAGTACTACATTAATTCAGCGACTTGTCGCAGGAGCAATTCATTGTAGTGATTTTAAATGTTTAAATGCCACAATAGAAAAAGTGCTTTGGAAGATATTGCTAACTAGTGGTAGCAAGTTAAGCTTAATGCAGGAGAAAAAATTATGTGCTTAAAATCTTCATCAGAATTTTTACAGCTTGAGAATTGGTTAACAATACTAATTGCCACCTATAAAACACACCCTAATTTAGGCCTTGCTAAGACGATTAACTATTACCTTAGTAGGTTATTAAACCACGATGATATTCACTACTGTGGTGACAAACGATGTGATTACTTAATAATGCAAAAATACTGGCGGTGGAAAGGGCTCACTCACAAACCCAAAGCAAGTTAACCTGATTTCTCATATTAAGCTCAAGTGCCTTCTTTCCGGTTAATGAATATTCAAGGCACACCTTTTTGATACTCTGCTTTTGCAAAATACGAGCTATCAATAAACCGATATTTTTTTGTGTTGAGTAATCAGCTTGAGTAAGCTTTTTAATTAGCCATAGCTGTAAACTAAAAACACAACAGGCATATTGTCTATGCCCTTGGGCAAAAGCCTTAACACTGTCTATGTCATAAGACGTAAGGTCAACAAGAAGGCTGTCTGAGCGAGCGTACAAAATTAAAGCCACTAATTCAGGGGGTAAATTTTGATATTCGTCGGTGAGTAAAAAATTAAAACTTCGGTAAAATTCATTATTTAGCGTGTTGGCAACACTAGTTGCCCTTGCGCTAATAGCTTTCAATATTAACGCTGAATGTTCGCCACTTGCTTTATCCTTACTAAAGCCTATACGGGCCAATTGATAATGTTGAGTCAACCAAAATTTGAGTAACGAGCTTGTTGCACCAAAACTTGATGATAAAAAATCAGCCCCTTGTGTTTGAGAAAACCTCTCAATATTAGACAGTAATAATGAGCCGACCCCTTGTTGCTGGTATTGCACATTTACCGCAATACGCATAATCCTAAGGTAGTGAAAATCAAAAGCACGTCCTTCACCACATTGGGTTAATAACGACTGAGGAGTAAAATGATTTTTTAATCTTTTTTGAGATTTTTTAATGGCAAGTACTTCAACTGCTGTGGCTGAACTTGTATTTGACTTCCCTTCACTGATCAATAAAGCAACCGCAACAACCTGCACCTGAACATTGTCATTTGACAGTAAACAGACTACTTGTATGTTTGGGTTATCGAGCAACATTTTAACGTCACTAGGCTTAGTTTGATAGTGTGCGGTTACCAAAACGGATACAACTTGCGCTAACAATTGTTCGTTTTCAACAAGGGTTTTAGCATCAATACACTGAAACATTAATGAATCTAAGGTTAACTTAGCATTATTCATACTAGTTAATGATAAATGCTTAAGATCAGCATTTAGTAAACAAGCATCAAAAATTAAATGCTCTAAAGGGTCATTATCACGATAACGAATAGGTTGATGCATATGAAGTTGTCGCCATTTAGGACAAATGACATCAAGCTTTTGTTTAAACTTTAGCGTAAAACCTCGCCCTGCGCCTTCATAACCATGCACTGTACTAGCAAAAACCATTCGATGGTATTTTAGAACTAATTGCTCAAGTAAATACACGGGAATACCAGCAGCCTCATCAATAAGAACAAGGCTAGCTTTAATTTCCTGTTTGATCAGTTGATCTACAGCAATAAATTCAACCAAGCCATATTTACTAACAAATTGATTATTAATAAAATCTGCTGTTGGTAAACTGACACTAAGCTGGTTAAAAAAAACGTCAAGTGAATTATAATCAGCGGCAGTGACAACAATATGCAATAGGTTATCTTTGCCAGCTTTCTCCAATAACTGAGCACAGGCAATCGCTAATGCAGAAGACTTTCCTCGTCCTCTATCTGCCGTTAATACAAACGGCTGTTTTCTCTTACCAGTAACAACCTTCATGATCGCTTCAACTGCAAGCACCTGCTCTTGAGTAATACACTGATAAGGTAAAAAAACGTTCTGCTCTGTGGTACTCTTAATTATTTCTTTATTCTTTTCCTGCTTTAATTTCGGGTTGTTTTTTTCGATCACAATATGTGAGCATGTCTCTGAGATTAAGCGAAAAAAACGTTGTAGAAAGTTACTTTTTTCAATGACATTATTATCAGGAATAACTAAAAAAAGAAGGCCACCCGCCACCAAAGTACCTGATAATGCAGCCAAAGCATCAATATTTACCTGGCTATCCGCAAAAATAACAAAATCACTTTCACTACCTAATTTATCTCGAAAGCGCTTCATCGCTATTGTCGGTTTAATGAAAGAGCTATCCCCATAAACAAAACAACGTGGGCTTGATAGGTCTTTACATGTTAAGACCCCACTGTATTCGAGTAATGAAGCGGCCCATTCATCATCGCCCACTAATACAACTAAGCGACGTTCACTTAGGGCGAACGCTTGTTGTTGAAAGCTTGACAACCAGTAACTAAATGCTTGTTTTCTCATAAGAAGATTAAAAAATTATATTGTAGTTAGTTTACCTTATTATTAGTGGAAAGTTTACCAAGCAATCTCTTGAGAAAATAGAAAATTTATTGAATTTTTTTTAGACCTTGCCTATGTTGTCTAATATCTGATTGATATTTTATTGGACAAACCTATGAACAATGATGATGATTTTTTAGATAACATAAATGCCATTGATGATGACATTGATGATGACATTGAGCCATTAAAAGATATTGAAGCACATGAACTGGCCGAAAAAAAAGCGCAAGCTCAAGCACAGAAAAATTTACTTGCACGCAAACGCATTGATGAGTTGATGGAGCAAAAAAAACTGAAAGAATTACTCGACGATGAAGATGACTGGTAACCAAAGCCTTTCACTATGGCGAGATAACTTTTTATTAATGAACTTTAGCTGGTTTGATTAACGGTTTAGACAAAGCGCCCATAACTTGCAATCAATATAAACCAAAGCGTTATATCAGCTCGTTATGACTGTTGAAGTCCAATTATTGGCATACTTAATAACCAATAACGCGCCAACATAAGTATATTGTTGGCAGAAAATCCGAGCATACACTCAACGTTTTCACATCAAATCGCTTCACATTAAGTTGGTGATACTGGCATGAAAATTAGTATTAAATTATATGAATAAACTGAAGTAATCATACTATTTTATCGGTAATATCTGTTAAAATCTGATAAGTTCTGTTTCTAAATCAAAAAAAGCTGTTTGCTATGACCCTACTTGAAAAACTACGTTGTTTATTTACTTTTGGACAAGGAGTTGCTTTACCTTTACCTGAAATCCCTAGCAATTCGAAACCCTTCTCACTTTTTAACCATTGGTTTGAAGAAGCGAATAAAGCAGGTATATTACTTCCTGAGTCGATGTCAGTTAGTAGTTGCAGCCGTGATGGACAACCTAGTTGCAGAATGGTGCTATTAAAAGAGTTTACTGAACAAGGATTTATTTTTTACACCAACTATAACAGCCGTAAAAGTCATGAATTAGCCGAAAATGATAAGGTGGCGTTATTATTTCACTGGAATGTTTTACAACGGCAGGTTCGAATTGAGGGCACTGTTGAAAAAATATCCGAACAACATTCTGCTAACTACTTTCACAGCCGAGACCGTGGAAGCCAAGTGGGTGCTTGGGCTTCAAAACAAAGTCAAAAACTAAAGTATGATAATGAGCTCAAAGCGCGTATGGCACATTTTAGTAAAGAATACGCTCAAGGCGAAGTACCACATCCTCAATTTTGGGGTGGATGGCGAGTTAAGCCGACTTATATTGAGTTTTGGCAAGGTAGGGCAAGTAGATTACACGATAGACTATGCTTTGAAAAACAAGATGATCATTGGCATAGTTTTAAGTTACACCCGTAAGAGTTTACTGCCCCAAAATAAGCATACAATAACCCACTATATTGACGGGATATTTCCACAATAATGAATACCAAGTACATTAATTAATGTAATTGGTATAACCCGTTCAACAGAGCTTAAACCTTTGTACGATATAAACACAAAAACGCCAAGATTTACTCGGCGTTTTATAGAAAGTGCAGCGCTTAGACAGTAACACTAATGCAATTTAGCCACCAACTAGCGCGAGTAAAATACCGGCAGCAACAGCGGAGCCTAATACACCAGCTACGTTTGGCCC
>JASMAS010000105.1 GCA_030754235.1 Litorilituus sp.
TCAAAGTAATCAAACTGCACAGGAAAGTTATACAAACTCGTTGCCGAAACAGCCATATCACCATTGCTATTTTGTTGCTGGGCATAAGTGTATTTAGCGTGGCTTATCTCTCCTAAGTCAACAATTGTGTATGTAGCAGCGTTAACTTGGCTAATAAGGTTTACACTTAAGGCACTGGTAATCCCCAGTGTTATTAATGATTTTACAATTTTGTTCATTCTACTACTTAACTCTTAATTAAAATTAAAATTATCTAGTCACTTCTCACCTGACTGTGTATCAATACTGATAACCTGTTTACGATATGATGAAAAACAGTGGGTGAATAAATAACTTAGTTATTGTTCGTCCAATTCTTGCCACCTAGTATATGCAAGGTCGAGTTTTGACTCGTATTCTGCTAGCTGGTTCAATATTTTTTTTGTTAACTCTGCATCTTGGCTAAAAAAATCAGCTTGGTTTACTTGTTCTTGTAATTTCGCAATATTATTTTCTAAATCGTCAATAATTTTGGGTAGCTCTTCCAATTCACGCGTTTCTTTATAAGACAGCTTTGTCTTAGTAGGGTTTTTGTTTGCCTGATCTACTTTTTTATTTACTGAGCCCGTTTTACTTGTGGCTTTTTCGTGTGCTGTAATTAGCTGTGCTTGGCGTTGAGATGCTTTCAATGCTAAGTAATTATCAACATCATCATAGCCACCAACAATCTGATTAATGTGCCCAGTACCATCAAAATACAAACAGCTATTAACACAATTATTAACAAAATCACGATCATGGCTGACTAAAATAACGGTTCCTGCGTAATTTGCAACTACTTCTTCTAATAGCTCTAACGTTTCTATATCTAGATCATTGGTTGGTTCATCAAGAATAAGTAAATTACTTGGGCGTAAAAATAAGCGCGCTAACAGTAAACGATTTTTCTCTCCACCTGATAATGCCCTAACAGGCGTACGAGCACGTTTAGGGCTAAAAAGAAAATCTTGCAAATAGCCTAGCACATGACGAGACCTACCATTAACCATGACTTCTTGTTTACCTTCACCGACAATATCTTGTACTGTTTTATTAACATCAAGCGCTTCGCGGTGTTGGTCAAAGTAAGCAACGTCTAGATTAACCCCTGAGCGCATTTTACCACTCGTTGCTTTGAGTTTCTCCATTATTAACTTTATTAACGTAGACTTTCCGGTACCATTAGCACCAATAAGAGCTAAGCGATCGTTACGGTTAATTAATAGATTTAATTTTTCGATTACCACTTTATCATCAAATGCTACGCTAACATCTTGGGCTTCAAAGACTAGTTTACCCGAACGTTCGCCTTGGCTTATCGTCATACTAGATTGATTTCGTACTTCACGGCGAGCTTTTCTTTCAAGGCGAAGCTTTTCTAATGATCTAACTCGGCCTTCATTACGGGTGCGGCGCGCTTTAATTCCTTGACGAATCCACACTTCTTCTTCAGCAAGCTTTTTATCAAAAAGCGCATTCTGTTGAACTTCCACTTGAAGGTCATGCTGCTTTTGTTCGATATACAAGTCATAATCACCGGGGTAGCTTTTTAGTTGACCACGATCAAGATCTAAAATGCGTGTTGATAGCCCACGAATAAAAGCACGGTCATGACTAATGAAAATAATGGTTCCAGCAAAGTCTTTTAAAAATTTCTCTAACCAGAGCACACTTTCAATATCCAAGTGGTTAGTTGGCTCATCTAACAATAAAATATCTGGACTGGTTACTAAGGCTTTAGCCAGTGCAAGTTTTCGTAGCCAACCACCCGATAAGTCACTAACTTTAGCATCTGCATTTAATGATAAGGTACTCATAACTTGCTCAATACGCTGTTCATCTTGCCACGCACCAGCTTGCTCAAGATCTTCTTGCACTTTTGCTAGTTTATTGAGATTTTTCTCGCTTGGGTCTTCACCAATTAAGTGAATCAAATTATGATAACGACTGATCAAATCAGCGTTTTCTTGTACTCCTTGAGCAACGTAATCAAACACACTAACTTGTGAAGACTCTGGTGGGTCTTGCTCTAACATGGCTAACTGCATGGTGTTAGATTTTAGTATTTGACCATCATCAAGGTTTTGTAATCCCATTAATACCTTCATTAAGGTCGATTTACCGGCACCATTACGGCCTACCAAACAAATACGTTCACCGGTTTGAATACTAAGCTCAGCTTTATCTAATATTTTATCTTCACCAAAAGCGAGCTCACTATTGGCTATTCTTAATAATTCCATTAATTATTTAACTCTTTAACTTGCTCAAGGGTAAAAGGCCAAAAAAGCTTTTTATTATCGCTTGAATTTTTATTAAGCTGCTCTAATACAGGAATATGCACACCGTATAGTTCAACTAAGGTTTTAGTTTCGTGGTCAACTCGTTCTTCATCGACAATATCTATTTGATTTAATGCTTCATTGGTTAATACATTGACACAAATTGATAATGCCTGCTCACACAAATGACAACCATCGCTGCCATATAAATTATATTTTTTCATGGTTTACCTTGTTTGATAGCGTCTTTTACTAAAGTAAACATTCTATCTTCGCGTAATAGACCAGCTATTATGAATATGTTTATTTCGAGCGAAATCTTTGTCTCGGGTAACATCAGACATAGCTTGAGCTTGTAAGCCAAGCATGTCCATTGCCTCAAAGTCCATTTTAAAGTTACGCTTGTTATTGGTGAAAAATATCTCTCCACCTTGAGTTAAAGACCGAAGCGCATCACGTATCAAGCCTACGTGGTCCCTTTGGACATCAAAACTATCTTCCATGCGTTTTGAATTAGAAAATGTTGGCGGATCAATAAAAATCAGCTCAAATTTTTGTTCATTTTTCTTTAACCACTCTAAGCAGTCTGCTTGAGTAAACTGGTATTTATGTCCACTAAGTTTGTTTAGAGCAAAGTTATCTTGTGCCCAATTTAAGTAGGTGTTTGACATATCTACAGTAGTAATACTGCTAGCGCCATGCAAAGCCGCTTGCACTGACACTGAACCCGTATAGGCAAACAAGTTTAATACACTCTTACCTTTGGCTTTTTTGGCAACGATTTGCCTAGTTTTACGGTGATCTAAGAATAGGCCAGTATCAAGATAATCCCATAAGTTTACCTTAAACAATGCGCCATGCTCATTCACAGTAAGAGACTGCTTTGACTTATCTACTCGCTGGTACTGGTTACTGCCTTTTTGCTTAGCGCGCGTTTTTAACACCACCTTATCCGTTGGGATTTCCAGCACTTTAGGCGCCCAATAAATCACTTCTTGCAAACGCTTCGCTGCTTTATCTGCTTCGATCGATTTAGGCGCAGCATATTCTTGAATCACCAAGTAGTCGCCATAAATATCAACGGCAACATTGTACTCTGGAATATCAGCATCGTAGAGTCGATAACAATCAATTTGGCTTGATTTAAGCCAACCTTTTAAGCCTTTACGATTTTTCTTTAAGCGATTAGCAAAAGCACTGTCTTGCTCAGCAAAATTAGCTTGTGGATTAGTTGCATCTTTTTCTAATTGCTTTTCATCTATATTATAAAGGGCTAACTGACATTCTAATGGGCCGTTTTTAAACTTATAGCGCTTAAAACTGGACAGTTTTAGCATAGCTAACAGCTCAATATTGGCAGTTAGTATTGCTACGCGCCAATCAACAAACTGGCCTTTAAGTTTTTGCCCGAGTAAAACAAAACTTTCAACCAATTCAGGTAACTCACCTATTCGCTCACCATAAGGTGGGTTAAAGAGTATTGTGCCGCCCTGACCAAAGGTATTGTTGATTTTGTTGGTATCTTGGCATTTAAATTCAATAAAACGTTGCAAGTTAGCATTACGAGCATTTTGCTGTGCTGTTTTTAACACCCGAGAATCAATATCAACACCGAACACTTTAAGGTTGTTGATGTCACTTTGCTCTAATGCCTGAGCGGAAGTTGTTATTGCTTGACTTAATACTGTTTGCCAAACGTCATCATCATGTTTTAGCCATGCTGCAAAACCCCAACATTCACGTTCAATAGCTGGTGCTTGTTTAGTTGCCATGGAAACGGCTTCAATGAGAATTGTGCCTGAACCACACATTGGATCGACTAATGGTTTACTGGTATCAGCTAACCAACCAGAACGAAGAATTAATGCTGCAGCTAAATTTTCTTTAAGTGGTGCTGCACCTGAGTGCTGACGATAGCCTCGTTGGAATAGCCCTCGTCCTGAAAAGTCTAAATAAATGCTGACATTATCTCTTAATAAACGCGCTTGAAAGCTAATATCTGGAGCAGATTTATCAACATTAGGTCTGTCTAAGCCTTGTTCTCTAAATTGATCAACAATGGCATCTTTTATAGTCAAAGCACCAAATTGGCTGTTACGAATTTCATCACTATACCCAACAAAGTCAATAGCAAAGCTGTGATGAGAGTGAAAATGCTCAGACCAATTTATAGTACTGGCACTTGCAAAAAGTTCATCTTTGTTTTTTGCTTCACCTTCAGCTAGTTTTAACATCACACGTGTAGCTAGGCGAGTCCATAAACTAACATGGTAGCCCAGAGCTAAGGAAGCCGAAAAATAGACACCTTCAGGTTTTTGCACAACTTGCTCACCACCAAGGTTTTTAATTTCATCGGCAAGTAATACTTCAATACCCGCAGAAGTTAAGGCTAAAAATTGTTGTAAGGGTTGTGACATGATGTGGTTCCAGAAAAAACAATGGCGCGATTATAACCAAAGACAGGCAGCACATAAACAATACTTTACAGATATTAGTCTGCAAATAAGTAAAAGACCTTATACATTGCCCTATTCCATAATAACCTGTTCTACTCTTTACAAGCCTCTTTGCCATTCTTGACGAAGTGTTATAGAGTCAGGTTGTGTTAACGCCTGTTGAACTTTGTGCAACAAAGCGTGTTTATCCTTGCCTAACGTGCCTTTTAACACTAAGTAGTTAGAGGCATGGTCAGATCTAAAGATGGTTTTTTCTAACTCAAGCATTGATAACAAGGTTTCCATTTCTTGAAACAGTTCTTGTTGGTTGAGTTGTCGATAAGGCCGATGATGATGTGTGATAAAGCCTTGTGCAAAACGTTCTTCACCAAGGGGAAAGCTCACCACTAATGTTGATAAATAATCGGGTTGTGTTTCATTCATGAGTCTTGCCGAATTAAGGGCATGTTGTTTGGATAATTCAGGTCCTCCTAAGCCATTTAATATCATCACTGAGCTTTTCATGCCTGCTTGCTTTATTTTATTCAGGGCAATAACTGAGCTTTGATAACTTTCGCCCTTGTTAACTATCTTTAAAACATCATCATCGCCACTTTCACAACCAACATACAACAAGGTTAAACCCAGAGCTCTCAGTTCAGCTAATTGCTCAGGTGTTTTATTGGTTAAATTCCTAGGCAAACAATAACTTGAAACACGAGTGACTTGCGGTAAATGTAACTTAATTAATTTTAGAATTTCTTGTAGTCGCTTAAAAGGCAGCATCATAGCATCTCCATCAGCCAGAAAAACTCGACCTGTTGGAAGCCCTGATTGAGCGATAGTAATAATTTCTTGCTCTATCACGTCTATTTTTTTTGGTTTAAACTTTTTTTCTTCTGTCATATACATTTCACAGAAGGTACATTTATTCCATGAGCAGCCGTTAGTAACTTGTAAGATGAGGCTTTTCCATTCACTTGGCGGCCGAAAAACCGGTTCAATATAATTTAGGGGGTACATAAGGCTAACTTGACAATGTTAAAATTGAATTCTAAATCATATACTCACAGTTTGCGATTTTTTCGTTACCTTCCAACTCTCCAACCAGTGATTCAAAAAACAGCTATGTTGCTGCATAAGTCAAAAGCCTTTGTACTAGAATGGATAGTGATTATTGAACTTTTAAGGGCTGAATTATATGAGTATGTTATTAAGCTATTTTCAAGTGTATTACCCTAGTGTTGGAACACACCAATTAAATAATACCAAGTTGATGGTATTTAGGTGGCAGAAAACAGCAAGTATAAAAGGCTTTATAAGGTGAACATCTGTATTATATAAAGCAAGCGAGTATCAATTTATTTTATAGAAAATCGATTCAGTTATTACCATGCAGCAAATAATTAATTCTATTACCGCTTACTTACACAAATAGTTTTTATGAACCTTGATATGCTATTTTTATGCAAATGTAATTCTTTGAGTAAAACTAAAATTTTAAAGAATCCCTTTGGAGTCATTGCTGAACAGTTGGGACGCCTATAAAAGAGCTTCGACACCATCAATATCTCAAAACACTATTTTCATATCATTAAGTATTATTTCTAAGATACTGATTAGAGGAATTGCCCCGCGAGCATAAGAATCAGGTTCATGAGCTTAACGTCATATTCTGCCGTTCATTTTAACTTAAAACTGCATGATTGCATCTTTTTACGTACAATACAGTTCAGTGTATAAGACATATTTAGTGTAGTTTTGTAGTAGCTATATCAAGCTACTTCCACCAATTCATCCTCACGACACCACGTCGTTCTAATCAACGGCTTTTCTTTGCATCATTAGATAAAAGCCCAAGTAGTAATTTTAATTGTAAATCACCATTATCATTGCGCTTTAAAAAAATGAGGCGGTTTTTATTAGCCTTAGTTCATGAGGGCTATGCAAAACAGCAAGGCAAGCAGTTTTCATTAACGGCGAAAGTTCTCGATTTAGGCTTTTCTTATTTATCTACCTTAGATATTTGGCATAGCGCTAAACCGCTAATGAATGAACTTGTTGAGCAGTTGAATGAGTCATGCTCTGCTGCTGTGCTTGATGGCAGTGATGTTGTTTATGTCGCGCGCGTTGCCACCACCAAACGTGTTATGTCAATCACCTTGAGTGTGGGTAATCGCTTACCTGTTTTTGTTACTTCAATGGGGAGGGCTTTGCTTGCAGACAGGTCAGACCCCGCATTAAATAACTTTATAAACTCTTGTCATATTGAACAATTCACTCAATATACACTCACAGATATAAAAGCATTAAAAGTAGAAGTTGCGCAAGTTAAAGCACAAGGCTATTCACTGGTTGAGCAAGAGTTAGAAATT
>JASMAS010000106.1 GCA_030754235.1 Litorilituus sp.
AAAGTATGTAAAAAATATTCAGATACTGGCTCTTGCCTATTAAAGCTAATCTTCGTTTGATCATTATCTAGAGTATAAAAGCCCGTTTCAATTACAGGATTTCTCATGTCAGTTCCATAGCAATCATTCAGTACTTTATATCAGACATTGATCAGAGCAAACTCGAAAATTTTCATTTAATTTAAGCGCTAAACCGATGATGGTTTGATAAAATAACACCTCAACATTGAGGTGGATATGAATTTAAAAATCAAACGGTTAGATCATCATGGTATTGTTTCGGGTGTTATAGAAGACTTAAAAATTGTCAGCCTTTTAGATCAATACCTGCCTCAAGATGAAAAACAAGAAATCACACCAGGTGAAGCGGTTAAAGGCATGATCATGAATGGATTAGGCTTCGCTAACCGACCTTTATCACTTAGCCCTCAATTTTTTACTAACTTGCCACTAGAGCATTTATTTCGTGAAGGTGTTCAAGCCTCACATTTTAATCGTCACAAATTAGGACGAACACTAGACCAATGTTTTGACTTTGGTTGTGAAAGCCTATTTTCATTAGTCTCTGGACAAGCTTGTGAGCTTGAACAAGTAGATTGTACCTTTGAATCTCTTGATACAACGAGTCATTCATTAACAGGTGAATACGCTTTTGATGATGAGGATAGCGATGAAAATATCATTAAAATCACCCATGGTCATAGCAAAGCTCACCGACCTGATTTAAAGCAAGTTGTACAAGAAATTATTGTCAGCCAAGATGGCGGTATTCCACTGGCTTGTAAAAACTGGGATGGAAATAGTGCTGACACAGCTATTTTTAAAGCGCGTAGTAAAGCACTTGTTGATGTATTTAAAAAAAGTACATCCCCGAAATATCTTGTAGCTGACTGTAAGCTTTATCATAAAAAAAATGCAGAATTTTTAGCTCAAGTTAAATTTCTGACCTTAATACCTTCAACCATAACACTTGAAAAATCATTAATTAGCAGTGCAATCAACACCAATCAGTGGACTAATATAGATGATAATTATCAGTATGTTATTAATGAAGTTGAGCATATGGGAATAAAGCAAAGATGGATGGTTGTTTACTCGAATGCCGCTAATAATAGGGCTAAAAAGAGTATTGTTCGACAAGTTGAACGAGCAAGAGAGGGTGTAAAGAAAGACCTGTTTCATTTGCAAGCTCAACGTTTTGCTTGCCAAGCAGATGCACAACGAGCGTTAGATAAATTAACGAAAAAAATGAAATATCATCAAATTGCAGAGCAGCAGCTAGTCGAGCATAAAGTATATGAGGGTAAAGGTCGCCCTAAAAAAGGCGCACCCGTGAAATGTATTGAATGGCAAATAACCGCCGAATTAATGGAAAGCGAAGCAGTTATTAAACAAGTCGTTGAACAAAAGTCATGCTTTGTTTTAGCGACAAACATTGATAAAGAAGCACTTTCCCCCATAGCGTTACTCAAGCATTACAAAGCTCAATCTGAAGTAGAAAAAGGCTTCCGATTTTTAAAAGACCCTTTGTTTTTTGTCTCTTCATTATTTATCAAAAAGCCAAGTAGAATAGATGCGCTGTTGATGGTGATGACACTTTCATTACTGGTTTACTCAATCGCACAAAGGCGAATGCGAGCGAACATGAAGAAGCTAGAAGCAACGATACCGAATCAAATTAATCAAGAAATTCCAACCCCTACATTACGATGGGTCTTTCAATGTTTTGAAGGGATAAATTTACTCAAATATGATGGTGAAATTCACCTAGATGGATTTGATGAGTTAAGAAATAAAATCATAAAACTAATTGGAGGCCATGCATTGAATTTATATAAAATCAAAAAAGTTGCCTAGGGGTCTGATCAATGTCTGTTTTAGCTTGGCAAAAACAGTTTAGTACAGAAGATGATTGCTTGAAATATTTACAAAAAATGAAATGGCCAAATGGTTTTATTTGTCCGAGCTGCGGCAGATAAAAAGGCAGGATTTATTGCAATGGAAGTGGTCGATAGTATTTGCCATTTTAGCGTTAATAAGTTTGTTAAAAAGCACTTGAAATCAGGTCAAAAAGTTCGCTCTGATGCATTACCTGCATTGAACGTTATTGATCAAACGCAAAACTATGAAGCAAGAGTAACACCGAGTTATTTGGTTGATGAATGGCTACCATGGGTACATATAGCAATAGGTAATTTA
>JASMAS010000107.1 GCA_030754235.1 Litorilituus sp.
GCGCTAACGGCAGATAATAAAATAGTGCAAGGTTGCAATGTTGAAAATGCTTCTTATGGTTTAACCGTATGTGCAGAGCGTAATTGTATTGCTCAAGGAGTAATCAATAATGAAACCACAGGTACTGTTAAATATATAGCCATGGTAATTTATACCAAACAAGAAAAACTCACACCGCCATGTGGTGCTTGTCGACAGGTCATTAGTGAATTTTTCCCTCAAGATGCTCAGGTGATGGCAGCTAACCATCTAAATGAGCAAAAAGTATGGACCGTTGAGCAATTATTGCCGGATGCTTTTTTGTCATCTGACTTACTAGATTAAGCTTAATAAAGAAAGCTAATTAAACGATTAATAGAAAAATATAATAAGTTATAAAGGATTTGAATTGATGTTATTACCTCAAGAGATAATCGCTAAAAAGCGTGATAATAAGATATTAACCACAGATGAAATTGGCTCATTTGTTAAGGGTTTAGTATCAAATAATTTCAATGACGCACAAGTAGGTGCTATGGCAATGGCCATTTTTCAACAGGGGCTCACTGCCCAAGAAACAGTAGAGCTTACCCAAGCTATGATGCATTCGGGTGAGGTTTTATCATGGCAACATCTTGATGGACCAATAGTAGATAAGCACTCTACAGGTGGCGTGGGTGATAAAGTAAGCTTTATGCTCGCTGCTATTGTTGCTGCATGTGGTGGTTATGTGCCAATGATTTCGGGTCGTGGTTTAGGACATACAGGTGGTACTGCCGATAAGTTAGAGAGTATTGCAGGTTTTAATGTTCAGCCTAGTTTAGGCGATTTTAAACAGATCGTAGCTGATTTAGGCATGGCAATTATTTCACAAACCCCAGAGCTTGCACCAGCAGATAGACGTTTATATAGCATACGAGATGTAACGGCTACGGTTCCCTCTATTCCACTGATTACGGCGTCAATTTTATCTAAGAAACTTGCTGCTGGGCTTGATGCTCTTGTGATGGATGTTAAAGTGGGTAATGGCGCTCAGATGACAGATTTACAGCAGGCAAGAATGCTTGCACAAAGTATTACTGATGTCGCAAATAATGCTGGTGTTAACACGCAAGCCATTATCACTGATATGAATCAAGTATTGGGCAGTACAGCAGGCAATGCTTTGGAAATTTATGAAACGGTTAAATATTTAACCGGAAAATTGCGTGAACCTAGGCTACATCAAGTGGTTGTTAGTTTAGCTAAAGCGATGTTAATTAACACTAAACTTGTTAATAATGAAGAAGAAGCTCTTGTTAAAATTGACCATGCTTTAGCATCAGGCAAAGCAGCTGAAATATTTAGTAAAATGATCAGCCGATTAGGTGGGCCAAACGATTTATTAGAAAACCCTTGGCGCTCTATGAGCAAAGCAAATTATATTGTTGAAGTTTTAGCTCCTAGTCATGGTTACATTAGTGCCATGCAAACAAAAGATATTGGTTTGTCTGTTGTAGCGCTTGGTGGAGGTAGAGTAGATAATACTTCAAAAATTGATCATAGTGTTGGTTTTGACCGTATTTTACCCATTGGCACCCTTGTTAATCGAGGTGACGTACTAGCAAGAGTTCATGCTAGTTGTGAAAATAGTGCCAAAATGGCAAGCCAGCAATATATAGATGCACTAACATTTGCTGACGATCCTGTAGCCGAACAAGCAGTGATATACACTTTATAAATTAACCCATTCAAGCCGATATTATCGTTTAGAATTCGTTGATAACATGTTTTACTACATAAAAAAGGCAATCATTTAAGGCAACTTTTTTGTTAGTGGTTGCCTTAAAAATACGTAAATTTTGTTTACATACTAACTGATTATCTCGGTTGTAAAAATATTCATCAATAACATTCAATCCTTTTTCGTTGAGTAACTTTAGGTTGCTTAAGCCATTACCGTCAGTCCAACCAATCATTTCATCTTGATGGGCGCCACCAAAGTTTAAGAATTCTATGCCGTTTTTAAGGGTGACTCCACTGTAACCCTTATCGTGTTCAGCGTAAGATAAGTTGGCATCATTGCTAACTTGCAAACGTAGCGGGCGGTAAATAATCTCAACATTTTTTTCTTGATGAATGTAGCCAATATTTTCACAATCAGCTATTTGACAAATACCGGCATAGGCTACTTCATGTGCTTGTTCATCTAAACTACCACCGCATTCAATGGTGATAAATGGACAATTAAAATCTTGCTCCATGAGTGCGCCTAAGGTTAAATCTGACAGGATCAGTGTTTGGCAAAAAAATGAAGCTAGTGATAATGTTTCAGTGGTTATGGATGAGCAAACTGAGAAAGTAGGGCCAGCGCTTGAAGCATTATGAAGATCGATCACCATTTCAGGATTGACGTCACGTATTGCTTGCTCAATAAGTTGGGCTCTTTCATAGTAGCCTTGTTGATCATCTTGAAAGCTATGTCGCTGTCCTACATTACCAAAGCAACGGTTAATATCTTTAGAGCCGTTAGTAGTTCGATGAGTGAATAGTGGTGTGGTTGATGCTGCTTCAACCGAGCAAATAATAAAGCGTAAATTTGTTTGTGGTAATTGCTTCTCTTTTTTTGTGATTAACCATCGATGTAGGGCAATTAAACCTGACGGTTCATTACCTTGGAGAAGTGTGG
Source organism: Litorilituus sp. (assembly GCA_030754235.1). Lineage (GTDB taxonomy): Bacteria > Pseudomonadota > Gammaproteobacteria > Enterobacterales > Alteromonadaceae > Colwellia. Next base: position 2,648 of record JASMAS010000107.1, read on the forward strand.
TAATAACGCGATACTTTTGTGTGTCTTTCCCTGTTATGTCTATCACGGTAAGGCCGGTCATGGAGAGAAGAAACTGTACATAATCGGCATGCAAGTCTTGCCAAGTTGGGTTGTTAAGAAAGTTAATCTCGCTATAATCTATTTCCATATTCTTGCCTTAAATGGGCTCGTTTTTAACAAATTAATCACACCACGCGCTTAAGTATAAGAAGTAGCATGTCATATATTGCTGATATAGGGTTTTGATTAAGGTCAATAAAAGTGGTTGAACTCTAAAAAAAGTACATTAAAATTTGATATCGGGCTAAACTGTCAACACTAACTAGCTTTGAGTACAACTAAATGATAGAAGAAACAATTTTTTCAAAAATTATCCGTCAAGAAATTCCAACTCCACTTTTATATCAAGATGATTTAGTGACGGCTTTTAGAGATATAGCCCCACGGGCTAGTACTCATATCCTTATTGTACCTAACAACCACATCGCTACGGTGAATGATGTCAGTGAAAGTGACGAGTTAACGATGGGACGTATGATCACGGTTGCCAAAAAACTAGCTAAGGCTGAAGGTATAGATGAGCATGGCTACCGTTTAATTATCAATTGTAATGAAGACGGAGGACAGGAGGTCTTTCATATCCATATGCATTTATTAGGTGGTCAGCGTTTAGGTCCAATGTTAGCGCTATAATCGCTTAAAAAGCGATAAGTGGTTGCAAAGTTACGATTAAAGGTGGTGCACAATGATCATTAGTCACCCATACTTAGATTGATAATTCATTTAATAGCTGAACTACCATAGCGTTATTTAGGATAGTGTGTGAACTGGAAAGAATTGCTGGAAAATAGAAACCGTTTATTTTGGTTAGCGCATAGCGTTGGTTGGCTTGGTTTTGCTTTAGTGCACTATTTAGGATCATTATTGCATGACCTGCGTGATATTTTTGTCATGATTATTCTTTTAAACGCCTATGCAGGTTGGCTTTTTACTGTGCCATTGCGTTATATCTATCGTCGTGTTTGGAATTTGCCGCCAATAAAAATAGCTCTTGTTGTTATTATTGCTTCATACCTAACCGGAGTGCTGTGGCAAGTAGTTAAAAACATTAATTATTGGGAAATCTACAAGCACGGTTATCAACCTGATTTTTGGTTGATGTACACACGATCTAGTGTTTGGTCTTTTTATATTATCCTTAGTTGGAGTGGCTTATATTTTGGTACTAAATACTATCAAATGTTCCAAGTAGAAAAGCAACGTGTGTTAAAAGCGAATACAGTTGCTCATCAAGCGCAGCTAAAAATGCTGCGTTACCAACTTAATCCCCATTTTCTATTTAATACTTTAAATGCTATTTCTACACTTATTCTGTTAAAAGAAAATGTAACGGCTAATAGTATGGTCACAAAACTCAGTGACTTTTTACGTTATTCGCTTGAAAAAGATCCGATGAAAAAAGTCACTTTAAATGATGAAATTCAAGCCCTAGAATTATATTTAGCTATTGAAAAAGTACGCTTTGAAGAGCGCCTTCAAATTGACGTTAATATCAGTGAACAGTGCCAAAATGCACTTGTACCAAGCATGATTTTACAACCCTTAGCTGAAAACGCCATCAAGCATGCTATAGCAACACAAGAGCAGGGCGGTAGTATTACCATTTCAGTAAATAATTTTGGTGAAGATCTTATGATTGAAGTGGCAGATGATGGACCCGGCACAGAAATCATTGATGGTAATTTATATCGTGAAAATGGAGTCGGTTTAGTCAATACTCGTGAACGATTACAAGCCTTGTATCGTAAAAACTTTTCTTTAATAGTTGCCAATAATACCCCCTCTGGTGTTAAAGTAAATATTCGTATGCCATTTGAGTTGTAACAGGATTAAATCAATGTCATTTAAGACACTTATTGTTGATGATGAACCCCTTGCGAGAAAGGGCTTAGTTATCCGCCTACAAGCGTATGATGATATCAACATTGTTGCTCAATGCAGTAATGGCAGAGAAGCTATTGAAGCGATACGTGCTGATGAAATAGATTTAATCTTTCTTGATATTCAAATGCCAGGTCTTAATGGTTTTCAAGTAATAGAAGAAATAAATAATCAAGGCCTTAACTTGCCCTCGGTTGTCTTTGTTACAGCATACGATCAGTACGCAATTAAAGCCTTCGAAGTTCATGCCTTAGATTACATCATGAAACCTGGCGATGAACAGCGTCTTGCTCAAACTATAGATAAAATACGACAGAGTTTTATTGCAAGCACTGATTCCTATCATAAGGCTAAACTTGTTCGTTTAGTCAGTGATGTAACCGGTAATGATTGCCAGAAAATATTATCTGAGTTAGCCAATAATCAACCGGTTAGCTTATCCAATTATTCAGATGTTTTAGCTATAAAAGATGCTGGTGAAGTTAGCAGGGTTTTAGTTAAGGATATTATTTGGATTGATGCTGCTGGTGATTATATGTGTGTTCACACCGATGTTAAAAATGGCCAAGCAAGCCGTAATACGCATATTTTACGCCAAACAATGAAACAGTTAGAAGCACATTTAGATCCTAAGTTATTCATTAGAAATCATCGCTCTACTATTGTAAATAAACACTATATTCAAAAATTTTGTAGCCAAGTTAATGGGGAATACTTTTTAGTACTTACCAATGGTAAAGAGTTAAAAGTGAGCCGCAGTTATAAAGAAAAAGTGAAACAAGGTATCAATAGTTAGGATAACGAGCTTAGGCATTAGATTATTTACATGTTATTTTTTTTTCAGTGTCTATACTTAACGTATCAGCATATTACAAAAAAAAAGAGTCGCGTCATGAAGGTGAGTTACATAGCCCATGTTTCAGGAAATGTGCAAGGAGTGTACTTTAGGGTCTCTAGTCAGCAAAAAGCAATTGAGTATGGGCTAAGTGGTTATGCTAAAAATTTAGCTGATGGAGATGTTGAACTGATGCTTTGTGGTGAAGAACAAAATGTCGAAAAAATGCTGATCTGGTTAGAGAGTGGCCCAGAGCAAGCAGATGTTTCTCATTTACTGAAGAAGAAAGTTGACTGGCAGGATCATAGTTTTTTCGCTATTTGTTAATCTTCAATCCATTTAAAGCGTTGCATCGTTTTACCGTCCCGACAGATTATTTCACTAAACATAGTTAATGGTCTTACCCAGATATCTCGATTATTCTCCCATGGGTGGTATACCACCTGATATTCTTCAGTTTCACTGTGTCGTGCAATATGTATCACTTGGTAGTAACTACCTTTAAAATGTTGATATTTACCTAATTTTATCATTGCTTTCTCTTTTATATAAGACAGAGATTATGTGGCGTGTTACCTCTGCGCTATTAAGCGATAAGGTTGTATAACTAGGTCATAAACGCTATCTTTCGGCGCTATTTAAATGTAATTGCGCTTGGTTACGTGGAATTTACATAGAACAGCTTGTATTATACTGCTAGCACTGCGAGCAAAAAAGTAGTTAATTCTAACAAAATTCAAAAATGAAAGAACAACAAACATCAATGATAGGCTGTAAAGTATTCACTTTTTACAGCCAAGTTAATTTTATCTCAATTAGTCGTGCTTTATAATAAATTGTTAGTAGATCAAACCCTTAGAGCCTTTTCACCACGGGCGATACCAACACATCCTGATCGTACAGACTCAATAATTTCAGTCTCATTTTTTAAAGTATCAAGAAAAGCATTGAGTTTATCGCTACTACCTGTCAGTTCTATAGTATAAATTTGTTTACCAATATCAACGATAGAGCCCCGGAAAATATCGCTAATACGTTTTACTTCTGTTCGTGATTTATCATTTATTGCAACTACTTTGACTAGTAATAACTCCCGTTCTACATGTTTTCGTTCGGTGAGATCGGTTATTTTCATCACATCAACTAACTTATTCACTTGCTTAACTATCTGTTCTAATACTTTGTCATCACCTCGGGTAGCTATTGTGATTCGTGATAAAGTAATATCGTCTGTTGGTGCAACCGTTAAGCTTTCAATATTAAAAGCGCGTTGTGAAAATAAGCCGACTATACGCGATAAAGCCCCTGGTTCGTTTTCTAATAAAATCGATAATATATGACGCATTATGCTTTTACTCCTTTTTCAACCCACATGTCATCAATAGCACCTTGGCGTATATGCATAGGGTATACATGTTCTTTTTCATCAACTAATACATCAACAAAGACAAGTTTGTTTTGAATGCTCAAAGCTTGTTCTAGCTTGCTATCAAGTTCATCCAAAGAATCAATTTTGATACCAATATGACCGTAGGCTTCAGCAATTTTGGTAAAATCTGGCAGTGACTCCATATAAGAAGAAGAGTGACGACCACCATAAACCATATCTTGCCATTGGCGAACCATGCCCAGAGAGCGATTATTTAAGGCAACAATGACAATAGGTAAATTATATTGCATGCAGGTTGATAATTCCTGAATATTCATCTGAATAGAACCATCACCGGTAATACAAATAACATGTTTATTAGGAAATGCGAGTTTGGCGCCCATCGCGGCAGGTAAACCAAAGCCCATAGTACCTGCACCACCTGAGTTTATCCATTGGCGAGGCTTAGCAAAGGGGTAGTATTGTGCGGCAAACATTTGATGCTGCCCAACATCGGAAGCAACATAGGCTTCACCATTTGTTATCTTATATAGGGCTTCTACTACGCGTTGAGGTTTTATTTTTTCACCTTCAACTTGTTTATAACCTACATGACGCATATCACGCCATAAGTGAATTTGTTGCCACCATTTTTGAAGAGCTTCTTCATCTGGGGTAAAATTACTTGCTTGAAGTTCATCAAGTAACTGCTGCATAACCACATCTACCAGACCAACGACGGGGACATGGGCATTAATGGTTTTAGAAATAGAGGTTGGGTCAATATCAACATGAATGATGGTGGCATCAGGGCAGAATTTTTCTACGTTATTTGTTACTCTATCATCAAACCGTGCTCCTAATGCTAGAATTACATCGGCATTTGCCATAGTTTTATTCGCTTCAAAAGAACCATGCATGCCAAGCATACCGACAAAGTTCTCGTGGGTGCCTGATATACCGCCAAGCCCCATCAGGGTGTTGGTTATCGGTGCCTTTAACGTTTCTACTAATGTAGTCAATAACCCTGAAGCATCAGCTAGTACAATACCCCCTCCAGAATAAATCACCAGTTTTTTAGCTTCACTAATGGTTTTTACGGCTTTTTTAATTTGTTTTGGGTGTCCTTTTATATTGGGATTATAAGAGCGCATTTTTACATTGGTTTCTATGTTAAAGGGCACCTTATTTTGTGGCAGCATTAAGTCTTTTGGAATTTCTACAACCACAGGCCCAGGTCGGCCTGTGCTGGCAATATAAAATGCTTTTGCAATTACGTTTGGAATATCGGCTAGGTCACGACAGTTAAAGCTATGCTTAATTATTGGGCGAGTACAGCCAACAATATCAGTTTCTTGGAATGCGTCATTACCAATTAAGGTTGTCGGTACTTGTCCCGCTAACACGACCATGGGTATCGAGTCCATATATGCCGTAGCTATGCCCGTTACACAGTTCGTGGCCCCAGGCCCTGATGTGGCTAGGACCACACCTACCTTACCCGTTGCTCGTGTATAGCCGTCAGCCATATGCGTTGCCGCTTGTTCGTGTCGGACTAAAATATGTTCAATTTCATCTTGCTGAAAAATAGCATCGTACAGATCGAGTACGGAACCACCAGGGTAGCCAAAGATATACTTAACTTTGAGCGCAGAAAGTGCTTTTACTACCATTTCAGCACCGGAGAAAACCTCTGTTGTCATGTTGAAATCCTTAGTTTTATTTATGTTTAGAATATAAAAAAACCCTCGGTCTAAATAGAGCGAGGGTTTGGTTTTTTTGCCATTTACTTTTATTAACTCTTAGCTTTTTACCTCACCTAACCCTCGCAGTGATTTGACATTCACTACGACTATGAGGACAACATTAAGTGGGTTAATGGGTGTTGTTAAGTTCATCTTTGTTGGCTAAGTAGATTAAAAATAAAAAATATCAGTACATAGCTATACTTTTAAAGTGTTTATACACAACTGTCAATCATTAAATACAAAACCAGTAAATTTATAGACCCTAATACCCTAATTAATGTTGACTATAGCAAGTTATATGAGGTCGCAATCATAATTTATTGTTTTTACTATTTTAATGAACTTTAATGTTTTATAGTGTTCTTTATTACACTTATTAACAATATCATTTATTTTATCAGTGTAAACTGTAAATTAACGTCGAACTTAAATAGCGAGAAAGCAGATGGCAATATCAAAGAGAATTTTTATTTTTATGTTAGTAACTCTACTGGTAAGTTGCGCAACCACATATAAAGCAAAAGTTGGTTTTGATAAAAATACTCAGGTTGACACCCGCAATTATAAAACATTTGCTTGGTTAACTCCGGGTAAAATAATGGCACCTACCGAAGATTTTAACCCTGTAATGAAAGTGAGAGTTGATGCGGAAATTGAACAGGCTTTTATGGCCAAAGGGTATCAATTAATTGCTGATGCAGAAAAGGCAGATTTTTCTATCTCTTATACGGTAGGTAATCGAGATAAAATTAAAGTAAGTCACTATCCTGCATCATATAAAATTGGTTTTGGTTGGGGAAGAGGTTACTACGGAGGCTATTATGGTGGCTTATATGGTTCTCCTATGACAACAGAGCCTAGGGTAAGCCAGTATACGGAAGGTAAATTAGCTATTGATGTTTATGATGTACAAAGCCACCAACCAGTATGGCATGGCTGGGCAACTAAGCGCATCACTTCATCAGATAGAGAAACACCATCGGCCTCTATCAAAGGTACCGTTCAGCAAGTTGTTGCTCAGTTTAACTAACTACTTGAAAAGTTTAAATGTAAAGCGGCATCTGCCGCTTTTTTTGTGTGGTTATTTTTTTAGTGCATTTTTAGTTGTCTGTATTACACTAATGTATACCTTATCAGCAAAATAGTAATTGAGAATGAGTGACTTTATATTTAAGGATGAGCCTCTAAAGAATCCGGCAGATATTGTAAAAAAACCTCAAAAAAAATGGCGTATTTTGATTGTTGATGATGACGAATCAGTTCATCAAGTGACTAGGTTGGTACTAGCAGGTACTGAAGTTGATAATCGATCTTTAGACATTGTTTCTGTTTATTCCATGGATGAAGCAAAAAAAATATTACTATTAGATGATGATTTTTCCATGGCTTTTGTGGATGTGGTCATGGAAACAGATCATGCGGGCTTAGAGTTAGTAAAATGGATACGTGAAGAATTAAAAAATCAAGCGATTCGTTTAGTACTTAGAACTGGACAAGCAGGAACCGCACCAGAATCTAAAGTAATCAAAGAATTTGATATTAATGATTACAAAGAGAAAACAGATTTCACTTCGAGCAAAATGATCACAACGGTTTATGCAAGTATCCGTTCTTATCGTGATATTATGACAATTCAACGCAGTTTAGATGCATTTAAAAAGCTTATCGAAACGACACATGACTTGCTAAAAATAAGCCAATTAAAGTTATTTGGTTCGGCGGCATTGAATCACTTATTGGCCTTGATGAATGTAGATAGCTCTGCTTTATATATTGCTAGAACTCAAATAGACTTTGATTTAAAAGCTAATAGTTTAATTCTGGCCTGTACAGGTAAATATGTCTGTGAATCATACTCATTAGAATCATCGAATATCTCAGAAGATATCAAAATAAAAATCCAAGAGGTCTTTGACAGTAAATCTCATTATCATGATGAAAGCTGCTTTGTTGGTTATTATCAATCATCCGAAAATGCTGCCTCTGTACTTTATATTGAATTTGAAGATGATAATGAACATTTTAAGGTCAATTTAGCCGAGCTTTTTGCGACTAATGTTGCGTTGATTCTAGAAAGTTTGACTAAACAAAAAGAAATTAAAAAAACACAAAATGAGCTTTTTTTTATCGTAGGAGAAGCCGTAGAAGCACGGAGTAAGGAAACCGGAGCACATGTTAAAAGAGTGGCTATTATTTGTGAATTGATAGGACAAAAGCTTGGAATGGATGACGCTTTTGTTGAAGCATTAAGGTTGGCAGCCCCACTGCATGACCTTGGGAAGATAGCAATTCCTGAACATATTCTTCATAAGCCAGGAAAATTGACCGATCAAGAATGGGAAGTGATGAAAACCCATGCGCAAATTGGTGGAGATATTTTACAAAAATCAAGCGTCAATGTATCAAAACTCGCAGCAAGCCTTGCACGTTATCACCACGAAAACTGGGATGGCACTGGCTACCCTGAAGGTTTGTCAAAAGAAAATATTCCTATTGAAGCTCGCATTATGGCTATTGCGGATGTTTTTGATGCAATTGGTTCGAATCGCTGTTACAAGCAGGCTTGGAATGACGAGCAAATAAAAAGCTATCTTATCGAACAAAAAAATAAAAAGTTTGAAGCAGAGTTAGTTGATATTATTGTTAATGATTTTGAAAGTTTTACTGATATAAGAGTTAAATACCCAGATAATTATTAGGGTCTGTTGATCTTTTGAGAAGGTTTTTACAGCATTTTGTTTGCTATTTATACAAGTTAAAGTTTTTGTCATGTGGTTATTCCACATAAAAAAGCGATAACGCCTTAAAAATGACCAATAAATGCTATCCAAAGCATTTGGCTAAAAGCGTTTCACATTTTGTAGAGTAGTACTTGCTTAAAGTGATTAAGCTACACACTACTGGCCTTAATTAAAGCGATTTAACCTCACACAAAATTTAACCGTGAAATATCAACAGCCCTTAATAGGGAAATTTAAATTTGTTTGAGATTATGCTCCCTCTCGTATTGTCACACTTTCACATGAAGCGAGTGAGTCTGGGGGGGAAGATATTCCCAGCCCATTGTAATATTATAACCTTGAGTTAACCAAGCAAATAAAGAAAATTGAACGCGACGTTGAGATTCTTTGGTATATGAAGGCTTACCTGAGTATCTTCACCACACCATGGCACATTTTGTTATTCAAAAAAACATTGATAAGCAAGTGAAGGCAATAGAGAAAGCTGCTGATGATTTAGCCGCGTATCATTACAGTTCAGCCGAAGTAAATGGTGGTAATAGAGAGTTTAGCGGTGCTTGTCTATTGTTACAAAAAAGAGTTGATAGCCATTGTCAGCAGTGCTGTAGCTGAATTTTTTGACTCTCAATTTCCTGTTTGTGTGCAAACATTGGGTGAACTTTCTCGACCCGATTAAGCAAGCTAAACTTAAGCTTGTTGATAGGTGGAAAAAAAGTTTTTTAATTTATCTAATGCGGGAATTAACTCATCAATGTGCGGTAAAAAGACTAATCTAAAATAGTTTTTTTCCTGAATGTTAAATGCCCGGCCATGAACTAATAATATTTTTTCTTGTTTGAGTAAGTCTAAGATCATTTTTTCATCGTCTTTGATAGTAAACTTATCTGCATCTACTTTGACAAATAAATATAAAGCCCCCATTGCAGGATGACACGATAATCCATCGATGTCATTGATCATTTTAGCGGCAATATTACGCTGTTTTAACAAACGACCATCACCAGAAATAAGCTCATTAATACTTTGATAACCACCGAGTGCAGTTTGAATAGCATGCTGGCAAGGGACATTGGCACATAAACGCATTGAAGAAAGTATATTCAGCCCTTCTAAATAATCTTCGGCATGAATCTTTGGACCTGTTACTACCATCCAACCTGCTCTAAAACCAGCAATACGATAGTTCTTTGATAAACCACCCATAGTGATTATCAATACATCGTTAGCTAATGAAGCAGTAGGAATGTGCTTTGCCTCATCATACAAAATTTTATCGTAAATCTCATCACTAAATATAATAAGATTATGCTCCCTAGCCAGTTCAATTATTCCTTGTAATATCTCCTTAGGATAAACAGCACCCGTTGGATTATTAGGGTTAATTAACACAATTGCTTTAGTTTTGTCATTTATTTTAGCGGCCATATCTTCTAGGTTAGGGTACCAAAAATTTTCATCATCGCATTGATAATGAGTTGGCTTTCCACCTGAAAGTGATACCGCTGCTGTCCATAAAGGATAATCAGGTGCAGGAATTAACACTTCATCATCGTTATTGAGTAAGCCTTGCATAGCCATGACAATAAGCTCGCTGACACCATTGCCAATAAAAATATCCTCAACTTGTAAATCTTTGATGTTTTGTTGCTGAAAGTATTGCATGACTGCGACACGGGCAGAATAAATACCTTGAGATTCGCTGTAGCCTTGAGAGTTAGGTAAGTTATGAATAACATCTTTTAAAATATCATCGGGCGCTTCAAACCCAAAAGGAGCAGGGTTACCAATATTTAACTTAAGTATTTTGTGACCTTCATCTTCTAAACGGCGGGCTTCTGCGGCAATTTGACCTCTAATTTCATAGCATACATTATCGAGCTTAGATGATTTGAGGACTGGTTTCATGATGAATTTCTTCTTAAATTAAGGATTGTGATGACTAAATGCCATTGTTGCTAAAATTGATGATTATTTAAATAGCTAACAACAGGTTTTTAATGAAAAATTGTATTTTTTTTTACTGGAATGATATAAGAGCAGAAATAGCTTAATTTTTGTTGAATTTAGCGAATAAAAAAAGGGACATAAGTCCCTTTGATAAAATGAATTGAATACTAGGGGCTGTTGAACTTTAGAGCCTGATTTTGCAGCGATTTGTTGGGTATTTATACAAGGCAGAGCTTTTGTCATGTGGTTGTTTCACCTAAAAAAGCGATAACGCCGTAAAAATGTCCAACAAACACTGTCCGAAGGATTGGGCTAAAAGCGCTTTAACTCTTTGTTGAGTAGTATTTGCTTATAATGATAAGGCTACACACTACTCGCCGCGATTAATACGCTTTTATCTCGAACAAAATTTAACCGCCAAAGATTAACAGACCCTATGTAAATAGAGACATAATATCTTCAATGGCAATAAGTGATTTTTCACCACTAAGGCGATTTTTAACTTCAATTTGTTGGTTATCTAAATTACGTTCACCAATAATTAACAGTAAAGGTGTACCCATTAACTCGTGATCTGCAAACATCACACCTGGGCGCTCTTTCCTGTCATCAAACAGTACTTCAATATTAGCTTGATGTAATTTTTCATATAAGGCATTAGCCGTTTCTTTAACTCTTGCCGATTTTGCCATGTTCATAGGTACAATCGCCGCGGCAAATGGTGCAATAGCTGTTGGCCATTTTATACCGTATTTATCATGATTTTGTTCTATTGCTGCCGCGACAATACGCGAAACACCAATACCATAACACCCCATGGTTAATGTTTGGTTTTTTCCACCTTCATTTAATACGCTACATCCCATGGCTTTTGCATATTTTTCCCCTAATTGGAAAATATGGCCTACTTCAATACCACGTTTTATGATGATGTTACCTTGACCACAAGGGCTTGGATCACCTTCAACAACATTGCGTAAATCTTCAACCGTATAATTACTACAGTCTCTTTCCCAATTGACACCAGTGAGATGATAACCATTTTCATTGGCACCACACACAAAATCACTTACATGTTCGGCACTTCTATCAACAATAATCTTACAAGATAAACCAACAGGGCCAATTGAACCCGCATTGCATTGTGCCGCAATTAAAATTTGTTCATCACTTGCAAAAGTTAATGGCGAAGCAACTTGCGATAAGTGTTCGGCTTTCACTTCATTTAATTGATGATCTCCTCTAAGCACTAGCGCAATAATAGGGGTTTTACCTTCTTCGGTTTCAACACCACAAACAAGCAGTGTTTTAACTGTTGATTTGATATCAACCTTTAAGAACTTTGCTACTGCTTCAATACTCGTTACATTAGGGGTAGCAACTTTTATTATCTCTTGGTTTAAAGTTGCGCGTTCGCCTGTTGGAGCTATTGCTTCTGCTTTTTCAACATTAGCTGCAAAATTGCTGACATTACTAAAAGCAATATCGTCTTCGCCTGAATCAGCAAGAACATGAAATTCATGGGAAGCATCACCGCCAATACTACCTGTATCAGCTAATACAGGACGATAATCTAAACCTAAACGATCGAAAATACGACAGTAGGCATCAAACATGATTTGGTAAGTTTTTTCTAAGCATTGATTGTTTAAATGAAAAGTGTAGGCGTCTTTCATTAAAAACTCACGGCCACGCATTACCCCAAAACGAGGACGAATTTCATCACGGAACTTAGTTTGAATTTGAAATAATGACAAGGGTAGCTGTTTATAACTACTTAATTCATTAGCCACCAACTTAGTGATAACCTCTTCATGAGTGGGACCTAACACAAATGGGCGTTGATGACGGTCATTTAAGCGTAATAATTCAGGGCCATAATCATCCCAACGGCCAGATTCTTCCCATAAATCTGATGGTTGAACCATAGGCATGAGGATTTCATTAGCGCCAGCACGTTGCATCTCTTCACGCACAATGTTTTCAACTTTTTTAAGTACTCTTAAACCTGTTGGTAGCCATGTATATAAACCTGAAGCTAAATGACGAACAAGACCTGCTCGCAACATTAATTGGTGGCTAATAACTTCTGCACTCGCGGGGGTTTCTTTTAAAGTAGACAGTAAATATTGACTGGTACGCATTACGATAGGTTTCCATAAAATCTCTACTAGCAACTGGATTTGGCTAGTAGGTAATAAATAAAATTATCGCTATTCTATCAGGGCGATAGCAGTTGAAACAGCCATTTTTTATAAACCCATGCAAAAAAGAGTTATAGTAATGCTGGCAGTAAAAGTTTAAGTGGCTCTTTAACCGAAATTTGGGGTTCTAAGCTTATTTGCAATGAGTGTTAGCTGAAGTGTTAGCGTGTCAAAAGCAATAGCCAGTGCAACGATAAGCATGCACAGCTAAGGTATCAGCTGTATGAGATTGACACAATGTCTTTTCTTTGGGGATAGAAAGAGTATAGTGCCCTAAATGTAAAAGGTAGAATACATTGGAGCATTTAATAATGAAGATAAGGTTAGTACAAGCAGACTATAATAATGAGCAACAGGGTAAGGATATAATTATGTTACTAAATGATTATGCCCTTGACCCTATGGGCGGTGGTGAGGTATTAAGTGATTATGTACAAGAAAATTTAGTGGCAACACTTGCTCAACGTCATGACGTGTTCACCGTATTGTGTTACGTTGATGAAGAACCTGCAGGAATTATTAATTGTGTTGAAGGTTTTTCAACCTTTAGTTGCAAACCATTGGTTAATATTCATGACTGCGGTGTTTTACCTCAATATAGAGGCCTTGGTTTATGTTTAAAAATGTTTGAAGAAGTTGAACAAGTCGCCTTGGCTCGAGGATGTTGTAAGTTGACCCTAGAAGTTCTAGAAGGGAACACTGTGGCACAAAATGCCTATAAAAAATTAGGGTTTGCTGCTTATGAACTTGATCCTGAAATGGGAAAAGCCCTTTTTTGGCAGAAAAAACTGTCTTAGTTCTGGCTACAGTTTTCATTGTTCCTGCCATGTTAGTGTTGCGCCGGTGATAAACTGTTTTAGTTTTACGTTTCTGAAAAAAGGGGCTTTAATCAGTTAAAAGGAAATGGGTTTTCTTTTTTTAAGCTCTTTTGTTGGTGATGTTTTGTTATTTTTCGCCGATTGTCGTTGTTCTTCTATTTTTGGCACTTCGTCCCTTTGGTGATGACTAGTTAAGTGTTGAGAAGATTGAGCTATTTGCTCAGCGAGGTCTTCATCAACAATAACTTGTATTATTTCACCATTAAACTCAACAATATCTTTATGATATACTTTTTTACGCTTTTGAAATTCAACTTCACCATTGAGTAAAACATAGCCCTCACTGATGGCTACTTTTGCTTCACCACCCCCACCAACAAGATCGGCCACTTTAAGTAATTTACAGAGTTCTATGGGTTGTTGGGCGAGTTGTACTTCAAGGTAAGAGGACACAGTATTCCTTATCGGGTTTATTTATTTAGTGATTCTATCATTAAAACTAAAGTTGGCTTTATCAATTGTTGAAAAAAATATTAGTAGTATAGGTAAAGCTAACGAGGTTATTCATTGTTTTTTACATCGTTAACACATACTTTGTTTCGCCCCGTTGTCTTGGCTTTGTATAGCGCTGAATCAGCCCTGTTTATCCATTGTTCTACAGTGTCACCTTGATGGTATTGAGCAATGCCAATTGAGATTGTAAGCTTTATATCAGAGGGAAAGGTATGTTGCTCGATGACCGTACATAACCTTTCAGCAAAGTTTTTGGCCGATGCTAAATCTTGTTTGAACGGCGCTATTAAAAACTCCTCGCCGCCATACCTATACAGTAATTCATAACTTCTGGTTTGATTTAACATTTCCTGCGCTACTGCAACTAGAGTTTCATCGCCAATAATATGACCATATTTGTCATTGATGTTTTTAAAGTTATCGATATCCAATAAAAGTAAACACACAGGGGATTCAAGTCGTGACTGTTCAGAAACCAGTGCCAATAAGTTACCGTTTAGTGCTCTACGATTTAGTGTTAATGTTAATTCATCGGTACTCGCTAAACCTAGTAATTTTTGATTGATTTTGTGATAAGAGTTAAAAATAATAAAAGAAAATAGATTCGTGACCACAGCAGTTACAATAATAGTGGTTATTTCCTCAGAGCCTTCTTTATAAACAAGCAACATCGCTAAGGTGAAAATTGAGCTTGTACTGATGAATAATGCTCTTTTTTGGCTATTAAGGTAGTAAAGTACAATAATGGCAGGATAAAGCCAGTAGATGAGATCAGGCCCTTTAAACAAAATATCAATCAAAATTGCGGCTATAAAAGAAAGCGACATCGCTAGCCGAACTTTGTTTACTTCTCTTTTGATATAGACATAGCCAAAAAAGCAAAGCATCACAATGGATATTACGCTATCAACGATGGCGATTTGCCAATCAGCACTTGCTAAACGTATAAAAATGAAAGGAGAGATACAAATAAAAGCCAAAGCACTCATTAAAAGGAGTACTTTTTCTTCAGGGCTTCTTTGCATTATATTGACTGGGTTTTTATTATTGTGTTTCATTTTTAAGTGCTTATCAATTAGCAAAAACAATCAATTTGCATGTGGTTATTCGTTATTAATTGACAATGTATCATATATTCTACACAAAAACTGAAAATAGCTATCCTTCGTTCTGGGTGTTTGTATCGTAATAATAGAGTTAACTATTTAACAGCAAAACAATTAATTCTTTTGGTCCATGAGCGCCATAAGCAAGTGTTTGTTGAATATCAGCAGTTTTAGATGGACCTGAAACTAACACCACATTGGTGGGTAAATTATTTTGCCACTGTTGTGCGCTAATTAAACTGGCAAAGTCACTGTGAAGTGATGTGGCATCAACAATAACAAAGTGAACAGGCGGTACTAAAGATAAAGTTCTAGGTTCGTTGATAGTTGGCCATAACACTATACTGCCTGTTGCGGCTATAGCAGAGTGACTGCTGGTAATACTGGCAGGTGTGTCATTAAATAATTTGTCTTTGTATTGTTGTTTTTTTGTTAGCGAAAAGTCGAAAGCTTGTGCTTTTATACCGGGTTCAATTTTTATTATTTGATCACAATAACGGGCGTTTTTGCCGTAAAGTAGTGTTGAAATGCCACGGTTTTCAAGTTCTTTACTGACGACATTAGCAATGTTTGTTTCATCAAGTTTTATTACTTGGGCATGGTTTGCTTCTAATAGGCTGACAAATTTATCAATATGGGCCTGTTGAGATATTTCAGGGTATTGATATCCTTGCTCTATTGGCAATTTGGTATAGTCGGCACCGCTTACTTGTTTTGTTAACTTAGCTAAAATAGTGCTTTTAGCTATTTTACTTTGCTGTTGAATATTTACAGTCATATGTTGCCTCGTTTTTAAATTTGATTGGTGTAGTTCGATTTATTGTGCTTACGAGTCTTTACACGTTCGTGTAATGTGTTGCGGGCGATTTTTGGGGCACTGCGCACACTTGTCCATACGCCAATTTTACTGGGGAGTAATGCGCGAAAACGCGTGGCAAACCACATAGAACTATTATAAATAAAAGGGTGTTTGTGCATGAAACTCCAAATTTTCCATACACTAGCTTCTACTTTTTTTCGGCCACTACCTTCACCTTTCATGACTTTGGGAGCACTACCCTTGGCCTTAACATTTTCAGCGCGTAACCTGATTAGTAGCTTAGGGATGGGGATTTTGACTGGACAAACTTCACCACAGGCTCCACACAACGTTGAAGCTGAAGGTAAATTCGTGGTCGCTTCTAAGCCAAGCATATGGGGAGAAACCATTTTGCCAATAGGTCCAGGATAAACAGTACCATAAGCATGTCCCCCTATTCGCGTATAGACAGGACAATGATTCATGCAAGCTCCACAACGTATACATTGTAGTGTTTGTCTTAATTCTTCATCAGCAAAGGCTTGGCTGCGCCCATTATCTAATAACACTAAATGCACTTCTTCAGGCCCATCTTTTTCACCTTCTTTACGGGGTGAAGAGATCATATTGACATATGTTGATATAATTTGCCCTGTGGCACTGCGCGTAAGTAAACTAAGTAACGGCGGCACATCATCAAGAAATTCAATCACCTTTTCTATGCCCGTGATAGCAATGTGTAAATTAGGTACAGTGGTGCACATGCGTCCATTGCCTTCATTTTCAACTAAACAAAGTGTACCTGTTTCTGCTACAGCAAAATTAACACCGCTAACCCCTACGTCGGCGTGACAAAACTTTTCACGTAGTACTCTGCGCCCCTCGCCAATTAGCGCATCTACGTCAGTGGTATGGGTAAACCCCTCAATATTCTCGGAAAATAAGTCAGCAACTTGTTTTTTATTTTGGTGAATGGCAGGCATAATTATGTGTGAAGGGTGCTCTTTGGCGAGCTGTACAATATATTCACCCATGTCTGACTCTAAACACTCTACATTTTTAGCCTCAAGGTAATCATTTAGAGCCGTTTCTTCTGATACCATCGATTTACCTTTGACGACACTTTTTCCTTTTTTACGGGCGATGAGTTGAGCAATAATCTCATTCGCGTCGTTGGTAGTTTCTGCCCAATGCACCTTTATACCATTAGCTTCGAGGTTTTTTTCTAGTTGTGCTAATAAATAAGGTAATTTTAGCAAACAACGCTGTTTTATTAATTTACATTGCTGACGCAGAGTTTCGAGCTCGTTAATATCAGAAAAAGCGCCTTTGCGCTTATCCATTAAGTAGTCCATTGCACCACGAAAGTTTTCTCTTAATTCTTCATTATTTAAATCGCGAGTAACATTTGCTCGAAATGCTCTAGCCGAAGCGGCATATTTACTTTCTTCATTATGATTTGTTGGCATTGTCATTGTTATCTACCTTATTTGTTGGTTGAGTACGCTTTAATAAATAACTAGCAATATGCTCGCCCCGTAATGCTTTCTTTTGATAGCTGAGTGCGCCATTAATGTTCGTCATACACCCCCAATCAGCACTGATATATCGAATCACATCAGTATCAAGTAAATGTTTAGTTTTATCATTAACCATAACACCTGAAATGTCGCCATGCTTGATAGAAAAAGTCCCACCAAAGCCGCAGCATTCACTTTCATAATTATGCTCAACAAGCTCTACATTGGTTAATTGCTTAATAAGGGCTTTGCCCGTGATATGAACACCCATTTCTCGGCGCGCTGCACAAGAGGTATGTAGAGCTATTTTTTCCTTTTTACCAAAATCGGTGAGTTTGATTTTTAATATGTGCACCAAAAACTCAGTGAATTCAAAAATGCGCTGACAAAATGCATTAATACCATCTTCACCTTTTAATAAATCGGGATAATGATGACGCATCATGCCGCCACAAGAGCCTGAAATAATAACAATAGGAATATCTAAAGGGAATTGTGCTACTTGTGCAAGCGCGACAGCTTTTGCTTCATGTTGATATCCTGATGTATACGCAGGTTGACCACAACACGTTTGTCCCTGTGGAAAGAGAACGTCTATACCTTGTTGTTCAAGAAAATTAATAGCATCAATGCCCGAATCAGGGTAAAGACTATCAACTAAGCAGGTTCCATATAAATAAACCTGTTTTGGTTTTTTGGGATAATGGCGTAAATGTTGCGTATTTAAGGGGGTCATAACAGGATATCCTGATGAATTTTCATTTTTATTAACTTAACCTGAATATTATTGTTAATATATATGCTAGCTATTAATTTATTCTTTCTTAAAACGGTGTAATCAATGTTGTTCGCAAATGAACTTTCGTTATTTGTTTTGGTGGTAGAAGCGAAATCTTTTAATAAGGCGGCGACTATTGCGGATATGTCGACCCCTGCGTTAAGTAAAAGAATTTCAAAATTAGAGGCAGAACTGGGGGTGCAGTTACTGTACCGAACCACACGAAGGCTTAGTTTAACCGAAGCAGGAAAAAATCTTTACCTGCATGCTAAAAGTATCCATAAACAGGTAAATGAAGCAATCGGTGAGGTGAGTGGCTTTAGTAGTCGAGTGGGAGGCCATATCCGTATTTCAGTACCGACTATTTCAGGTGAGTTATTTTTAGCCAAAATAATTGCGGAGTTTTGTCAAATTCATCCAGAAATTTCTGTTGATGTACGCTTACAAAACGAATTTGTTGATTTAGTCAAAGAGGGAATTGATCTTGCTATTCGTACCGGGGTATTAGAAGACTCTAGTCTCATTGCTAAATTTTTGCTTACCTCCCACTGGGTTGTATGTTGCGCACCGCAATATATTGAACAATATGGGCAGCCTCAACACCCAGAAGAATTAAATGCTCATAATTGTTTAGCTTACACTTATCAAAGGCAAGGAGGATATGAATGGCGATTTAGTCAAGGCAGTGAGCAATTAACCGTCAAAATATCGGGTAGTTTTGCTACTAATAATGCGCAAGCCTTACGTAAGGCTGCTCTTGCGGGTTATGGTATTGCCTATGTGCCAAGGTGCAGTGTTTATGAAGATATTCAAAAAGGGGATTTAAAGGTGTTATTAGCAGACTACCAGCCTCGGTCATTGGGAGTTTATGCGGTATACCCTTATACACGCCATTTGCCTAATAAAATTAGGTTATTGATAGAACATATTAAAGAAGGTTATGAAAATCTTAGTCACTATTTTTAGACAAGCACCTATAAGCCCCTTATAAAATGGGCTAAGTTGGTGTTTACATATTAATAATGATTTTCTTAGTGTGAATAAAACTTACAACTGTTAACACATGGTAGCTTTTGCTTACACTTGTTACTTATTTTAATTTAGCTTATTGACGGCTTGATATTGATCATTGAACATTTGACCAGTATAACTACAAGCAAATTAACAACGTAACGTATTGAACAGTTAAAGATAGTTATTTATGAAATTAAAATTACTCACCACCGTGTTAAGTTTTTCATTGGTTGCCTGTGTAAGCACACAAGCACCACATACTGTTGTTTTAAATGCAGCTACCCCAGCCGATATTATTGCGCCTGATGTCGCTAAAACTTCAAGTGAACAATCTACCAAAATCACGTTAGAGCAGATCATGGCAGATCCCGATTGGATAGGTCGAGCACCAGAGTCATGGTATTGGGGAGACGATAGTAATAGTATTTACTTTAAACAAAAGCAACTCGGTAACCCCTTAAGGGATTTGTTTGTAAAAAAAATGCATGAAAGCACGCTAAATGGCAGAAAAGTTAACCTTGCTAATATGCACCTTGTGGCAGATAAAAATGCTGTATTAAACCAGCAGGGTAGCCATAAAGTTTATACTTTTAAAGGCAATGTTTTTGTTAAAAATATCGCAGACCAATCCGTTCAGCAACTCACTTATACTTCGGCACATGAGAGCCAACCGTTATTTTTAACCAATGGTAATGTTGCTTATCGTGTTGGTAATGTTTTTTATGAGCATAACATTAGAAATGGCCAAGTGATTGAGTTAGCTAATTTACACATGAGCGATAAACCACTAAGGGTGCATAAGGCTAGTGGTTATTTAGCCAAAGAGCAGCATAAACTTATTGATTATGTTGCTTTACAGCAAAGGAATAAGCAGTTAAAGGCAGCGCAGAAGCAAAAGTTAACACAAGCAAATAAAACGATTACTCACACTGGATTTTATTTTGGTAAAGGCAACAAGGTAAGTCACGCAAGTTTATCGCCATCGGGTGATAAGTTACTTGTTAGCATCACTGCATCGGATCCCAGTCGAGATAAAACAGACATTATGCCTAATTACATCACCCCAGATGGCGTTATTGCCGCAGAAAAGGTGAGAGCGCGTGTTGCTAATAACCGTCAGTATAAAGAGTCACTTTTTATTGTGGATTTGAGTCAAGGTAAAAAATCAGCATTGCCCTATAACACTTTACCTGACTTTGATGCGGATGTGTTAGCGTCAGTTAAAAAAGAAAATTATGCGCGTTTAGGTGAATCTTATCAGTCAAGCAAGCAGCCTCGTAACATCCATTTGTTACAAATGTGGTTTCCAGTAAAGTGGAGTGGCGATGGCAGCCAAGTAGCGTTAATGTTAGAAGCTTGGGACAATAAGACTCGCTGGTTAGCCAGTGTTGATTTTGCACAAAACAAGCTAGTTAGTCAGCATAAATTACATGATGATGCGTGGATTAACTGGAACTTTAACGAGTTTGGCTGGTTAAACTCAGCAACTAGCCATAAAAGTTTATACTATTTATCAGAAGAAAGTGGTTATTCGCACCTTTATCTAAAATCATTTACCACTAAAGGTAATGGAAAAACAACACAATTAACGTCAGGAAACTTTGAAGTAAGTGATGTTACTGTCACTAAAGATAATAAAAACTTCATCTTTAAAGGAAATAAAAAACATCCAGGTATTTATGAAATATACCAAGTCGATGTTAATAAGCAGCTAACAGCACTGACTGATTTAGGGGGGATGAATAACTATGCCCTTAGCCCTGATGAATCAAAGCTCTTAGTTGAACATTCCAGTTTAACTATGCCACCAGAATTATATGTGCAAAACCTTAGCGCTAACCAAGCAGTCGTTCAGGTCACTGACACCGTATCTGAAAAGTTCAAAGCCATGCCATGGTCAACACCTAATATAGTGGCTATTCCTTCTTCTAATCAAGATAAGCCGATATACTCACGTGTTTATTTACCTGAGAATTATGATCAGAACGTCGACAAAAATCGTGCAGTAATGTTCACCCATGGTGCTGGGTATTTACAAAATTCACACTTAGGTTGGTCAGGCTATTTTCGTGAATTTATGTTTCACGCCATGTTAGTTCAGCAAGGTTATGTTGTTATCGATATGGATTACCGCGCTTCTAAAGGTTACGGGCGTGACTGGCGAACCAGTATTTATCGTCATATGGGTAAAGTCGAAGTAGAAGACATGCGTGATGGTGTCAACTGGATGGTAGAAAATGCTAATGTAGATGTTAAGCGTGTTGGTACTTACGGCGGTTCGTATGGCGGTTTTTTAACCTTGATGTCAATGTTTACCGCACCTGATTTATTTGAGTCAGGTTCAGCTATTCGTTTAGTCTCTGACTGGGCTTACTATAACCATGGATATACTTCAAATATATTAAATACGCCTGTTGATGATGCCATTGCTTATGAGCGCAGTTCTCCGATATATTTTGCAGAAGGTCTAACTAAACCTTTACTAATTAACGCACCAATGGTTGATGATAATGTGTTTTTTGAAGACACAGTGCGATTAGTACAGCGTTTGATTGAACTTGAAAAGCAAGATTTTGAAACAGCTATTTATCCTGTTGAACCTCACGGTTTTGTCCAGCCAAGCTCGTGGTTAGATGAATACCGTCGTATTTTTAAGCTATTTGAAAACACTTTATAACCAGTACACTTTGCATACGTAATATTGAAAGAGTCAATAACCTCCTTATTGGCTCTTTTTGATGTTATAAAGATAGACTAAATAACTGAGAGTAAAAAGTAAGCCACCCAGTGCTCCCCATAAATGCGCATCAACAGCTACATTGGCTTCAATTAAGTTGCTAACATCTGTGCTTGCACCATAAATTTGTTCGTGAGCAATCTTCAGCCAAACCCCTATGAAGAGAAGGTAGCCGGTTTTTTCTTTCGCATAGATGTCCATTATAGCGCCAAAAATAAAAATCCCATGTAATACACCCGACAAACCGACATATTGTTGTAAATTGGGGCTGAAGTAGTACATGCCTAAACTCGTTGTTAAGGAGCATAAAATGAAAAGCGTAATAAAGCTTGCTCGTTGATAAAAACGGCCATGTAAACACCATAACAAAACTAAGGCCGCTAAATTTAACAGTAAATGATAAAAGTTGGTGTGTAAAAAGTGCCCCGAAAATAAGCGCCAAATTTCTCCGGTACTGATTAATTCTCTTTGGTAAACAAATAAATGAGTAAAGCTATTGCCACAAGTATAGTCTAAAGCAAAGGACAAAATAGCCAGTAAAATCACCAAGACAAGGATAGAAACATGCTGACGAGACAGGGGCAATGCAGAGTAATTCATGGTTATTAATACTTAGTGCTGATTATAAGCTGAAGTGAAAATTAGATAAGTATACAATGGGGCTTAGTGCTAAAAAGTACAACCACTTATTAGCGATTATCTTACTAAAAGCGTAAATAACTATTTTTTATGTCTCGAATATTATGCCAACAGTGCCACCGACCGAGTAAAGGCTGTATCTGTGATTATATTATCTCTGTTGAAAACACCGTCCCAGTGATTGTTTTACAACACCCTAAAGAGGTCAATCATACCAAAGGAACAATTGGCCTATTAGTTAATTCGTTATCAAATTGCCAACTAATTATCGGGGAGAATTTTACCGATAATTATAAGTTAAATGAGTTACTGTCAACCTTTAATCCTTTGTTGTTGTATCCTAGCGAACAAGCGAAGATATTGCCTATGCTAACAGAGCCAAAAAATCAGCTTAATAAGCAAAGTAACGGTAACGTCACAGAAATAGATAACAAAACCTGTTTACTTATACTCGATGGTACATGGAAAAAAGCTTATCGTATGTTGATGTTATCACAAAATTTACAATCAATACCCCATGTCTGTTTACCACAAGAGTTCGCCAACAGTGGAGAATACATCATTCGTAAAGTGGCTAAAGCTAATGCTTTATCAAGTCTAGAGGCAACTTGCTATGCCTTAGCACTTTTAGAGAGCTATAGTCATAATCAGCCACTTTCACATACGTTAATACACTACCAGCCACTATTAAATAAATTTGCACAATTTAATCAGTTTCAGTTATCGTTTAGACCTCAATAGCTTTAGCGCCGAGCAACTATACCTATCAACTTCACAATAAGTAACCAATTATGATTTTAAAAACTATTTCTAGGCTTCCTTCGGCCTGTATATTGCTTTTAACTACCGCATGTATAACTAACCCTGTGTTTCCAGAAAGAGAATTGCGAGAGCCAGAGGCCGCGACGGGCTATGTAGAAAAAAAAGCAGTATATGGTGATAAGTATATGGTAGCTTCCGCTAATCCGTATGCCACAAAAGCTGGTTTTGCTATGTTGGAGCAAGGTGGGAGTGCTGTTGACGCTGCAATAGCCACCCAGTTAGTTTTATCATTGGTTGAGCCACAGTCATCAGGCATTGGTGGTGGCACATTTATGCTTTATTGGAATAAAGCTAAGCAAGAGTTAACTACGTTTGATGGTCGCGAAACAGCACCCACATTAGCGACAAGTGATTTATTTTTAGATCAACAGGGTAAACCACTTCCTTGGATAAAAGCCGTTGTTGGTGGTCGCTCTATTGGGGTTCCAGGGCTTATAGCCACACTGAAAAAATCTCATGACAACTATGGTAAACTTCCTTGGTCAACACTATTTGAACCAGCAATACGGTTAGCTGAGCAGGGCTTTGTGGTATCACCACGTTTAGAAAAGCTATTGGGTATGAATTTTAATCCAGGTATACATCAGTTGCCTGAGATAAATGAGTACTTTTTCCCTGATGGCAAGTCAGTACAGGCCGGTGATGTGCTGTTCAATAAAAAACTGGCAAAAGTTTACCGTAGC
Source organism: Litorilituus sp. (assembly GCA_030754235.1). Taxonomy (GTDB): domain Bacteria; phylum Pseudomonadota; class Gammaproteobacteria; order Enterobacterales; family Alteromonadaceae; genus Colwellia. The sequence continues at coordinate 26,862 of JASMAS010000107.1, forward strand.
GTTGCCAACGATGGTATAGACGTTTTTTACCGCGGCTGGATAGCTAAAAAAATTGTCGAAAAAGTGCAAAATGCTGCTATTGCCCCGGGTTTATTAACTATGCAAGATATGGCTAATTACCAGGTAAAAGAACGCAAAGCTGTTTGTGGACCTTATAAAAACTATAATGTGTGCGGCATGGCACCACCAAGCTCAGGTGGTATAGCGGTTATTCAAATTCTTGGTCAATTAGAACAATTTAATTTAGCGCAGTATCCTGTAAATGACGTTCAAGCTATTCATTTATATACACAAAGCTCACGGTTAGCTTTTGCTGATAGGAACCGTTATGTGGGTGATGATGATTTTGTTTCTGTTCCAGTTCAAGGGTTAATTGCCTCGGATTATTTGGACAAACGTTCGGCATTAATTAATTTTAACAAAGATATGGGTAAAGCCATTGCTGGCGCACCCAATGGTGCCATGGCACAAGGCGATGATTCTGCTATTGAACGCCCATCAACTAGTCACTTATCGATTATTGATGGTGAGGGTAACGCTATTTCTATGACAAGTAGCATTGAAAATGGTTTTGGTTCAGCCTTAATGGTAGAAGGCTTTATTTTAAATAATCAACTTACTGATTTTTCACTATCACCGAAACAAAATGGTCAATGGGTTGCTAACCGAGTACAAGCGGGTAAACGACCTAGAAGTTCCATGTCACCAATGATGGTATTTAATTCGGACAATAGTTTAAAGTTAATTGTTGGCTCACCTGGGGGAAGCAGAATTATCAATTATGTTGCCCAAACCCTTATTGGTGTGCTTGATTGGCAACTTACACCACAACAAGCCATAAATTTACCTAAAGTAACGAATCGAAATACAGTCACCACCCTAGAGCGTGGTACACCTGCTGAATTATTTAAATCAATACTCGAAGATAAAGGGCATACTGTCAAAGTTCGCGATTTAAATAGTGGAATACAAGCCATTGAAATAACCAAAAAAGGGCTGGTTGGTGGTGCGGATCCACGCCGAGAAGGTCTAGTTTTAGCTAAGTAATGATCAAACAAAAGCTTTATTTACAAACTTTCATTATAGACAACATGGTTGTGTTCTAGTCATAATCGTTTTTTTATGAGAGTGGTTTGATTTTTGCTTGGTATTAATGATAGCTAAATTTAGCAAAAATCATGATAAACCGACAAAAAATTGGCAGGAGAATCGGTGTGAATATAAGTATTAAATTAATGATTAAAAACTTCTTCGTGAATTCAACAGCTTTGAAAAAATTAATAGCGTTTTTATTGCTATTTGTGAGCACTAATCTAGCCGCGCTAGAAACATCATTTCAGCTTCATAAAGCAGATCAATCAGAATCCTATGGTGTTAGTGTTGGTGTGGGAGATAGTTTTTTCAAGCAAAAGGAATTTAACTGGTCGATAAGCTATAATCGACTCGAAGATACTACGATTACGTGGAATGGCAAAGATATAAATTTCGCTCTAGACACAGTGGACTTAATGTTAAATTATCGCTATTACCCTAAATCATATAATGCTTTTATAAAAAGCTTAATTGTTGAGTTCCAGGCGGGTGTTGGGGTAGCGTTAACGGAAAATAAATTTACGTGGTCAGCACTTGAACAAGAAAAATACTTTTCAGAGCCGGGTGATGTTAATGGTGTTATCGGCTTTTTAGTACATAAAAAGTTTAATAAAGAGTTGGCGATGCATATTGGTGTAAAACATTACCCCGATTATTCTGAGTTTGGTGATATTTCCTCTGTTGTGCTTGGGTTTACCTTTATTTTTGGCAGTAACCCTGGTTATTAAGTTTTTCTTTGGTAGCCGTTATATTGGTTCGAGTTTAAGCGCTAACATAGCGTGATTTTTATCTTGTAGGAAGCGTGTGGAGAAGTTATATAATGCGTGGATTTAAATATTTATTACTACTGCTATTAATATGTAGTAGTACAGCCTTTGCTGTTGATACAGACGGTGATGGTTATGAAGACGATGTGGATTTATTTCCTAATGATCCCACAGAATGGATTGATACAGACCTTGATGGTATTGGTAATAATTCTGATCCTGATATAGATGGTGATGGTTTAACAAACAATATCGATAATAACGATGACGGCGACTTAAGTTTAGATGTTTACGACCCGCTTCCTCATGATCCCAGTGAATGGCTTGATACCGATAATGATGGTCTAGGTAACAATACCGATACTGATGATGATAATGATGGTGTAGCCGATCAATTTGATGCCTTCCCACTTGATGCTTCTGAAAGCCTTGATACCGATAATGACACTGTTGGCAATAACGCCGATAGTGATGATGACGGTGATGGTGTTTTAGATGTTTATGATCAATTTCCTCTTGACCCATTAGAAACTATTGATACCGATTTAGACGGTATTGGCAATAACTCAGATGATGATGATGATGGTGATGGCTTTAATGATGTAGATGATGCCTATCCGCTTAATGGAGCTGAATGGGTTGATAGTGATGGTGACGGCTTAGGTGATAATGCCGATGCTGACAGGGATGGTGATGGCATTATTAACACTAATGATGTATTTCCTAATAATCCCTCAGAGTGGTATGACACCGATGCTGATGGCATAGGCAATAATAGTGACGATGACGACGACGGCGATGGTGTTTTAGATATTAATGATGATTTACCCCTAAATGCAACAGAGGTGATCGATACTGATAATGACGGTTTAGGTAATAATACCGATGATGACGATGATGGTGATGGGGTTCAAGATGCACTGGATAAATGCCCACTTGATCCTTTAGAGCGTTTAGATACCGATAATGACGGTGTTTGTGACGGCCCTGATTTAGATGCTGACAATGATGGTGAGCCTGATATAACCGATGCTTTTCCGCTTGATTATACCGAACAGACTGATTTAGACAATGATGGTCTAGGTGATAATGCTGACGCCGATAGAGACGGTGACGGTGTTGACAATGCAACGGATGCTTTTGCAGACAACCCAAGCGAATACTTAGACACAGATTTAGATGGTGTTGGTAATAATACTGACCTTGATGACGATGGTGATAATGTTATCGACAGCCTTGATGTTTTTCCATTAGATAGCAGTGAATCTGCCGATCTTGATGGTGACGGAATAGGTGATAATTCAGATCCCGATAGAGATGGTGATGGTATTGCTAACGTTATTGATGCACTGCCAGATGACTTTTCAGAAACGCTTGATACCGATGGCGATGGCATTGGTAATAATATTGACACTGACGATGATGCTGACGGTGTACTCGATGCAAATGACGTTTTTCCATTTAATATCTATGAATGGCTTGATACTGATGGTGACGGCATAGGTAATAATAGTGATGCCGATGATGACAATGATGGTATTACTGATACCAGTGATGCCTTTCCACTTAATGTTAATGAGTATTTAGATACTGATAACGATGGTATTGGCAATAATAGTGACGATGACGACGATGGTGATGGCGTATTAGATTCACTTGATGCTTTTCCTCTAGATGCCACAGAACAGCTTGATACCGATGGTGATAACTTAGGCAATAATGTTGATAGCGATGATGACAACGATGCTTTCACCGATGATATTGATGCGTTTGATACCGATCCTCTTGAGTGGTTTGATACTGATTTAGACGGCATAGGAAATAATGCCGATGATGATGATGACAATGATGGCGTACTTGATGGGGCAGATGCCTTTCCATTAGATGCCAATGAACAATATGATGTTGATGGTGACGGCCTTGGAAATAACAGCGATAGTGATGATGACAATGATAATATTATTGACAGTCAAGACGCATTTCCTTATGACTTTCGCGAATGGTTAGATAGCGACGGCGATGGTATTGGTAATGTTGAAGATCAAGATGATGACAATGATGGTGTAATCGATGCCCTAGATTTATTCCCTGTCAATGCTGCTGAATGGAGCGATAATGATGGTGATGGTTTGGGGGATAATGAAGACGCCGACGATGATAATGATGGTATTGCTGATCACTTAGATGCGTTCCCCTTTGAGCCGTTAGAATCTACTGATACTGATGGTGATGGCATAGGTGATTTACTTGACACGGATGATGATAACGATGGCGTATTAGATTTTTACGATGACTTACCGCTTGACCCAACAGAGCAAGTTGACACAGATGGTGACTCTGTGGGGAACAACACAGATCTTGATGATGACGGTGACGGCATGAGTGATGTTTTTGAATTAGACAATGGTTTTGACCCACTAGAGCCTGCCGATGGCAATTTTGATACTGATTTAGATGGTGTATCTAACAGCGATGAAGCAAAGGCTAATACGAATCCATTACTTGATGACTATGCGCCAATGATAACACCACCTCAATCTGTGCATATCTATGCTGATCACACCTATACTATGTTTGAATTAGATACGTTGATTGAGTTAACGCAAGTGTCTGTTTCAGATGGAAAAGATGGAGCTAACTGCTGTAATTTAACCGCCCTTGGTTTTGAAACAGGAGCTAAAAATATTACCGCTGGTTTATACTCAATCACTTGGCGAGCAGTTGATAATGCCGGTAATATTGCCACATCAAACCAAATACTTAATGTTCATCCTTTAGTGAACTTTTCTGTAGCGCAAACCGTTGCCGAAGGTGGTACAGCCACGGTTAATGTTACCTTATCTGGTGATGCACCTTCTTATCCTCTTGAGTTGCCATTTATTGTTACAGGGACAGTGGATAGTGCTGATTATCAATTAATGGCTAATACTATTGTTATTGATAAAGGTACAGAGGGCTCTATTGATATCTTACTCAATAAGGACTTTGAAGTTGAAGGGCAAGAACAGTTGGTGTTAACCTTTGAGCAAGGTGTTAACGGTGGTATTCACAGTGAGCATACTATTAATGTGGTAGAAGCCAATGTAGCCCCCAACATTAGCTTAACACTTCACCAAGGTGGAATATTCACTAATCAAGTGGCTAAAAATAATGGTGAAGCCGTGATTTCGTTAACCATAAGCGATTCAAATATTGCAGATAGTCATGTTATAGACTGGCAATTACCTGAGTATTTATCTGCAGAGCTTAGTGCAAATCACCTTGAAGTTTATATTGACCCTGCTGCCGTTAAATTGCCTGATGCAAACCAAGGGTTAATCGATATATCTGTAACTGTTACAGACAGTGGTAACACCACAAACAGTGGCAGTGGTTCTTTATCGCACACTAAAATGTTTGCATTTCCCATTGTTGAATCGTTAGCAAGGCTAAGTACTACCGATACTGACAGAGACGGCCTTAGTGATATTGCCGAGGGGTATAGCGATGATGATAATGATGGTTTACCTAAATATTTAGATGTTTCAACTATTGGCTATTTACAACCCCTGCATGTTAACTCTTCTGTAGTGAGGTTGGCAGAAACAGAACCGGGGTTGTCTTTACAATTAGGTAAATATGCCGTATTGCAATCTTCTGATGGTCTACAATTATCCACACAAGAGATAATTGACACAGGCTTAATCCCTAATGATGATCTAGAGCATGATGGAGCATATTTTGATTTTATTATTGATAAAATAACTCCTTTTGGTTCTTCGGTATATATAGTACTGCCGTTAGCTCAACCCATTAAAGAATATGCTGTGTATCGCAAGTTCACCGCTAAAAACGGTTGGCAAGACTTTGTTATTAATTCAAATAATACCATTTCGTCAAGTGCCACTGTTAATGGTGTATGCCCAGCACCTCAAAGTGAACTTTATCAAGAAGGTTTAACTATAGGCGACCTCTGTCTTCAACTGTATATAGAAGATGGTGGTGTGAATGATAGTGATGGTATTGCTAATGGTGTTGTGGTTGATCCCGGTGGGATAGCGGTTGTTTCCAATGAAACTATTTCTAAAGTGACAGAGCCTGAAACCTCAAGTAGCGGTAGTATGTCTTTATATGCATTAATAGGCTTAGCTTTACTTTTTCTTAGACAGTTTAAGTATCTCAAAAAATAAACAATAAAAAGTTATTGTTGCTGTGTTATAGCGCCTTTTAAGGCGCTTTACTTTTTGGGTTTTATATCCTTCAAAGATAGTTTACAAAACAAGGGATTGTTCATTTATTATTTTAGCACTATCACTTGAATCCTCCATTTGTATTTGACACACTGCTTCGGTTTTATTTAGTTGATAATAAAGGTTTAGTGTATGGAATGGTTGTCTGTGATCCCGCCAATAATAGCTATCATTGTGGTGTTATGGCGTAAAGAGGTCATACTTGCTCTGTTGGCCGCTATTTTTAGTGCTGAGTTATTACTCGCGTTAAAGCAAGATTCCAATGTTATCTTTTCTGCTTTTTTTGGCTCGATTGAGCGTGTTATTAGTATTTTTAATTCCCCCGGTAATGCAAGATTATTGATTTTTAGTTTACTCATTGGTGCATTGCTTGCCTATGTTCGAAACTCCGGTGGGGTAACGGCCATGGTAAATAAACTGGTCAGCAAGGGAATTGCTAAGAGCAAACGCCAAGTTGGCTCTGTTACTGTTCTTACGGGGATGTTTATTTTTATAGAATCAAATTTGAGTGTTTTAACTGCGGGTATTTTGTCCCGCGATTTATTTGATCAATTTAACATGAGCCGTGCACGTTTAGCTTTTTTAATTGACTCAACATCCGCCCCTATTTGTATTTTAGTACTACTTAATGGATGGGGAGCTTATGTGCTAGGTTTGCTCAATAACTATGAATTAGAGCAATCTTCTATGGAAGTTTTATGGGGCACAATTCCTTTTAATTTCTATGCTATTATAGCGCTAGTAATAGTTATTTATACTGTACTAACAGACAAAGTGCATGGACCCATGAAGCAAGCTGAGCAAACACTTAATAAGGTTGTTATCAAACCACTGCAAAATAACAATGAACACTTTGTTGATGATGCGCTTGTTCCCCCGAGTAAAGCTCGATTTATGTTAGTCCCTTTACTTACTATGGTTATTGGCATGTTTGTCTTTATGTTTATAAGTGGTAATGGCCAACTTAGCCAAGGTGATGGCACTAAATCTGTACTTTATGCAACGTGTGTAGCTGTAGCTGTTGCCTACTTTTTACTATTATTTTCAAAGCGTTTTTCACATAAGGAGCTGGTTAATGTTGGCTTTCAAGGACTTGGAGAGCTATTACCTCTAGTTATGATTGTTTTGTTGTCATTAACATTAGGAGCAAGCCTTAAAGAATTGGGCACAGGAATGTTTATTGCCGGCCTTGTTGGTGAACATTTACCCCTAATTTTGATTGTACCTATGCTTTTTTTAGCTGGGGCTATTATTTCTTTTAGTACTGGTACTTCGTGGGGAACTTTTGCCATTTTAATTCCGATTGGGGTGCCGCTTATTCAATCATTAGGTTTACCGCCATCATTGGTTATTGCGGCCATTTTAGGTGGTGGTATCTTTGGTGATCATTGCTCACCCATCTCTGATACAACCTGTGTTTCTGCGATAGCTTCTGGTTGTGACTTGCTTGAACATGTAAAAACACAGCTGCCTTATGCATTGTTTGCTGGGGTTTTAACGCTTATGGCTTATTTTATTGCGAGCCTAGTTATGCTATAAAAGATTAAAGATTAAAGATTAAAAAATTAATGTTACTTTTATAGTATTAGTCACGGGCTAAGGAAAAAAACAACTAAAAAGTGGAAATTTTCTACTGATGCTGTATGTGCATACAGTCTAGGTGTTTTTCTCGCTTTCTACCGTAAATAAGGAAGTTTTCTCGCTTTCTCCACTAATGGTTTCGTAGTAAGTTAATAACTTGTTGATCCCATTATAAATATATTGTAACGTGAATTCTTTAAAAAATGAAAGAAGGATTTTTTCCTTGTTTAAACAAGGATTTTTTCCTTCTAATAAGCTGTTATGTTTCTAGGTAGGTTTCGAGTATGGCGTGTTATTTAAGAGTTTATGGCGATGAGTTAAATGTAAAAGAGCTTATTGAAACCCTTGAAGTTAAACCATCGAAAGTCTGGGAAAAAGGTTTGCCTCGCTTCAAAAGCAACCCTAATAAACTCAATAAAAATTCTGGGTTTAATATTGAGATTAGCGATGCTGAATGGAATGAATTTGAAAAGCAAAAGGAGGTGGCACTTGAGTACTTGGAAATTCACAAAACTATACTGTCATCCGTTATTTCATACTCAGGCGTTGAAGGCGGCTATTTAGATTTTGGAATTGAGTGGAGAAATGAAGCAGTACAAAGTGATTCATTTCCACCAATTCTGATTAAATTAGCAGG
>JASMAS010000108.1 GCA_030754235.1 Litorilituus sp.
ACTAACCTACCAAGTGTTGCTACACCAAACGGCCAAGCAGCCTTTTTATTCTTATTAACTTCAGCAATAGCGCCACTAGTTCGATTGTCATATGGACGAATGATGATCATGGCTTTACCATATACTATTGTAATGACTTTAGTTGGATTAGGTGCAATCGTTTCTGGTCACCTAACTGAATCCACAGAAAGCTTTTACAAATCAGGCATTATTGAGCATCACAATGCTAAAGCGTCACACCCTGTATCAAATGAACATTGATATTTAAAAAGTACGGTTAACAACTAAAAAGCGTCTTTAAAGGCGCTTTTTAGTTTGCCCTCTTTAGACATTGAAATTAGGTAATTATTATTCGTTTAGGCTATATCCAGTATATCTGTATTCATTTTCTGAGTCACACTAAATGAATTGGTAATAATTTTCAGCTAATATAATTGATAATTTAATAAATTAATTTGTTATTATTAACAAGCTTCTAACTTATTTAGAGGCTTTTTTATTCTTATTAATAGGTATTTTTAGAACAAAGATGAAATTTTTAAGTGACTTAACAATCAAACAAAAACCGTGGTTACTCATTTCTACATCAGCTTTAGGACTTGAACTTTGCGCTTTTTTTTTCCAGTATTCTATGGATTTGGCGCCATGCATTATGTGTGTATATCAACGCCTTGCTGTTGCGACTATTTTTTTTGCTGGTGTTATAGGCTGTGCTGGGCATAGTTTCTTATTTACCAGAGTTATTGCTTACGGCCTATGGCTCACTGGTGGTATTTGGGGAGGAATCATTGCCCTTGAACATGTTGAAATGCAGTCAAATAGTGGCTCAATTTTTTTTAGTTGTGAACTTATTCCTAATTTTCCAAACTGGGCACCATTGCATGAATGGATTCCTAGCATTTTTGAAGCAACTGGTGACTGTGGTGAAATAAGCTGGCAATTTCTTAGTTTAAGTATGCCGCAATGGATGGTTGTTGTGTTTGCCTTTTATTCTTTAGCTGCTTTTTTAGTGTTGATCAATAGATTTATTCATGCAAAAAGACTGTAAGGTTATCAAGGTTAACCTTACAGTCTCTGAACACTTTAGCTTAAAAAGCGATTGGGGCAGCAACACCTGCTGCCACATAAGGTATCACTTGCTTAATTACGCCAGCAATATCAACCTCACGTTCAAAATCACTATGAGCAATGTCAATTAATGCATCACTTGATGACATAGTAAAAACAATAGTTCCCATTGTAAAATGTAATCGCCAAAACATCTCTTCTGCACTGAGTTCTGGGTAAGCTTTATGGACAGCTTGGGTAAAATGCGCAAACACATCAGGGTATTGAGTGGTTAAAAACCAACGTAAAAAACCTTGGCTATCGGTATACCCCCTACCTAAGAGCTGTAGAAAAGTACTTGTGCCATTCTCTTTAAACTCATTTAAATGAAGTAAGGGGCCAATAAAAGCTGAAAACACATCGTTTAACGTAGGCTGTACATCATCTTGACAAAGTGCAGCCAGTGCGGACTCTAAACGAGGAGATAACTCATTCATATAGCGGGACATCACGGCCTTAATCAGTTCTTTCTTTGAGCCAAAATGATAATTAACCGCCGCTAAGTTAACCTCTCCCAAGCTGGTTATCTCTCTAAGAGAAGTTCCATTAAAACCTTTATCTGCAAACAGTACTTCTGCGGCATCTAAAATTTTATTTTTTGTACTCATATTTGTTTATTACCAAAGAACCAAATCAAATTCAAACAGGCGTTTAAAATAGCGTATTTATGCTCATTTGGTCAAGCGTATTCCTGTAGGAAAAAAATAATAAATTATTTATGCAGGTTTTTTGAACTATTTAATAAAAGCAAGCTCATAATAGTACAGAGTATATACTCAAAAATCTCCCTGACTCAGCGGCCTGATCTGTCAATCTGCCCTGAGTCTTTTTTTGTATAGTTATTTATATAGCTACACTCAGAATTCACGACAAACTGTTACGCTTTCTATACATGAGCCTTTTTTCGCCTAATCAGCACTTATACCACTCTCATTGCAATAACACACAGATTCAATATACTAATTTCCTCTTTTCAATTGCTTATTCAACTTCATATGAAAAATATAACAAATACTTTTAAATTTTCTGCTATCACGCTTATCCTAACAAGCTCTTTAACAGCATGTAACCAAGAACAAAATACCAACACCGCTGAAAACACTACAAAGCAGCAAGTCACCTCTAAGACACTTACTAGCGAAGATGCACAACTGTTTTTAGATAACGTCGCAAAAGAAATGGTCGAATTAGGAAAGTCTGGTGCTCGAGCTGCGTGGATTTATGCTAATTTTATTACAGAAGATACCGCTTCACTTGCCGCCGAAGCAGATCAAAAATCAACTGAGGCAGGTGTTCGCTTTGCGATGAAAGCCGCGCAATTTGATGACATTGACGTGACTCCAGTTCAACGACGCCAGTTGAATATTTTAAAACAATCTTTAGTATTACCAGCACCACAAGATTCTACAAAATCGGCTGAGCTAGCTAAAATTGGCGCCGAATTAGGTAGTCTATACGGTAAAGGTAGTTACACCACGAAAGAAGGCAAGAAGTTAAGCCTAGGTGATATGACTTCAACGATGGCTACCTCTCGTGACTATAATGAGCTATTAGATATGTGGCAAGGTTGGCGTCAAATTAGCCCGCCAATGAAGTCTCTTTATACTCGACAAGCAGAGCTTGCTAATGAAGGAGCTAACGGCCTTGGTTATAAAGACTTAGGCACTATGTGGCGCTCTAACTATGATATGCCAGCAGATGATTTTGCTGAAGAGCTAGACCGCCTTTGGGGTCAAGTTAAGCCACTATATGATGATTTACATTGTTATGTTCGTAGTGAGTTAGGTAAAGAATATGGCGAAGATAAAGTGCCACAAGATCAACCTATTCCCGCTCACTTATTAGGTAACATGTGGGCTCAGTCTTGGGGTAATATTTATGATGTTGTAGCACCTGAAAATGCTGACCCAGGTTATGACATCACTAAACAATTATCAGCTCATAACTATGATGAAATTAAAATGGTAAAAGGTGCTGAAAATTTTTTTACCTCACTTGGATTTGATGCTCTACCAGACACATTTTGGAGCCGTTCACTATTTACAAAGCCACAAGATAGAGACGTAATTTGTCATGCTTCTGCATGGGATTTAGATGCCAAAGATGATTTGCGCATCAAAATGTGTATTCAAAAAACAGGGGAAGAATTTTCTGTTATTCATCACGAGTTAGGACATAACTTCTATCAACGTGCTTATAAAGACCAACCCGTGTATTTCCAAAATAGTGCTAATGATGGTTTCCATGAAGCTATAGGCGATACTATTGCTCTTTCTGTAACACCAAAATATTTAAAAGAAATTGGCTTAATAGATACAATTCCTGATGAGTCTAAAGATATTGGCTTATTAATGAAGATGGCACTAGATAAAGTCGCCTTTATTCCATTTGGCTTACTTGTTGATCAATGGCGTTGGAAAGTTTACTCCGGTGAAATCACGCCTGAAAACTACAACACTGCTTGGTGGGAGTTACGTGAAAAATATCAAGGTGTTACTGCACCAATAACACGTAAAGCTGATGCCTTTGACCCCGGTGCTAAATATCACGTACCTGGTGGCGTGCCTTATAGCCGTTACTTTTTAGCGCATATCCAACAATTTGAATTTCATCGCGCACTATGTGAAATTTCAGGAAATACTGACCCAATTCACCGCTGTTCAATTTATAACAACAAAGATGCCGGTACAGCACTCAACACTATGTTAGAAATGGGCTCTAGCCAGCCATGGCAACAAGCATACAAAGTATTAACAGGTAATGAGCAAATGGATGCAACTGCTATTTTAGATTACTTTGCACCACTGCATACTTGGCTTAAAGATAAAAACCAAGGTAAGCAATGTGGTTTTTAATCAGCACTAGTTAATAGACGTTAAACCAAAAGACTCTGATATCTTAGATACCAGAGTCTTTTTTATTGGCGCTACTTTTCTTGTATCATTGCCATAAGATCCTTTTTAGCGCACTTAAACAATCTTTATGGGAGTAGGCTCCCCTCAATAAAAATCCTGATGCAAGTAAACATTGCATTCTCATACTATTACCTAGGGTCTAATATAAATAGTAAATATCTTTCAAAACACAAACTCAACCTAGTAGGGGCCATTGAACTTTCGAGATTGTTTTTTCATTAAGTTGTTGGCTATTCATACAAAAAATAGCTTTTATCATGTGGTTATTCCACATAAAAAGCGATATAAGAGAATAATAACTTAACCCTTAATATCATATTGTCTTAATTTCATGGCAATTTTATTGTGAGATACATCTAATCTCGCTGCCAATTTCCGTGTTGTCGGAAACGACGGATAAAGCTGGGTTAGTAGCTCCTTTTCAAAATCAGCTTGAGCGCTTGCCCAATTTTTATAGGATGACTGTTTTTTGTCAACAAGCACATCATGGATTGATTGAGAAAATTTAGCTAACGCCTGTGCAACCTCTCCTACTTCAATACAGCCAGTAGTATTTAATGCCACCACTGAAAACAGTATATTTTCTAACTGCCTTATATTACCTGGCCAATGGTAGTCTTTTAATAAGGTTAATGCTGGTCCACTGAGTGTTGGCGTTCTATCTTGCTCTTGGTTACTTTGTTGCACTTGTTTACTCGCATTATGTATAAAGTGTTTTGCTAGCAAAGCAATATCATCAGCTCTTGCACGAAGTGGCGGTAGATCTAAATTTAATACATTGAGTCGATAAAATAAGTCTTCTCTAAAATTATTAGCGGCAATAAGCTTTGGTAAATCTTGATGGCTAGCACTGACAATTCTCACATTGGCATAGAGCTCTTTCGTCCCTCCAACACGTCTGTATGAAAAGTCTTGCAAGAAACGTAAAAGCTTAGCTTGCAAATAAATAGACATTTCAGCTATTTCATCGAGAAAGAGGCTGCCACCTTCTGCTAACTCAATTAAGCCTGGCTTCCCTGATTTACTAGCACCGGTAAAGGCGCCAGCACTATAACCAAATAGTTCACTTTCAAGTAAATGTTCAGGTAAAGAAGCACAATTTATCGCCAAAAAGGGGGCTTTAGCGCGTGGGCTTTTATGGTGTAATGCTCTCGCAATTAATTCTTTGCCTGTACCCGTTTCACCGCTAATTAACACGGGTAAATCAAGCTTAGCAAAACGTTCACTTTGCTCTTTAATCAATAATATTTTAGCCGATTGACCAACAATATTATCAAAACAATGCTCTTGATAACTTTGCATTAAAGCAAGTTGTCTACCCACCGATTTCATTGATCGTAAAATGATCATAGCACCGGTTAGTTGCTGATACCTGCTCATCACAGGACTAATATCAGCTAAGTACACTTTGTGATTAAATGATATTGACAGTGTAATGGCTTTATCTGTTAACAAGCTCGCTATTTTTTGGTCAATATAATCCTCAATTGACTGACCTATTATCTTCCCCTCACCAAAATCATTAGCTTTAGTTAACAGTTTCTTAGTTGCTGAATTGACCGCTAAGATAGCCCCTTGATGGTCAATATCAATAATAGGGTCAGGGATTCTATCAAGTAAGGTTTGTAAATGATTTTCTCTTTGCTCTATAGGCAGTAGGTTAATTTCATTGATACTAATAATACCCTCAATGCTCTTTAAACAAGCGCTTATTTCATTGAGTTGTAAATTGGGGTGCTCTAAGTGTGCAAATGTTAAACAAGCACTGACTTCTACCGCTTTTAAATTCCATGCTTGCTGAGCAAATACAGTTAAAATTTCCTGACTTATACCTATTCTATCACTTGATTTAATTTCTACTCGCATATCACTTCACCTACACAACCATGTAACAAAAAAATTACTAGTAACAATATTATTACAAACTTTACTGATCTGCCATTTTTAAATGGCTAAAGCTTAATTAAAAGCTTATTTTTGAGCTCAACACGCCCCTCTTTGTAATAAATAAATTACAATCATTAATATTACCGACAAGCAAGAACACCTAAGTCATTGATTTAAAAGAACATGATAACATTGGATTGTAATTTGCAACATTAAAAAACTTTCTTATTTAATATTAACTAAGCAACTAATCATTGCTCGGGGATTTAATGAACAACAATAATAACTCAACTCAAAAAAATGCCATCGAAACTCAAGCAATTCATTCAGGCAGGATCAATGATGAACAATTTGGCTCATTAGCAACACCACTTTATCAAACTTCGACCTTTATTTTTGATAATGCCCAACAAGGTGCTGAACGCTTCGCTGGCGATAGCGAAGGTTATATCTACACTCGTTTAGGTAACCCAACGACAAGACAATTAGAAAGACGTGTTGCTGCAATGGAAGGTATGGAGGATGCTGCCGCTACTGCTACTGGCATGGCAGCAGTTTCAGCAGCTTTACTCACTAATTTACAAGCTGGTGATCATATGATTTCATCAAAAGCAGTTTATGGCTGTTCTTTTGCTTTAATGAGTCATATGATGAAAAAATTTGGTATTGAGGTGACTTTTGTTGATATGACAGTGCCAAACAATATCACTGCTGCTGTGCAAGAAAATACTAAACTTGTTTTTTTAGAATCACCAATCAACCCTAATCTAGTCGTTCTTGATCTAGAAGGGATTTGCGCTATAGCTAAAAAACATCAATTAATCACGGTTGTTGATAACACTTTTCTCACGCCCGTATTGCAACAACCGGCAAAATTTGGTGCTGATATTGTGCTGCACAGTGCTACTAAGTATTTAAATGGCCATGGTGATGTAGTGGCAGGAATTGTTTGTGGTAGCAATGAGATGATCAATGAAATAAAAATGACCACACTAAAAGATATTGGTGCAACCATGAGTCCACATGATGCATGGCTAATATTACGTGGTATTAAAACACTGCCGATCAGAGTTGAACGCCACTGCAGCAACGCACAAACCATTGCAGAATTTTTAGAGGAACACCAAGCGGTAAAACAAGTCTATTATCCTGGCTTGGCCTCTCACCCAGGTAATAAATATATTGGCTCACAAATGAAAGCAGCAGGCGGTGTTATTGCCTTTGAGTTAAATACCGATCTTAAAGGTGGTACCAATTTCATTGACACCATGACACTGTTTTCAATTGCTGTCAGCTTAGGTGATGCCGAGTCATTAATTCAACACCCGGCATCTATGACTCATTCACCATATACTGCAGAAGAAAGGGAGCGTGCTGGCATTACAGACTCATTAATAAGAATATCTGTTGGTTTGGAAAATGTTGATGACCTTATTGCTGATTTAAGTCAGGCTTTATCTAAAGTCAACATTATCAATAAACATCAGCCGTCAACAGCAGCTTAATATGTTAAGTGGTCATATTAGGCTCTGTTGATCTTTCACGGTTAAATTTTGTTCGAGATAAAAGCGCTTTAATTGATGCGAGTAGTGTGTAGGTTAGTCACTCTAAGCAAATACGACTCAACAAAGCGTAAAACGCTTTTAGCCGAATCCTTTGGACAGCGTTTGTTGTACATTTTTACGGCGTTATCGCCTTTTTATGTGACGTTACATGGATATGTAGCTTATTAGACAATGCAGGAGTATATTGTCCTGAATAACCACATGACAAAAGCGCTGTCTTGTATAAATACCCAACAAACTGCTGCAAAAAAATCTTGAAAGATCAACAAACCCTAGATAGTTGAGGTAATATTTTTTCCTTAAGACACTCCAACTCATCATCAGTATACGGGCTTAATGGCTGTTGACCCCAAATAGGCTTAGGCCAACAGTCATCATTTTTAAAACGAACAACATGATGCACATGCAGTTGTTCAACAACATTACCTAGTGATGCAACATTCATTTTATCGCCTGAAAAACTTTGCATCAAGAGTTCACTAAGCAAGCTTGACTCATTAAGTAACTGTTGTTGTTGTTGCCAATCTAATTGATAAATATCTCTAATATCAGCAACACGAGGGACAAGAATAAACCAAGGGTATGCACTGTCATTACAAAGCAGTAATTTACAAAGCGGTAACTCTGCCAATTCAAAACAGTCATTAGCTAATTGAGGGTGTAATCTAAATTGATCTGACATAGTTATTTCCTCTTGTTTTTTCTGCCACGACCACGGGCTAATTTTTTAGCTTCTCTGGCAGCTATTTTTTTAGCTTCTTGATCAGCAAAATAGAGATTTTCTTTTTCAATATTCTCTGGCATTTCAAATGTTAATTGACCAAGGGTTTTATCTCTTATTTCATTAATTAGAATCACTGAAGCCTTGTGCATGTCAACATGGCCTCCGCTACGTACACAACTACGTTTCCTACCAATGGCTTCAATTAACTCTTCTTCATGAATAGGAAGTTCATCTAACTTATAACGATCAAACAAACGTTTAGGATAGGCGCTAAGTAAATATTCTGCCGCAAAATAAGCAATATCATCATGATCAAAAGCTGTATCTTTTACAGCCCCTGAAACGGCTAAACGGTAACCACTATTTTCATTGGCAATTTTTGGCCACAGCATACCCGGAGTGTCAAAAAGATATAACCCTTCTTCTAACCTTATTCTTTGTTGACCTTTTGTTACCGCAGGCTCGTTGCCTACCTTCGCTTTTGTTTTCCCAACAAGAGTATTAATTAATGTTGATTTTCCAACATTAGGTATACCCATAATCACTGCGTTAATCTGCTTACCTGCTTGGTCTTTATGCGCTGCTAACTTTCTAATCAAACTAGGAATAATTTTAGCCGCGCCAGTATTTTCAGTGGTTAACGCAATGGCTTTAACATTATGTTGAGATTCTAAATAGTCCAACCATACGGTTGTTTTATCCGCATCGGCTAAATCACATTTATTAAGAATTTTAATGAGCGGCTTGTCTCCCCTAATCTCCGTGATCATGGGGTTTTCACTACTAAAAGGCAGTCGTGCATCACACACCTCAATAACTACGTCTATTTGCGGTAAAATTTCTTTAATCTCTTTTTGCGCTTTATGCATATGGCCAGGAAACCAGTTAATTGCCATAAAAATCCTAAATGATTGAAAATATATCGCTAGATCTTAACAAGCTTTAACAAGTGGCAAAAGACATTAATACAATACCTCTTAACTATTTTTAGTATTAAAATTAAACTTTGATTAGCATTGGCCGATGATTATTTATACAAAGCTAACTAATTGAAACATTAACGGAGGATTTTGTGAATTATATTAAAGCACTTAATTATGCGCACCATATAGCTCAAGTTAGCCAAGCTGTAAAAGATAAGAAACGACATAGTAAATATATTCATAAAAGAAAAGGGGATATTCAAGACGATGACCCTTCTATTAATCAAGTTAACCTATTAGATAAACTCAATAAAGAATCATACCATGGCGAAGATCGCCGTACAGGTATGGACAGGCGCAAAAACAAAATATCTAGAGGGGGTTACCTTGAGTCACGACAACAGAAAAATCGTCGTTGTCACTGCGAAGTTCAGATAACAATATAAAGATTAATTCACAGCATGTCTAACTTTATAGGCTCTAGGCGTTAAACCATAACACTGTTTAAAACAGCGACTAAAATGACTAGCATTACTAAATCCTAATTCAAAGCAGGTTTGTGTAATTTGCTTTCCTTGCTTAATTAAGTTGGCCGCTTTTTTTAGTCTTAATTGCTGCTGGAAAGCGATAGGACTACAACCAAAATGAACTTTAAATTCAAAAAAGAATTTTGTTCTACTCATACAAGCAATTCGGGCGAGCTGGTCTGTACACATATTTTCACCTAAATGTTGCATAATATAATCAACAACCGCTGTTAAACCATTACTGTCGGGTTGTTGATGGCAATATGACAACATAAAATCTCGCGTTTGATGACGCAACAATCGAATGGTTAACTCCGAGACAGCTAAAGCAATCATAGCACTTCTGTCTTGGTGATTTTCTCCGTAAATTTGCACAATACGATTAAGTAAATCTTGAGTATGACTATTATGATGGGTATGAACTAACTTATTTTCATAATGCCAGTGACCAAACGCAGAATTTAAAGGTAATTTTTCATTGAGACTTTGTGCTACCTGATTAATTCGTTCCGTTGAAATCTCAATAGCCAGACAAGTGGTTGGCTTCGCTAACTGTGCGGTTGGAAAATCTATTTCAACAACACTCTTTGGTGCCATAATAAATGACTCATGGGGTAAAAATTCACTATTAAATTGATCAAAATTACTATGCATTACTTTTTTTCCACTAACCATAGCGCAAAAAAGTAACTGATCTGATTTAAGCTGAACACGCTCAGCCTGTTCATAGGTATCATAAATACTTAATTCAGAATCAGGACCAGCAAAGGTGATTTTATTTTCAACAAGTATCTGAGGCGAAGCTCTTTTTTCTGTTATGTGCTGTGAAATCATAACCATTATCGTTATTTTTTAATATGAGAGAAAAAGCTGAACTGACAGATAACTTTTTTGAATTGTCAGCACAGTTTAGTTAAACCTTTATGACTAAGGTAAAGCGACTCTAATAATAAAACAACTTAAACCTGTACTTTTCAGAAGGAATTATTATGATATATGCAGCTCCAGGTAAAAAAAATGCAATTATAAATTTTAAAGAACGTTATCAAAACTACATTGGTGGTCAATGGCTTGAACCAGCAAATGGGCACTACTTTGATAATATTAGCCCAGTAAATGGTCAAGTTTTTTGCCAGATCCCCCGCTCAGACTCAGCAGATATTGAACTTGCTATTGATGCCGCTCATCAAGCAAAAGACGCTTGGGGAACAACGTCAGTCACTGAACGCTCAAATATATTACTCAAAATAGCCGATACCATAGAACAAAATATTGAAATGCTAGCCGTAGCTGAAACATGGGATAATGGTAAAGCAGTGCGAGAAACCTTAGCTGCCGATATTCCTTTAGCAGTGGATCACTTTCGTTATTTTGCCGGTTGTTTGCGCGCTCAAGAAGGATCTATTGGTGAAATAGATGAGAAAACTGTTTCTTATCACTTTCATGAACCACTTGGTGTTGTCGGACAAATAATCCCTTGGAATTTTCCATTATTGATGGCTGCTTGGAAGCTTGCACCAGCATTAGCTGCTGGTAACTGCATAGTACTCAAACCAGCTGAGCAAACACCGGCATCCATTTTAGTACTTATGGAGTTAATTGAAGGTTTGTTACCTGCGGGTGTATTGAATATTGTCAACGGGTTTGGTAAAGAAGCAGGTGAAGCCTTAGCCACCAGTAAGCGTATTGCTAAAATAGCTTTTACAGGCTCTACCCCAGTAGGTGCACATATTCTAAAGTGTGCCGCAGACAATATTATTCCCTCAACTGTAGAGCTTGGTGGAAAATCACCAAACATTTTCTTTAACGATGTGATAAATCAAGAAGATGAATATTTAAGTAAATGTATTGAAGGTGCGGTACTTGCCTATTTTAATCAAGGGGAAGTTTGTACCTGTCCATCAAGGTTACTCATACAAGAAGAGGCTTACCCCAAATTTATTGATATGGTAATAAAGCGCACTAAAGCCATCAAGCGTGGTAACCCATTAGATACCGAGACCATGGTAGGAGCACAGGCATCACAGCAGCAATATGAAAAAATTCTTTCTTATATTGATATCGGTAAAGAGGAAGGCGCACAAGTATTAATGGGCGGTGATGTTGAACAAGTATCAAATGACATGAGTAATGGCTTCTACATTCAACCTACGCTATTAAAAGGCACTAATGAAATGAGAGTATTCCAAGAAGAAATTTTTGGCCCTGTGATTTCAGTAACCACCTTTAAAGACGAGGCCGAAGCATTGGCAATTGCCAATGATTCAGAATTTGGTTTAGGGGCAGGTGTTTGGACCCGTGACACCAATCTTGCCTTTAGAATGGGACGTAAAATTCAAGCAGGTCGAGTATGGACAAATTGCTATCATATGTACCCTGCTCATGCGGCTTTTGGTGGTTATAAAAAATCAGGCGTTGGCCGTGAAACCCACAAAATGGCATTAGAGCATTATCAGCAAACTAAAAATTTATTAGTTAGCTATGATGTTAATCCTCTCGGCTTTTTCTAGTCACCATTAGGCTCTTATATAAATAGCCATAACAAATTAAAGGTTATGGCTATTTTTCCTAGCTAAAAAGAAAGTTATTGATGATAATGGCAATTATTATCAAAAAAAACGTTAGCATTTCATGAGTAAAAAATTCTATGTGGTTTGGAAAGGTACTAAAACCGGTATTTTTTCAACTTGGTCAGAAGTACAAAAGCATACCCAAGGACGAGCTGATGCTCAATTTATGGGGTTTCTTTCTGAAGCAGAAGCTAAAACGGCCTTTTCATCAACGTATACTAAGGCGTTAATGAAACGCTCTTTAACTAAAAAGGCTGACGGCAGCAAAAAATTGGCTACAACAATAGCTTTCGATAAAGAGCATAGAATCACTAGCAAACTAACAGCTGATGTACAAATATATTGTGACGGTGCTTGCTCACCCAATCCCGGAAAATCAGGCACAGGCTTAGCCTTATACCAACAAGGAAAAGTGACTGCATTGTATTACGGTTTATATAACGCAAATGGCACCAACAATACTGCTGAGCTTAATGGCATGTTAATGGCATTGAAGCTAGCAAAAAAGCAACTGCAACAATCATCACAAGTAGAAATCCTTTCTGATTCTAAATATTCTATAGACTGTATTACCAAATGGGCAAAAGGATGGCAAGCAAAGGGTTGGACACGTGGTAAGGGAGAGGAAATAAAAAACCTAGCACTAATCAAAGAGTGTTTTGCCTTATATCAGTCATTAAAAAATCAACTTATTATTTCTCATGTTAAAGGACACGCCAATATTGAAGGTAATGAATTATCTGATCGTATGGCTGTTTTGGCGAGAAGCAAACAGCAAGTTGCGTTAATTTCCTACCCTGATGCAATAAATGTTAAAGCTATTTTAGCCATGGAGTCTGGTTAAACGATGCCGACGATGATATTGCTAACACTGGCCTTAATAGTGATCAGTGCTTTTATTTTAGCTCGCCAATTTAATTTACCTAAAAACATTACGTTATTATTTATGGCTCAGCCATTAGTAATGTGCTCTGCACCTATTATTGTTTTTATTGGCGGGATACTCTCTAGCCAGTTAACGGCTAATGAGTCTTTAGCAACTTTACCTATTAGCTTAATGATTTTAGGGGTAGCAACAGGCGTTATCCCTGCTGCTATGATAGCTAAAAACCAAGGGCGAAAGTTTGCAGTATTTACAGGGTTTTCTTGTTTAATCGGCGCAGCATTAATTGCCTGTGCATCGACGTTAATCGCTTCTTTTGAACTTTTTGCTTTTGCCAGTTTTTTAATTGGAATTGGTGGAGCATTTACACAACAACTCAGATTTGCTGCTATTGAAAGTACAACAAACGCCGAGAACATTCCGAAAACACTTTCCATTCTGATGCTTAGCGGTGTTTTTGCCGCCTTTTTAGGCCCTGAAATAGCAGTAGTTGCCAAAGATTGGCTTGAGTCTCCTTATGGCTATGCGGGTTCATTTTTACTGTTAACTGGCCTTATTTTTATTGCTGCTATTATGATGATATTTTTTAGCAACCCTGAAAGTGTAGAATCAGTTAACGCTGGAGAACCTCGCTCTTTAGCTATTATTATCCAGCAACCTGTTTTTATTATTGCCATTTGTAGTGCCACAATAGGCTTTGCACTAATGAGTTATTTAATGACCGCAACACCATTAAGTATGCATCATATGCAAGGACACAGCCTGATTGAAACCAAATGGGTGATACAAACCCATATTGCTGCGATGTATTTACCTTCTTTACTCACCCCTTTTATGATTAAACGCATTGGCTTAAAAGGGCTATTAACGGTTGGCACACTGGTGTACTCTGTTGTTGCCTTAATAGCTTTGTCAGGCCAGCATGTTATTCACTATTGGTGGGCGTTGTTATTGTTAGGTGTAGGTTGGAATTTTTTATTTTTAACAGGTACTTCGTTATTACCACAAAGTTACCATGCTTGTGAACGTCATAAAGTACAAGCGGTTAATGATTTTATATTATTTGGCTTTCAAGCATTTGCTTCACTTATGGCTGGCTGGGTTTTATTTAATCAAGGCTGGAACTGGGTTGTACTTTCTAGTATTCCCTTTATTATCGGGTTATTTCTGATTACTTGGTACTACCAACGCACAGCAAAAAAAAACGAGTTGGTCTAAGCAAGATTTCACTCTACAATGAGGTTGTCTTACATATAAAAATAAAGGAGTTTTTTATGAGTTCTTCTGTGATGGTTATCGTCATTGTCTCTATTGTGTTCGGTATTTTATACGAAATGTATAAAAAACATTTAGAATTTAAAACGAAAGCGTTAGCGCAAAATGAAGTAAGCGCTGAACAAAAAAGTGAATTAACACAAAAAATAGGTGAGTTAACCGAACGCATTCAGATACTTGAAAAAATAGTCACTGACGAGGGGTATCAAGTACAAAAAGAGATTAAACATTTATAACGACCGGCAATGAAACTCATCATGAAAACTGAGTTTGATAACCTCAGACTTAACAACGAATACAGTTATGAAACGGATACTAATGGTGATAAACAGGTGGTAAAAATATACTGTGGCCAATTGTTAATTGCCAAAAAAATAAAGCAAAAAAAATCATTGCGCTATTTTGGCATTAAGGGTTATCAACAGTATTTAATAAAGGCAGACAAAGAGTTTTTTTAATTAGCCCTAAGCGTTAACCCCTGCAATAAACTCACTTTTTCATCATCGATTTTAAATCGGCAAAAGGATTGTAAGTTGCCGTGTCTTGGTTAGTGTCCCCTGCTTTCACCTCTGTTTGATAATTAGCATGCTCGGTATATTTGGCATGCTCATTATCATGACAGTAAATACACAATAATTCCCAATTACTGCCATCGTTTGGGTTATTAGTATGATCATGGTCAACATGATGCACAGT
>JASMAS010000109.1 GCA_030754235.1 Litorilituus sp.
AAGCTTTAACGGTTCCCTAGCCCATATTATAAGGTTATTAGTAGGCTTACCATTTTCTTCACCTGGTGCAATTCCGGGGCAACTTAAACATTTTTACGAGTTAACCCCGAGCTTGTTACTTGCCCCTAGAGGAGAAAGAACTAATCGAAGGGAAGTAAAACATAGGCCAAGAACTTACTCCCTAAAATTATATTAGCTCTTAACTGACCAGTATTAGAGCCTAAGCTAAGTATCTATACCCAAGCTACTTGAAGATGCACCTCATTTTTTTAGGGAATAACCCTAAATAAAAAGAGGCGCCTTGAACATGTATTTCTCAAGCATCCTGAAAAACGAATCTTCAGATTGTTTGGCTATATTTAGCTTAACAGAGTAAACCAGCCCATTAACATTGGCAGCAAAGGTAAGGCAACTATAGCCCCTATAATTAATAAAATCTGCGCTACACCTGTGCTATCTTTAAAATCTTCGTTATGAGACATTCAAACTACTTCCTAAACTAACTAAAAAAAACGGGCGAATTTTAGTCATTTATTGAGTAAAAGCATAGCTTTATTTGATCTATATCAAACATTTATTTTAATGATAACAACCTAAAAAACACGAAGAAAAATAAAGCCATATTAAACAACAAGTTACCGTTATTGTTTTATACTTTCACTATTTGACTTTACCTCGCATAGAAAAGATAGCTCCTAATGGTGATGCCCTGTTCGGTTGTAACCATAAAATTTACAAAACGTTTTGCAAAGCTACGAGCATTATGTTTATTGCTTTACAAGTTAGTCATTTTCTTCACGTCTAAGCTGCTAGCGTTACACTAAGCTGTCTTTGCTTTTTTGGTTCAATATTACTCTATGGTTTAATAGCGACAATTTGTGCTATAGCTTGTTTACTTTCATTATTAGCGCAACTGACAACACCTTCGAAGCTATGCACAATTTCCCAGTCAGTGAATATCTCCAAGAGTTCACCTGATTTAAGTAAAAAATTAGGGTTTTTAGGCCGTCCTAATTGAGCCTGCTGCTCAGTAAATGTTTGGTAGATAATCATGCCTCTTGGCTTGACTGAGGCTTTAATATGATCAAATAACGGGCGGTGTAAATAACGAAAAACGATAATTGCGGAAAACAATTTGCCATGTAATGGATGTGAGTTATTGCAGGTTAATATTGGTTCTTGCTCAAAATCGGTTTGCCAATATTGAGCAATATCCTGTTTATTGGCATTAACAGACCCAATGTTGAGTTTAACGTGCTCAAGTGCCTCATTATTGATATCGGCAAAGGTGACTGGTATATCATGTTGTAATAAATATAAGCCATTTCTTCCCCGACCACAGGCAAGATCAAGCACAGGAGCCTGAAGTTCTTGACTTACACGCTGCAAGTCAAGAAGGTATTTTTCTATCAATAAGGATTGTTGCACTTAAGCGACTCTTTAATAGCGATTAAACTAAAAACTTCCTCGAATACCGAGCGTTAAATTGCGTCCTGGTAATGGCGCCTTATTTTTCAAAAATGATGAATGCACACGTGCATCTGCATCCGTCAGGTTACTACCCTTAATAAATATCACCGTATCATCCCCCAGCCCTGTCAAGTAATAGTTTACATGTGCATC
This sequence comes from Litorilituus sp., assembly GCA_030754235.1. GTDB lineage: Bacteria > Pseudomonadota > Gammaproteobacteria > Enterobacterales > Alteromonadaceae > Colwellia. The sequence continues at coordinate 1,624 of JASMAS010000109.1, forward strand.
AACTATTGTATAACTATCAGTTTCAGTTTCATACGCAGCTATATCATCTTGTTTGAAGTAATGACTTACTGACAACTCAGCACTATAACTATCTGCTTGGAAATTAAACTGAGTACCAATTCGCATGGGTGGAATACGCGGCAATTTGCCTCCATCAGATAACTTGGTACGAATATAGTCACCAAAGACCGTTGTTTTTAACGATGAATTAACTTGATAAACAAATTCGGCTTCTACACCGTAAAGATCAACGTTATTTTGACGGTAAACAAATACCGGTAAACCTTCTTCATCATGCTCGTCATGCTCGTCATGCTCGTCATGCTCGTCATGCTCTTCATGCTCTTCATGACCATCATCCATGAAAAATCCAGTATTTTTCTGGTAATAGTAATCGTCAACATGATTATAAAAAGCACTGACAATAAAGCCAAAGTCACCTTCAAATTTACGCCAAGTCAGGTCTAGGTTGTAAGAAGTTTCAAGTTCAAGCTCTTGATCACCTACTTCAATATCTAAATGATCATCATGCAGTTCTACGTCATACAAAGCACCAACTTCAAAGGTATTTGTACCAATATGAGCGCCATTTGAGAAAAGCTCTGCTGCCGAGGGAGCACGCTGAGAAAATGCTGCAGAAAACCCTAAATTATAACCCTTTTGATAATCCCACACTACACCAAGTGATGCACTAATAGGTGTAAAATCTTGTGTTTCAAGCTCATGATGCTCTTCTTCATGGTGCTCATCTTCTTCGTGATGTTCATCGTCATGATCCTCTTCGGCCATAGCCATGGGCTTCATTTCAATATGCTCAACACGTGCACCTAATTGTAATAACACCTGCTCACTTAAGTGCTTTTCTTCTAACCAAGCAAAGGCGAGTGAGGTTGTTGATGAAGCGGGTGTGAAAGCTTCTTCTCCGAGCGCCTCAAAATCGCTGTCTTTAAAATGTAAAGTCCAAGCTCCATTCCAACCATTCATCTCTTGATGATAGATATCGGCACGTGCCTCTATGCTTTGATTTTTAAACGTTGTCCCAATTTCATCATTTTCAATTTCATAATGTTGATAATCAGTATAAGAAAATTTAGTGGCTAATCGATTTAATAATTGATCATCAAAATAAACATCGCTTAACATTTGAAATCTGTCTTGCTTTAAATCAGCATAAACATTTTCTTCATGATGCTCTTCTTCATCGTGATCCTCTAATTCATCTTCGTGTTCATCATGAGCGTCTTCACCATGATGACTATGGCCGGGAATACCATACTCACGCTCTAATCGACCATAAGAAAAACCAATAAAACCATTGTCTAATAAGTAACTAGTACCAATAGTGAAACCTGACGATTTGGAAGCACTGTTGGCTAACGTGCCTTTTTCGCCTTCATGCTCGTCATGATCTTCATGATCTTCATCGTGATCTTCGTGATCTTCGTCTAATGATGCATAACCGGGGATATCATAATCATTGGCTTCACGCCAAAAACCATCTAAATGTAAAGCAAATTCTTCATTACCGGTATTTAATGAAAAAGACGCTTCATTTTCATCAGCAACACTATTGTGTTGTGCTTGGTATTCAACACTTGTGTCACTGTTAGTTGGTACGCGATTATCAACAACGTTGACCACCCCCCCGATTGCGCCACTGCCATAAAATAACGTTGCAGGGCCTCGTAGCACTTCTATTTGCGTGGAAGTACTTGTTTCACTAGAAACGACATGATCAGCACCGACACGAGAAGCATCACCAACATCTAAACCATTTTGAGTAATTAAAACTCGCGGACCATCCATCCCTCGAATAATAGGAGTACTGGATACCGGCCCATAATAGCTAGAATGAACACCCACTTCATTTTTTAGTGTTTCGCCAAGTGTTGAAGACTGCTTCATGCGAAGCTCATCATTAGCGATTACGTTGATGGGCAATGCCGATTCTATAGCAGAAGAATGTAATGGCGTAGCATGTATATCAATAATCTCCATCACCGTAGAGGCTAATACTATTTCAAGGCCGTTGAGATCCTTTTCGGTAATAGTAATTTTTTCATTGTAATGATTGAAATTTGCCGCACTTACGTGTAATTCCGTAATACCTTTATTTACCTCAACAAACTTAAATCGACCCGTACTGTCGGTAAATACATGCCCTTGCTCTTTATCTAAATGCACCTTGGCATTAACAACTGGTACCCCTTGAGCATTCAGTACTTGACCACTAATATTTTGTGCCATAGCACTAGAAAAGAAAGAAGAAGAAACCGCTATAGCGATCATCGCTTTATTAAATTGCATTACATAACCCTTATATTAAATTTTAAAAATGTGTGTTTGACAGTGCTTTATCTTGGGTGGGGCCCTCAACTGCGGGCTCAGTTGAGGTTTGATCAAAAGCGGCGAGCATTGAAATTTATCAACAAGAAGAAACTGTGCTCGTTGACTAATAGGTGTCTGCAACAAAGCGACATCTAGTCGCGCTAGCACATTTTGGCAGAAATGACATTGAATATCAGATTCAACCTGTATTGCTACTTCAGCATGAGTGTAATGAGATATTAATGAAAATATCCAAAAAAACAGCACAAGAAGAGTGAGCCGTAATATTGGTTGATGACTAAAAGAAGCACTAAACATAAGTAAACGAAAACAGAAATATAATGTGATAATATAACAGAATAAATAGGTGTGATAATGTAACAGATAAATTAATAATATAATAGGGCTAGGTTTACCTAGGGTGAAATGAGCCAAAAAACTTATACACCCCCTATGTTACGCATAAAATTGAGCACTAGCTTACCTACCCCTTATACTAACAGAGGGTTTCTGGTTTTCCTTTTATTATCCGAGTTCAGGAAATAACACCCCCTGCAACTCAATAAAGAAGCATACTGCTAAGCTACTAACGTTGCTTAAAACAGAGTTAATAATATCACATTTACTTAACACCAAGCAGTATCGCTACAGTTCAAAGTAATCACTAAAAACTTTATAAAGCTCCGTGCCTTGATTAACACTAGCTGAAGCAAAATGAAGAATAGGCAATACTTGCCTATCAAGGCTAACGTGGTGAAGTGGATCACCATCACCATAGTTATCCATTCGCAAAATACGGGCTAAAGGCTCTCCTGCTGGTAATGGTTTACCAAACTCTGCTAAATAATCTACCATACCGCCCATGGGCGCATAAAGTGCTTTATAATCTTTTAAGTAACAAGCATAACGAGTAATATTTTTAGGACGAAAGCCTTGAACTTGTTTTAAAATGACACCTTTATGTTGTAAATAACTTAAAATACCTAACGCATCTTGGTGGGCTACTGCCAAGTCAATCTGCTCTTGTGAACCAAGCTCAACCGTAAAGCTCTCTTTAGCAAAAATTCCTTCGCCCATGACAAAGTGTCTTCCTAACTTTTGATACACTTGCTGTAAATGCCACCAAGGACAAAATGTGGCTTCATCCATTGCTCCGTCAAACTCATTTGGGATTAAAATAGTATGAGCAATGTCAAATAAACTTGCACTGGCTTGCGCATACTCAGGACAGTATAAGTGTTTACTCGAAATAGGGCCGGTATGAAGATCCAGCACCAAATCTGCTTGATGTGCCATGCGTTGTAATTGATAAGCAATGCGCTGACCTGTCGTTAACCCCCAAATATTATGATCTAACTTATCTTCGATTTGACTTAATAATAAGTGTTGAAATCTTTGCTTAATCTCATCTTCATGGCTCTCAATATTGAGTTGAGCAAAAGGGGTTATGGCACTTTCATCAAAGTGGTACATGCGGTTCCAATTAACACCCGTTATTGGATCAAACCGACCTAGCGTGTATTCACCATTTTTGTGATTACAAGCAACTGGATTAGCATAAGGTACTAGGGTAATATTCGCTTGAATATCACAATATTTTAATAGTTCAAGCAATTGAAATATAACTGCATTACCTTGTACTTCTGCACCATGCATATTGGCTTGAATATAGACACTTGGGACGTTATTTGTTGACACATCTTGTTGGCACTTGTAGGTGTAAATAGGTACGGTTAGTTTCGCGCCACTGGCCATTTCACCAACATGCATAACCTGCTTATCAAAGGTATTCATAATCTTTCTCATCTTTTCAGTAATGTGCAATAGCTTAAGCTAAGTAATGGCTAGCAGGTTGCGCTGCTCTTACTTCAAGTAACTCATTATGTTGAAAAACATATTCAGCCGCCAATTGATGGCAGAGAAAAAATGGCATACTTTCGGTAAAACCGTAAGCACCACAATAACCAAACACTAACTTGTCACCCACTTTCACATCCTCAGGTAAGGATAAATGCCCTAATTTATCCATACTGGTACATAATGGTCCATGAATATCAAAATATTGTTCCGCTGCTTTTGAATTACGTAACAAGGTTACTGGAAAAGGTTGATCAGTGATCGCTGGACGAATAATATGATTAATCCCCGCAGCTAATACTAACTGCTCTTGGTGATAATTTATTTTTCTATCAACCACGGGCACAACATAATAACCACATTCTGCAACCGCAAATCTTCCCAGTTCAAGCCATAATTCATCAACCCCTGTTAACGCTTTAATATCAGCTAAATCAGTAACAATTTGTTGCCATGATAAGCAAGCACCATGACCCAAATAATCAATACCTAAGCCTCCACCTAAATCTAAAATCTTGAGCTCCATACCAATATTTGCTGCAAGGCTAATTAATGGCTGAACCATTTGTCCCCAGAGAGAATACATTTTTTCATTACTGAGCATATTGCCCCATTGAAAAATATGTAAACCACAAATATCTAACCTTAGGTAGTCGCTAAGGCACAAACCTTGCCATTCTTGGACCGATAAACCAAAAGGCGTTAAACTGTTTCCACCTAAAGGATTCTTCTCTCCTTCTGGCCATTGCAGCTGCACACGTAACAACACCTTAGGTTTGACTGTATTTTCTAACTCAATCACCACTTGGTTTAACCAATCTAGTTGGTTTAAACTCTCAATAACAAAGATATTCACCCCTTGTTCAACAAAAGAGCGTAGCTGTTTTTTTGATTTAGCCGGGCCGGTATTTAGCACCCTGTCAGGACTAATTCCTTGTCCTAACACTTGAGTAAGCTCACCAGAGCTAGCTACATCAAAATTAAACCCCTCGCTATCAAGCGTTTGAATAATTTTTGATAAAGGGTTTGCTTTCACGGCAAACCAAAGTTTAATGACATCTTGCTGTTGTAATGTCGTTAAGTGATCTTTAAGTGCATCAAGTTGATAGACAAAGTAGCCTTGTTCATCATCGCTAGATTTATGGGCAAGCAAAGACTTTTCTATACGGTTATTAAACCAAGTAGGTTTTGTGGTTTTCATCGTTATCTCAGCACAGACTCTAATTCTAAGGCGGCATCACTTTGTTCATCACGGTATTTAACAATCAGTGCACAGGCCATATTCAATCCTTGGGCTTGCGCCCATTCCCCTTTAACCGGGCGAGTACCCGGAACAACCACGGCATGCTCTGGAATTTCAGCGCCTCTTTCACGCATTTGTTGATTAACACAGTCATAAACCGGGACCGATTTTGATAACGATACGCCTGGCGCTAATACCGCGCCCTTTTTAATAACAATACCTTCAACAACCACAACACCTGCTCCAAGAAAAGCACCATCTTCAACAATAACAGGGCTAGCACCAACAGGCTCTAGAACGCCACCAAGTTGCACTGCGGCTGAAACATGAACATTTCTACCTACTTGTGCACATGAACCAATCAGTGCATGGCTATCAACCATAGTACCGCTGTCAACATACGCACCAACATTGATGTAAGCTGGAGGCATGATAATAACGCCCTCAGCAACATAAGCACCTGCCCGTACTGATGAACCTCCAGGAACTAAACGTACGCCCTCTTCTGGTGTGAATTGTCGAGCAGGTAAGTTGTCTTTATCAACAAACCCCTGATAGTTATCCGTAAAGCTGATATTTTTTCCTGCTTTAAAAGCAGATAAAATGCCTTGTTTTACTTCAACATTAGCTTGCCAATTACCATGTTCATCTTGATTTGCTGCACGTAGTGCACCACTTTCTAACTGTGCTAAAACCACTTGCCAGTTCATGCTATATTCCTATTTTCAACAATATTTATAAGAGTAGTTTGGCTAGTTGTTACTAACCATTGAGTAATTTGTTCATCAAATGCCAATAGCTCTGTGCAATCGGTTAATTCAAGGTGGGTTAAAGGTGCTCGCAATATAGCGTTATGAATATAACCTTGTTGCTGCATTAAAACTTTTACGGGAATAGGATTAGCAACACAAAAGAGTGCATCAACAGCGTTATTCCATAAGGGGAAAATATCCTTTGTATGTCCAGCTAGACATAGCTCTACGTAGGCTTTGGTCGCTTTAGGCCAAACATTAGCACACACGGATACTAACCCTTTAGCGCCTGCAGGTACTAAATAGGGCAACATGGCATCTTCGCCACTGTATAACTCAATGTTTGGGCAGTGTTTTCTGTAATTTAGAAAGGTATTAAGATCACCACTGGCTTCTTTGATGGCCCATAAGTTAGGGTGGTCCTGTAAATTCCGTACTGTCGTAATAGGAATTTCCACACCGCTTCGTGATGGCACATTATAAAGCATACAAGGGAATTTTGCCTTATCTAACAGAGATTTAAACCATCGTGTTTGTCCTATCACACCAGGCTTTGCATAAATAGGCGTACCAAGTAAGTAGCTGTCGATATTGAGTTTGTTACAACGTTCAATCCAACGAATTTGTTCTGGTAAGTTAAACCCACCTACCGCGACCATTATTGGGGTATTAAGCGCTAACTGACTAACAAACTCTACAATACTGAGTTGCTCTTCGCTGTTTAGCGCCAAGCCCTCTCCTGTGCTACCAAGTAATAATAACCCATTACCTGAATCTGATTGTGCAGTAGCTATTTTTTTAAGACTTGCAAAATCTATTTGGTTATTCTCAAGAAACGGAGTAACTAATGCGGTCCACAGCGGATAAAAGGCTATGTTATTTACCTCAGTGTTACTTGAGGTGTTATTAGAAGGTGATTTTATATTCATCGCTCTCGAACTTATTGTATTCTGTATTGAACAGATCTGTTCGGAGAACTTATAGGCATTTACTCAGAGCCAAAAAAACACCTCGATGTTTGCTGGCTTTTGCAAAGGCCAGAAGCTCTCCACTCAATTATTAATTTATTAGAAAAATTAATAACAGTGACAGTTGTCGGGATTCAGCCCTCAAACCTTTGTTTTATTCAATAGACAAAGATAAACAACCGATAAGCACTTCATCAAAAAAGTACTTATCTCGGCGTTAATCCCCCTCATCATTATTAACAGAGTTTGATCTCTGTGTGATACATCACGTTGAAAACATCACAATAATAACTACCTGGTTAACGCTCCTCTTCTGACCCCTTTAGAGCTTTGTGATATAAAAATCACCAAGCTAGAATTAGGGACGAAGCTATTTAAGCATTTTTAAGGTTTTTTTGTCAATGTTCAAAAATACTAATTGTCGAGTAAACCTTGAGTAACGTAGAATAGAATCTTCTATCATATTCAAAGTTACCCCTTTATGCCTTTGTCAAACGTAAGCCAAGTTTTATTGCGTAATAGTGAGCTATTATCTGCCCAGACCCCGCTATTTATAAACTTAGGCGCAGACGGCTTTATTGACTCTTATATAGTTGACAACCCTAGCGCTACTGTAAGTTGTTACAACACCAATTATATTGAACACCTTGCCATCAAAAAAAACCTCCATAGCAAAGTATTAGCTATCTTCACCAGTGTGTATACAAGCAAACTAAAGCATGACTTAGTGATCATCCATTTTCCCAAGAGTAAAGACGAACTGGCTTTTACGTTGGCAACCATAGCTCCCTATTTACATAGCGAAGCCAAGATAATATTAGTAGGCGAGAAAAAAGGAGGGGTGCAATCAAGCCCTAAGTTAAGTCAACACTTTCTTAAAAACTGTCAGAAAATTGATGCTGCCCGCCATTGTTTATTATTTGCAGGTGTGATTAAAGAGGAATCACTTACAACCGTTTTCAACCTTGATGATTGGTTTAAAAAATATACTCTCAATATCGATAACATCCCTCTTACCATTGCCTCTTTACCCGGTGTATTCAGCCAAAAAAAGCTAGATGTAGGCACAGCCTTATTATTAAAAAACCTGCCAGCAACAATGCAAGATAAAGTGTTAGATTTTGGCTGTGGCTCAGGTGTTATAAGTTGTTTTGTCGGCAAGAAATTCCCCTATACTCAGCTTACATTAATTGATGTTAGTGCCTTAGCATTAACTTCTGCCAAAGAAACACTGAGGTTAAACGGTTTAGCGGGGGCTGTTTTTGCTTCAAATGGTTTGTCGCAAGTTAGTGAGGAATTTAAACATATTCTCTCTAACCCTCCATTTCATCAAGGTACTAAAACACATTATCAAGCAACAGAGGGCTTTTTACGAGGCATTAAAAAACATATGCAAAAAAATGCAGATATCACTGTCGTTGCCAATAGCTTTTTACAATACCTACCTATAATGGAGCAATACATTGGCATAACAACTACTTTAACTCAAGCTCAAGGGTTTAATATTTACTTTAGCCATCAACAGTAATTATCTCCTTTAATTATTCTCACTAACTTGAAATATTTATTTTTTTCTACGATTGTAATAATATGAATTCAAAAAACAAGATCACTTCTAGCCGTCGATTACTACTCATTAGTATTTTAAGTGCCACCTCTGTGGTGTTTTTTCTTGTCCTATTTGCTAATTTACAGTTGACGTTCAAGCGAGAAAAGTCACAGCTAGAACAAAATACTATGATTTGGGCTAAGACGTTAGCCAAGGTTAGTGTTCCTTACTTAGAGCAATTCAAACCAAATGGCCCTAAAATATTAAAAGAGCAAATTAAACAATTAATTAACACTCCGTTCATTAATTATATTCACATTTACGCATACAAAGATAACCAGCCGATACACTTTTATACTGGTGTCAATAAAAGTAAATATTATCCCACTATTCCGAACAAAATAGATCATATAGCGCAATTATCAACATTTAGATATCATAAAAACTATTTAGAGATAATCATTAAAATAGAGAAGGAGGAAAAGCTATATGGTTATTTATATATTCAATCTAGCCTGCAAGAATTTTCTAACTATATCGACAAAACGATTTACAACGCATTGCTTTTATTCTTGTTGGTTATTATTGCTTTTACCTTTTTAGCATTAAGTATTCACAAACGATTCAAACAGCCCATCGCTAAGATAACTGGTTCAATTTTACAAATATCACAAAGCAAAGATTTCAGTCGCAGATTAGCTGAGTGTTCTATTATTGAACTAGATATATTAACGCGAAATATTAATATATTGCTTAATAGATCAGAGCAAAGCATGGCAATTCAAGAAACAATTTATCAGCAAGCTTTATCAAAAAATGACCGTTTAACAGACAAAGTAAACGCGAGAACTGATGCTTTAAAAGAGTCTAATCAAGAACTCCTTTCAACACTAGAAAAACTACATCAATTTCAAGGTCAGTTGGTTGAAAATGAAAAAATGGCTTCATTAGGCGATATGGTTGCAGGGATCGCCCATGAAGTTAACACGCCAATAGGTTTGGGGGTCACGGCATCATCTATTATGACTGATAACTTAAATGAGATAAAAGAGGCCTTTGAGAACAAAACATTAAAATCAAGTCAATTGAGAAAGTTTTTAATTCATGGTCAAGAAAACTTAGGTATTATTTATCGCAACCTTGAGCGGGCGGCAAAACTCATCACTAGCTTTAAAAAAGTAGCGGTAGATCAGTCAAATGTCGAGCAGCAGCAATTTAATGTCAAAAACTTACTTGATGAAGTTATCTTAACACTCAAAGCTAAAATTAATGAAGAACAAGTCAAGGTTACGCTAGAATGTAATGAAAAGCTTATCGTCGAGAGTAAACCTGGGCCTATTAATCAAATTCTTATTAACCTGATTCTAAATTCTATCCTCCATGGTTTTGAGCATAGAGTTGGCGGGAATATTAATATTTCAATAATGTATTTAAGCGAACAACTGCTCATCACTTATAAAGATGATGGCATTGGCATAAATGAAAATATTAAAGCCAAAATATTTGAGCCTTTCACCACAACAAAACGTGGAAGCGGAGGTAGCGGTTTAGGTTTGCATTTGGTTTATAACTTAGTTAATCAAGCACTTAATGGCCATATTGATTTTGAATCAACGATAGGGCATGGTACGAAATTTGAGATCACCGTGCCAGTAAAAGCCATTTCAGGACAATAACAGCATCGTATTAGCAATTTCCATCGTTGTTATTTACTTTATACTTAGTTAAAATAGTTAATTATATGTTAATTACTCACTTCATAATACAACAGGTAGCGCGTAGAGTATGGAAAATTATCAAATTCTTATTGTTGAAGATGAAGACGTAACTCGCTTTAGTTTGCGTAATTTATTTGAAGCTGAAGGTTATCACGTATTTGAAGCTGTAGATGGTGAAAGTATGGCGTTAATGCTCAGCCAGCAAACCATTAACTTAGTGATCATGGATATCAATTTACCGGGTAAAAATGGTTTATTACTTGGCAGAGAGTTAACAAACAATAAAGATTTAGGCTTAATATTTCTTACCGGTCGTGATAGTGATATTGATAAAATCCTAGGGTTGGAAATCGGTGCTGATGATTACCTGACCAAGCCATTTAATTCCAGAGAACTCACCATTAGAGCTCGAAATATTCTCAACCGTATAACTCAATCGCGAACAGAAGATAAAACAGATCACGCAATGCTCTCTTTTAATCAATGGACTTTAAACAGTAACTCCAGAGAAATGACCAGTCCTAGCGGTAAAGTGATTAGTATACCCCGCGGTGAATATAGAGCTTTATGCCTGTTAATCAAAAATACTGGTAGAATAGTTTCTAGACAAGAGTTAATTAAAGAAATGACCGGTCGTGATTTACGCAGTAACGATAGAACGGTAGATGTGACGGTTAGAAGGCTACGTAAACACTTTGAATCAGATGTTAATACACCCGAGCTCATCAACACTATTCATGGTGAAGGTTACCGTTTTGTAGGGAAAATAGATTAAGAGTTATCACTAAAGATTTTTCAACCACCCTTTAAAGTCATCTATGCCCTGCTGATTATGCCTAATAAGCTCAGATAAAAGCTGGGCTTTTTTATTTTTGTCCTCTGTTGACTTTTCCATACTAACTAAGTGACCATGTAAAACTTTTAAGCCGACACTACCTACAGCCCCCTTCATTTTATGACAATATTCTTGCCATTTTTCAGAACTGTCATCGAGTAAAGCAGATTCTATATCGTTTAAATAAACGGCTGATTGTTGACAATATAATGCAAACATTTGTTCAACAATATCCCTGCCTAATGTCTCTAAATAGCCATTAAGAAGCTTGCTATCTAGTACTGGTAATTCATTAGGAATATTCACAAAGTCGTCCTATTAATATTGTAAATTGTGGACAGTCTATCAACAATTCCCCATACTACCAAGAGTATTTATACAGATTTCCAGGGTCACTTTTGTTTGCTTTTATCACCTCATCTATTGCTCTGTAAAATACTTACTATATTGAATATTGATATATACATGTACTACTAATCCTTTTATTTATAAGAACTTTTCAATATTCATATAAAAAATACTCCGGCAAAAAGATAAATTATATTGCTAAATTCATCATATTCACTACACCCCCTATAACAATTTTTCATAACAGTAATGATTAATATTAAAAAATAAGATAAAATATGCGCCCTTGAATTTACTTGTTGTGTGATTACTTAGCTATCATCGCACAACCCTTGATAAGTCTATAGCTTAAAGCGGAGTGCTAATGTCCACATCAATGCCTGATATCGCCAATCATACAACAGCCCAAACAGAGGGGACACTTGACTGGGTTGGTATGAGTAATATTGAAATGCCTGTCATGGTTGCCTCAAAAGGCGAAAGTGAGCGTATGGTTTCAGCTCATGTAGATGCATTTGTTAACTTAAAAGAAGCAAAAGCTAAAGGCATTCATATGTCGCGCCTCTATTTACTGCTAGACGAATTATCAACCAGTAATGTACTAAACTATCAAAGCTTGGTGTCACTACTTGATGGCTTTATTAGTAGCCACGCAGATTTAAGCGATCAAGCTAAAGTGATTTTTAGTTTTGAGTATCACCTACGTAGAAAATCTTTAGTAAGTGGCAAAGAAGGTTGGAAGGCTTACCCTATTACCTTAACAGGGCACTTTAACCAAGGTAAATTATCTATAGAAATGGCTATTGATGTGCGTTATTCATCAACTTGTCCTTGTTCTGCAGCATTAGCACGTCAACTTATTCAACAAGCATTTCAGCAACAATTTTCTCAAGGTGATTTAAATGTAGAGACGGTGCACGAATGGCTTGGCACCACTGAAGGGATTGTAGCGACACCACATTCACAGCGCTCTGTTGCTGAAGTTAAAGTAAAATTAAATAACAATGTCAGTAATTTTCCGATCACAGATTTAGTTGATCTCATTGAAAATGCTTTGCAAACACCAGTACAAGCAGCGGTAAAACGTGAGGACGAACAAGAGTTTGCTCGCCTTAATGGTCAAAACCTTATGTTTTGCGAAGATGCAGCTCGCCGTCTACAATACAGTATGAACCTAGCGCAAGAGTTTGATGACTTTTGGTTAAAAATAAATCACCTTGAATCTTTGCATGCTCATGATGCAGTCAGTATAACCACCAAAGGTATTAGTGGTGGTTATCAGCCATAAAGAAAATATGCCAGAGAGACTGTTGGCGCTAAAATAATCTTCAGTTATACCAAAAAAGCCTCTACATTGCTGTAGAGGCTTTTTTAATGGGAATAACGCTTTCTTAAAAACATGGTAACTTAATATCTATCATATACCTTACTTCCTCCCTAAACGCAGAAAAATCTCAAAGTAAAATACCACCACTATTTTTATAGGAATAAGAAATTATTTAACTGAATTACACCAACTAACAATAAAAACCCAGCAACCGATATATATTCACAATAATATAGGGTCTGTTGAGGTACTGTTTTTGGTGTCAAAAGTGATGGCAGTGCAGGTATGATTTTTTCTTGCAACTCCAAAAAAGTGAAGCGTGTCATAACATTTACAATATGAAGTTAAAAAGAATTATTTCGACGCCGCCTGAATATTATAACCGAAGAAGGACATGTTTTGTCACTAAGACAGAAGTAGACCAAAATATCTGTGCTGAACAACTTGAAAATGCTTTTGATGCGATAATTTCATATAGTGGCGCAACGGTGTACGAGATTTGCCCATTGAAGGTCTTGAGCTTAATGATATTCATTTTGCTATGGACTTTCTTAACTTAGTTTCCATGCCAATGAATAAATTGACACAATCAATTTTTGTGTCAATTAATCACAGCACTACCTTCTCTATTTTCAACATAATAAACTGCCTACCACTTTTTCATCATAAAACGAATAAATACACAACATTCATTTTTTTTATAAAGCCATCGTAAATGTAACAAAGTTACACAACATATTGTTTCAGTTTTAACAAAAAAACATAAAAAACAAAAAAAACTAACAAAATCAGGTTTTAATCATGTAAAACTAATTATCAACAAAAAAAACAACAAAAAAAAATGTAAATAAATTACGAGCAAATGCTCTATTTTTATTGACCTTTCCTTTGCAAATTAGTAATGTTAGCAATCCCTCTTGGGTCTAAATAGAATATTTATGCACTTTCTTTATACCTTTATTCTTTTTTGTTCTGATAACCAAGTGGAAGATTTAATTAGGAGACAAAAATGCAACTTTATGATCACAGCGTTCAACGCGAAAATTGTGGCTTTGGCTTAATTGCCCATCAACAAGGTGAGACTAGTCACAAATTAATTAAGACGGCTATCTCAGCCCTTGATCGCATGCAACATCGTGGTGGTATTGCTGCTGACGGTAAAACAGGTGACGGTTGCGGCTTATTATTGCAAAAACCAGACAGTTTTTTTCGCGCTGTAGCCGAAGATAACGGTTGGAAGTTAGGAAAAAAATATGCTGTGGGCATGGTATTTTTAAACCCTGATCCTGTTGCGGCCGCCCTTTCAAAGAAAATAATGGAAGAAGAGTTAACCAATGAGAGTTTAACATTGGTTGGCTGGCGAAAAGTACCTATCGACACAGATGTTTTAGGTGATGCGGCATTAAATAATATGCCTACCATTGAACAAGTGTTTGTGGACGCTCCGCCAGGTTGGCGCAACCGCGACCTAGAGCGTCGATTATATATGGCAAGACGCCGTGCTGAAAAACGCATCACAGATGATGTTTTTTATGTGGCCAGTTTGTCTTGTTTGGTTACCATCTATAAAGGCCTAATGATGCCAATAGACTTACCAAACTTCTATTTAGATTTGGCTGATATTCGAATGCAAAGTGCTATTTGTGTTTTCCATCAGCGATTTTCAACTAATACCTCACCACAATGGTATTTGGCGCAACCATTTCGCTACCTAGCCCATAATGGTGAAATCAATACCATTAATGGTAACCGCCAATGGTCTCGTGCCCGTAGTTATCGATTTAAGTCACCACTACTACCTGATCTTCAAGATGCCGCACCATTTGTTGGTCAAACAGGTTCAGATTCATCATCACTAGATAATATGCTTGAGCTGTTTTTAGCAGGCGGTATGGACTTATATCGTGCCATGCGCTTACTGATGCCCCCTGCTTGGCAAAATAGTCCGTTAATGGACGATGAACTTCGGGCTTTTTATGAATTCAATTCTATGCACATGGAGCCTTGGGATGGGCCTGCCGGTGTCGTTATGACTAATGGTCGCCATGTTGCCTGTAACCTTGATAGAAATGGATTACGTCCAGCCCGTTATGTTATTACCCGAAATGGATTCATTACTTTGGCCTCGGAAGTGGGGATTTGGGATTACGGTGAGGATGAAGTCGTTGAAAAAGGACGCGTAGGTCCAGGTGAAATGCTTGCCCTTGATACCTATACTGGCAAGCTATTTAGCTCAAATGACATTGATAATGACTTAAAAGAGCGCCATCCATACCGTGAATGGTTAAACAAAAATATTCGTCGTTTAGTTCCCTTTGATGAGTTGGAGGCAAATCAAATTGGTGTTCGAGCTTTTTCTGATGCAGAAATGAACCAATATCATAAATTGTTTAATTACAGCTATGAAGAGATTCAGCAAGTCATTAAAACATTGGCTGAAAATGGACAAGAAGCTACTGGCTCTATGGGTGACGATACACCAATGGCAGTATTATCTAGTCAACCACGTACCCTGTATGATTATTTCCGTCAGCAATTCGCACAAGTCACTAATCCACCAATTGACCCATTACGTGAACGTTATGTGATGTCATTAGGCACTTGCATAGGTCGTGAGCATAACGTATTCAATGAAACCTCAGGCCATGCCGACCGTATGCTATTTTCAACCCCGGTATTAATGTATACCGGCCTAAAACAATTACGAGAATTAGATCCTGAGCATTACCACTCTGACACCCTAACATTAAGCTATGACAGTGAAGAAGGCCTAGAGGCAGCTATCAAACGTGTATGTGATGAAGCTGAAGACTTAGTACGTAATAACAGCACAGTTATTTTAGTGCTTTCTGATAGGCAGATTCATCCGGGGTTATTAGTGATTCCTGCGGCCATGGCTGTCGGTGCCGTCCAAAAACGTTTGGTCGACGAACAGCTACGTTGTGACTCTAACATTATTGTTGAAACGGCATCAGTTAGGGACTCACATCAATACGCTGTGTTACTGGGGTTAGGGGCTACTGCTATTTACCCTTATCTTGCCTTTGAAACCATTGAGCAATTAGTCGAGCAAGGGCAAATAAAGCTTAGTGCTCGCGATGCTATTGTTAACTACCGAGAAGGTATTAATAAAGGCTTATTAAAAATACTGTCAAAAATGGGTATTTCTACCATTGCCAGTTATCGTTGTGCTGGTCTGTTCGAAGTTATTGGTTTAAATGATGAAATCATGAGGTTGTGCTTTAGCGATTTACCAAGTCGTATTCAAGGAGCTGACTTTAACGATATTGAACAAGACAATATCAACCTTGCACGCAAAGCCTTTTTACCACATCAAAAAATGCGTCACGGTGGTTTACTAAAATATGTCCACGGTGAAGAATATCACGCCTTTAATCCAGACGTAGTTAACCATATTCAACGTGCTGTACAAAATGGTAATTATGAAGATTATAGACAGTTTGCAGATCAAGTAAATAACCGTCCTACAGCTATGCTTCGTGACTTGCTAAAACTCAGAGACGATTGTGTTCCAATAGATATTGCCAATGTTGAAAGCGATAATGACATGTTCAAACGTTTTGATTCTGCTGCAATGTCTATTGGTGCCCTAAGCCCTGAAGCGCATGAAGCGTTAGCGATTGCCATGAACAGATTAGGTGGCTTTTCAAATTCAGGTGAAGGGGGTGAAGATGAACGTCGTTTTGGCACCGTAAAAAACTCACGTATCAAACAGATCGCTTCAGGTCGTTTTGGTGTTACGCCACATTATTTAGTCAATGCTGATGTATTACAAATTAAAGTTGCCCAAGGCGCAAAACCGGGTGAAGGTGGTCAACTTCCAGGTGATAAAGTATCACCACTAATCGCCAAGTTAAGATATTCCGTGCCAGGCGTCACGTTAATTTCGCCACCACCTCATCACGACATTTACTCGATTGAAGATTTAGCTCAACTTATTTTTGATTTGAAACAAGTGAACCCAAAAGCGGTTATTTCGGTGAAACTGGTATCTGGTCCGGGTGTAGGTACTATCGCTGCAGGTGTTGCAAAAGCGTATGCTGACTTTATTACCATTTCAGGTTACGACGGTGGCACTGCTGCAAGTCCCCTAACATCGGTAAAATATGCGGGATGTCCATGGGAGCTAGGATTGGCCGAAGCTCACCAAGCTCTCGTCACTAATGGCTTACGTCATAAAGTACGCCTGCAAGTCGATGGCGGATTAAAAACTGGTTTAGATATTGTTAAAGCCGCTATTTTAGGTGCTGAAAGTTTTGGTTTTGGCACGGTTCCCATGGTGGCATTAGGTTGTAAATTCTTACGTATTTGTCACTTAAATAACTGTGCTACGGGTGTTGCAACTCAAGATCAAGTGTTACGCGATGAGTTTTTCAAAGGCTTACCCGATCAAGTCATGAATTATTTTAAGTTTATTGCTCAAGATGTTCGTGAAATTCTTGCCAGTTTAGGTATTGAAAGCTTGACAGATATTATTGGTCGAGTAGATTTATTAACGCAACTTGATGGTATTAGTGCTAAGCAACAAAAATTAGACTTATCTGCCATTATTGCCCCAGTAGTAGCCGCAGATAATACCGCCTTACATCAAACAGAAGAAAACATCCCCTTTGATTCAGGTCAACTAAATCAGCAAATGCTAACATCAGCTAAAAACGCGGTAGCTCACAGTAGCGGCGGCGAGTTTAGATTTACGATTCAAAATACGGATCGTTCTGTCGGGGCAACCTTATCTGGTGAAATAGCTAAGCAGCATGGTGATCAAGGGATGGCGGCTTCCCCTATAACTATGCACCTATCAGGTACTGCAGGCCAAAGTTTTGGGGTATTTAATGCAGGCGGCTTAAATCTAATACTAACCGGTGATGCCAATGACTATGTTGGTAAAGGCATGACTGGCGGTATGATCACTGTTAAACCACCAAAAGGTGTTGATTATCAGAGTCATAAAACCATGATTATGGGTAATACATGCCTATATGGTGCAACAGGCGGTAACTTATATGCATGTGGCCGAGCAGGCGAACGTTTTGCTGTTCGTAACTCCGGTTGTCAAGCGGTAGTAGAGGGCGCGGGTGATCACGCTTGTGAATACATGACCGGTGGGATAGTCACAATTCTTGGCAACATTGGCGTTAACTTTGGTGCCGGTATGACCGGTGGTTTTGCTTACGTTCTTGATGAACGTGGTGACTTAGATGTACGCCTAAATAAAGAGTCTATCGAAATGTTAGACGTTGATGATTTAGCCATTCACCAAGAACATTTACGTGGCATTATTAGTCAGCATTTTGACCATACTGGCAGTTTACGAGCACAAGAAATATTGCAAGATTTCGATAGATTCGCACCTTTTTTCAAGCTTATTAAGCCAACAGCAACCGATGTAAAAACCTTGTTAGGTCATCGCAGTCGCTCAAGTGCTGAATTACGCATACAAGCACAATAAATTAATTGATAAGGAATGAGAGAGCAATGAGTAAAAATGTTTATCAATTTATTGATGTAAAACGAATCGATCCAGCCAAGAAGTCAATTGAAGAGCGTAAAATCAACTTTGTTGAAATTTACCAACCACTTAGTAGTGAACAAAGTGCTGGTCAAGCCGATCGCTGTTTAGAATGTGGTAACCCTTATTGTGAATGGAAATGTCCTGTTCACAACTATATACCACAATGGTTAGAACTAGTCACAGAAGGGCGCATTTTCGAAGCAGCTGACTTGTGTCATCAAACCAACAGTTTGCCAGAAATGTGTGGACGGGTGTGCCCACAAGATAGATTATGTGAATCTGCCTGTACACTCAATGATGAGTTTGGTGCAGTCACTATAGGCAATATTGAAAAACACATAACCGACACAGCTTTCGCCCAAGGTTGGAAACCAGACTTATCTAATGTTGGTAAAACAGGAAAACGTGTTGCCGTTATTGGTGCTGGCCCGGCGGGTCTTGCATGTGCTGATGTATTAACCCGTAATGGTGTTGATGCAGTTGTCTTCGACAGGCATGCACAAATAGGCGGTTTATTAACTTTTGGTATCCCCTCTTTTAAACTAGAAAAAGAGGTTATTCAAAAGCGTCGTGAAATTTTTGAAGGTATGGGTATTGAGTTTCGCTTAAATACCAATGTAGGTGTTGATGTCTCTTTTGATGAGATTAGCAATGAATTTGACGCTGTATTTTTGGCACTTGGTACCTATAAAGACATGACAGGCGGTTTTGAAAACGAAGGTGCAAAGGGGGTTTACAATGCCTTAGATTTCCTTATTGGTAACACACAAAATGTCATGGGTATTACCGCTGAACAATCCAAACAAATAAAACCTTTCATCAGCTTTAAAAATAAAAAAGTGGTCGTATTAGGTGGCGGTGACACTGCTATGGATTGCGTTCGTACTTCCATTCGTCAAGGTGCTACACAAGTAACTTGTGCTTATCGTCGTGACGAGGCAAATATGCCGGGTTCGCCTCGCGAAGTGCAAAACGCTAAAGAGGAAGGCGTTAACTTTGCGTTTAATCTTCAACCTCTCGATATTGCTATAGATAATAATGGTAAAAGTATTGGTGTTAAATTTGTAAAAACACAATTAGGCAAAGCCGATGCTAACGGTAGACGTAACCCCGAGCCAATCAGTGATAGTGAATTTATCATGGAGGCCGATGCTGTGGTAATTGCCTTTGGCTTCTTACCTAGTCCACCACAATGGATGATTGATTCAGGTGTAGCACTTGACGCTCGTGGACGAGTATTGGCAACAGATAATAGTAGTTTCGCTTTACAAACCACCAAACAAAATATTTTTGCGGGCGGTGATATGGTACTTGGTTCAGATCTTGTTGTTACTGCAATCGATCAAGGCCGTAAAGCGGCTATGGGAATTTTGGATTTTATCACTCAAGAAGAGTAGTGTTGATTGTCGAATGTAAAGCTTGTCAGCTTACCTAAATTCAATTGGTATTAACCCTGACAAGCTTTTTTGATATCTGTGAAAAGTTACACAAAAAATACAACAGTAAATGTCCACAGTATTGCTGCTAATATTGCCGCATACGTTGCTGGGACAATTTGCGATTTCACATGATCTATCATGTCACAGCCTGTGGTCATCGAGCTTAATATCGTGGTATCTGAGATTGGAGAACATTGATCACCATAAACACTGCCATTTAACACTGTTGCAAAACATATCATCATAAACAGCTCAACATTTTCAATACCGGCACTTTGACCAATAGCCCAAGCCAATGGCATTGCTAGTGGAAAAGCAATAGCAAAGGTTCCCCAACTAGTACCTGTTGAAAAAGCAATTAACATTGACAATAACTGTAGCACTAGCGGTAATAACCAGAAGGGTAATTGCTGTGAAAGCAATGAAACTAAATACAAGCCACCACCGACTTGTTTACTAATAGCACCAAGGGTAACCGCTAAAACTAAAATAACAGAAGCAAGCACAACGCTTTTTAAACCCAGGCCAACACCATCAATTAAATCTCGTAATGACATGCCCTTTGCCAAGGCAATAAAAGCACTAAACAACAGCGCAATGCCAAACGCCCAATTAATCTTAGGTGAACCGAATAAAAAAAAAGTGCCTACTGCTACCACAATCAAACTGAATAAAGGAAGGAAAAATTCTAATACATGAGGTTTATAGCCTTTAGGAACTTCGCTAGAGTGAAGTTCTTTTGCACTTAAAGGTGATGCTCCTGGCGCATCCAACTGTCCTGTTTCTTTAGCCCTATAATGAGCATCTCGTATACGTTTTCCTGAAAACTTGGTGATATTTAAACTGAGTAACAAAGTACCGAATACGGCAAAAATACCGTAAAAACTAAAAGGTACTGATGCAAAGAAAAAGGCTAGCCTATCTGCTTCTGTTGCTAAAAAAGCAACGCCAGGCACAAAAAGCAACGCCTGAATATAAGCAGGCCAAGCATTAAAGGCGATAACAATGGCAATAGGCGAAGCTGTTGAATCAACAATATAACTCATTTCTTCATGGCTAATACCGGCTTTATCAGCTATCGGTCTGACGGTTGTTCCCACTAAAACAGTACTCATAGTACCCCCTTGAAAAAACAACACACCTAAAAGCCAAGTGACTAACTTTGCCGAACGTTGTCCGTTAACAAAGTGTTTGATCATGAAGTCTGCAAACGCTTGCGCTGCGCCAGTTTTTGACCATACACCTAACAGCCCCCCTAAGAGCCACAGGTAAAGTAAAAGCAGTCCAGCAGTACCTACTTTTGCCATAGAAGGGATTAATATTTGATCGGTTAGATCATATTGCCCCATCATAAAAGCACCTACAATAACCCCACACAGTAAGGCTGTTAAAGGTTCTCGAGTGAGTATAGATAATAGTATGGTGATCAATGCTGGCAGTAATGAGTAAAAGCCATAATGGTATGCTTGCCCAACCCAAATAGGTTCAACAAAGTTGTTAACATAAACCGCTGACATTATACTAAAAATGAGTAAAATGAGTGCTAAGGTGTTAGTTCTCAGCATAAAACATTCCAATAATATTAAATTTCATAAGTGGTTGATAACATGAATGACATTAATTAACAAATTACTCAGCTTAGCGTTCAATTAATTAATGTACTTGGTATTACTTACGTTCGTAAACGCAAAAATCCAAATCATAAACGTTTTTTTCATCGGCGGCTCTAAGGTCACTCTTCACTTTTTGCCAAGTGTCCTTATCAAAACAAGGGAATCTAGTATCGCCATCAATAGAAGCTTTAATATGAGTGACATACAAACGAGATGCAGCAGGCAAACAGTGTTGATAAATAGCACCACCACCAATAACCATAATCTCAGGCATGTCAGCAACTAGCGCTAATGCTTGCGCAACAGAAGTGACTGTATCAATACCTGTCGCAGCGTAACGTTCATCACGAGAAATAACAATATTTCTACGCCCTGGTAGTGGGCGACCTATCGACTCATAAGTTTTTCTACCCATAACAACAGGCTTACCCAAGGTCACTTTTTTAAAATACGCTAAATCAGCCGGTAAGTACCATGGCATAGTATTATCTTTACCAATAATATTATCATCAGCCGTCGCAACTATCATAGAGAGTATGGTCATAGGGTTTATTTTTATTAATCTTATACAAAAAAGCTATTCTATCCTGATTACTCATCAAGAAAAATAGCCTTTTACGTTTAATGACAAAAACATAAATAAGTGTAAGTCATTTAATAGAGCGTTAACTAAGAGTAATTAACTGAAATAGCAATAGAAAGAACTTTACTGCCTTGATGTTTCAACCACATATATATCGCAACAAAAAAAGCGATAGCAACAGCAATGCAAATCGTTGAAAATAGCGGAGTAACTAAAAAATTACCGAGTTGGAAGCATAAGGTTGCCATTAAATATGCAAACAAGAAACTCCATATGGCAGCAAAACTAGCCCAATGACTGCCCACTTCATTTTTAATTGCTCCCATCGCAGCAACACAAGGTGTATAGAGTAAAATAAACAATAAGTAACTAAAGGCACCTAGTTGACCCACAAAAGCTGCTTGCATCAGTTGATAGGTTGTTAATTCTACTTCTTGCTCTAGCGCAACACTTTCTAAATCAGTGAGATCACCAACCTTTATCCCTAAAGGATCATCAGGCTCAATACCTAATAAGTTAACTTTGATACTATCAATGGCTTCCGACCAACTTACACTTAACGAAGGTATATCACCTTCATCACCAGAGTGAGGGGAATATAAGCTATTAAAGGTAGCAACTAACACTTCTTTGGCAAAAATTCCGGTAATAATGCCAACCCCTGCCTGCCAGTTCTCTTCTTTTATTCCCATAGGTACTAGTATAGGCATCACAAATTTAGCACTGTGGCTCAAAATAGATTGCTCACTGTCTTGGTGACCAAAACTACCATCAGTACCAATAGAGTTAAAGAAGTTAAGCAAACACACCACTAGGACAATTATTTTACCCGCCCCAGTAATAAAGCTATAAGTACGCTGCCATACCCGTTTAGTGATAGCTGTTACTTTAGGCATCTCATAACTAGGCAATTCCATAATATTTAATGAGCTTGCACCTGATAACACGGTTTTCTTTAATAAAAATCCGGTAAATATGGCTGCAGCTATACCGATTAAGTACAGCAAAAAGACTAAGTTCTGACCATTATCTGGGAAGAATGCCGCTGCAAACAGTGCATAAACCGGTAAGCGTGCCCCACAAGACATAAATGGAGACATCATTACTGTGGTAATACGCTCTCGCTCACTATCGAGCACCCGTGCTGACATCACCGCAGGCACTGTACAACCAAAGCCAACAATAAGTGGTACAAACGCTTTACCTGGCAGGCCAATCTTTTGCATTACACTATCTACAACAAAAGCAGCACGAGCTAAATAACCAGAGGTTTCAAGCAAGGTTAAACCAATAAATAGACAAGCAATAACCGGAATAAAGGTGGCTACTGTTTGTATGCCTGAGCCAATACCTTCAATAATAGTTAATAGCCATATAGGTAAGTCTAAAGGAGCTAATAAATGCAGAGGATAGTCAACAAAAACAGTGCCACTGAGAATGTCAAAAAAATCAATAAAGGCACTACCGACATTGATCGCAAACATGAAGAGCAAATACATCATGCCTAAAAAAATAGGGATGCCTGCTATAGGATGCAAGACGACATCATCTAACTTATCGCTAAATACTGCGCCACCTTGGCCGCCAATATTGGTTCGACTTAACACATCACTGATATAATCTTGCTTTGCTTGAATGCTGCTATTTTTTTCGTTAAATTGTGTTTTTTTCGAAGTTTTACAAGTAGGCAATGTTGGTAACTTAGTCAACACCTGTTGCTTAAAAACGGTCAATGCGTCATGACGTTGTGCACTCATCGCAAACACTGGACACCCCAACTCTTCACTTAACTTATCTACATCAACCGGCACATCTACTTGCTTATCAATTTTATTTAGTAGCACCATCATTGGTACACCTAATTCAAGCAATTGAGTCGTTAAATACAGTTGGCGTGATAACTGATTAACATCAATCACATTAATCAAACAGTCAATATCATTTTGAGCAATAAACTGTTGAGTTATGGTTAGATCCTGTCCTTGCTCTCCTCGTTGTGTTAATGAGCTTAAACCCGGTAAATCTGATAAAGTCGCAGATTGGCTATCAAGGGTTATTGACGTTCTTTTAGCCGCCACTGTCACCCCTGAAAAATTTCCTACTTTTTGTTTATTGTCTGAGAGTAAGTTAAACAAGGTACTTTTACCTGAGTTAGCAAACCCAACTAAAGCAAAATGTTTATTTTTTACAGATGAAGAAAAAGACTTCTGTGTAGACGAAGCATTGGTATTACAACAACTCATAAAGGGAACTCATTAGCATAACTAATTACAGTTATACATTGGCTACTTGGATTTGTGCAGCAACAGAGCGTTGGATACTGATTTTAGTGTTATGTAGTTTAAACGCTAACGGGCCCTTAAATGGAGCCCTGTGAGCAAGAGCTACTTCAGTACTTAATGAAAAACCTTGCTCTAATAGTTGTGCTGTCAATATTTCATCACACGGCAAAGCGCTAATTTTTACAATTTGATTTTTGCTTAAATCCGCTAGGGTCATGATTAAAATCCAAAAACTAAAATTGATAAACACTCATTAATTATGAACATTAAACACGAGGAGTTAATGAATAGTTAATGAGAATTACTATTGTTAAGATTTTACACAAAGAGTATTTTACTTTCAATGAAAACAATTGTTGTTAACACTATCTTTGACGGGGATCAATTAAGTGTTAATGACTATTTATAGCATATGAAACGTATACAGCCTGAAAATAAAATCTATTGTGCTCACTCAGGCTGTTCGTATGTGAATAAGCAGGCATTTACTGCAATGCTGTATCTAGGTTACTATCCGCTTCATCACTAACTTTATCCGCAGCAATAGGCTCAACAACAACCTTATCAACACGTTGTAAGCCACGAGGTAGTTTATTACCTCGTCGACCACGCTCTCCTGTGTAGTGTTCTATATCCGAAGCTTTCAGCGTTAACTTTCGTTTCCCAGCATGTAACGTAACAGCAGCACCTTCAGGTACTATGGCTAACAAGGTAACATACTCTTCACGGGCTTTAGCCCTGACAGAAGGGATGTTAATAATTTTATTTCCTTTACCTTTACTTAATTCAGGCAAGTTTTTCACAGGAAATACCAACATGCGTCCCTCAGTAGTAATCGTTAAACAACAATCACTGTCAAGCGACGAAATGGGTTGAGGTGTCATTACTTTTGAAGAGGCTGGTAAAGAAATCATTGCTTTGCCATTTTTGTTACGCGAAATCATATCACTAAAACAACTGACAAAACCATAGCCCGCATCACTTACTAGAAGGTACTTAGCATTATCATCAGCCATCACACAATGTACAAAGGTCTCGCCTGCAGCTAAATTGAAACGTCCGGTTAGTGGCTCCCCCTGACTGCGTGCAGAGGGTAAAGTATGAGCATCAGTGGTAAAAGCACGCCCCGAAGAGTCAACAAAAGCAACGGGGCGATTACTTCGCCCTTTGGCACTACATAGGTAGCTATCGCCCGACTTATAATTCATCGCAGCGGCATCAATATCATGCCCCTTAGCACAACGTGCCCAGCCTTTGTCTGAAACCACCACAGTAACGGGCTCGCTTGGCACTAAATCTTTTTGAGTTAACGCTTTGGCCTCATTACGCTCAACAAGTTTCGAGCGGCGCTCATCACCATATTGCTTAGCGGCCGCTAAAATTTCTTTTTTCATTAACGTGTTCATACGCGCTTTTGAGTTGAGTGTTTTTTCTAAGTATTCTCGCTCTTTATTTAACTCATCTTGCTCAGCGCTAATTTTGATTTCTTCAAGCTTAGCCAGTTGTCGTAATTTAATTTCTAAAATGGCATTAGCTTGAATCTCTGACAAAGCAAAACGCGACATTAACTCCGCTTTAGGCTCATCATAGTTACGTATAATGTCTATCACTTCGTCGATATTAAGGTAGGCAACCAGTAAACCATCTAAAATATGCAAACGTGCAAGCACTTTATCTAAACGGTACTGCAGACGACGACGTACAGTTTCTCGACGAAACTCCAACCATTCAGTTAAAATTTCACGTAAATTCTTTACTGCTGGTCTATTATTTAAACCAATCATATTAATATTTACACGATAATTTTTTTCTAAATCTGTACTGGCAAATAAATGCTGCATTAACTGTTCAATATCAACACGGTTAGAACGCGGCACTATAACAAGTCTTACAGGGTTTTCATGGTCTGATTCATCACGTAAGTCTACTACCATCGGTAATTTTTTTGCTGTCATTTGTGCAGCTATTTGTTCTAATACTTTACCGCCCGAAGCCTGATGAGGTAATGCCGTGATCACCACTTCACCCTGCTCTACTTCATAAACGGCTCGCATTTTAATGCTGCCTCGACCCGTTTGATAAATTTTTTCTATATCCGCTTTTGGCGTAATTATTTCAGCATCGGTCGGGTAATCAGGGCCTTTAACAAAGGCTAATAAATCGGTTACTTCAGCCTTAGGCTGCTCAATCAGGTGTATACAAGCATCGGCAACTTCACGTACATTATGAGGGGGAATATCAGTCGCCATGCCAACAGCAATCCCGGTAATGCCATTAAGAAGGATATGAGGTAAACGCGCTGGCAACGTTTTTGGCTCTTTCATAGTGCCATCAAAATTAGGAACCCAATCAGCGGTGCCTTGACCTAATTCAGACAATAATATTTCACTAAAGCGCGACAAGCGAGATTCGGTATAACGCATGGCAGCAAAGGACTTTGGATCATCTGGAGCTCCCCAATTGCCTTGACCATCAACGAGTGGATAGCGATATGAAAATGGCTGTGCCATCAACACCATAGCTTCATAACAGGCACTATCACCGTGAGGATGAAACTTACCAAGCACATCACCGACGGTACGAGCTGATTTTTTATACTTTGCTGCTGCTGATAATCCTAATTCTGACATGGCATAAACAATACGTCTTTGTACTGGTTTTAAACCATCGCCGATATGAGGCAAAGCACGATCCATAATGACGTACATGGAGTAATTTAAGTAAGCTTCTTCGGTAAAGCGCCTTAACGGCACCTGCTCAACCCCGTCGAGACTATATTCGAGTACATCAGACATGAAATGGATTTCCTAATTTTACTGGCTTAGTGATTAACATGAGCGAATTACTTTTATTATTTTAACGTCATCAGAGTAACATGATGAACAGCTTATCATTTAAAAAAAAAGAGCAACAGTGACAAACGATTAATTAGATCGCCTTTCTTGATCTTCAGCAATAGTTGCATAATTTACCATTTGATTCCGCCCTTGTGTTTTAGCTTGATACATAGCTAAATCTGCTGCTTGTATAATTTTATCAAAATCAGCACTCGTATCATTAATATTAGCCACACCAATACTTAAGGTTATTGGCTGTTGTATACCTAAATGCTGAAAACTATGTTGGGCAACTTTTTCAACAACACGCACCGCAATAGCTTTGGCTTTATCAATATCCGTGTTAGGCAGTAGTGCAACAAACTCCTCACCGCCTAATCTAGCCAAAGAATCTCTATCTCGCATGGTTTCATTAACCATATTGCTGATTTCACCTAATACTAAATCACCAACAAAGTAACCATGAGTATCATTAACCTGCTTAAAATGATCAATATCGAATAATAACACACTCAAATCATTACCTTGCTTAATCGCTTTTATCACTAAGGCAGGACCTTTGACAAAGAGATATGAACGATTTAAAACCCCCGTTAAACTATCGACTTTGCTGAGCATCATGAGTTTTTTTCTGACTTTAAATTGCCGCCAAAGCAAAAGTACAAAAAATAAAAGGCTGCTGAAAATCAATAAAAAATTACGCCGCAAACTCTCTTGCTGATGTTTAACATCATTTAGTCGTAGTGTTTTCAACTTATTTTGATTACCTAGTAATTCATTGGCTTTGACTTTATGAGCTAATTCATATTTTTTAGTCAACAAAGCAATGGTTTTATCGCGTTTCTCATCACTGTAATCATTAAACTTATCTATGTATGTTTTTTTTGCTTGATACGCTTTCTCAAACTGTTTAACGGCAACTAAGCTACCAGATAACACTTGGTAAAGATCTGCAAAAATGGGTAAATACAGTTGTGTATCATTTATTTTTTCACTTAAACGCTTAGCCTTTTCCAACAACTCAATAACGCGTGGATGCTCATTAGTGTGCTGCTTTATTTTTGCTTGCGCGAGCAAAAGTAAATAGTGCTCAGCACTATTTACTTTTGCACTATTTAGCAGGTAATGCGCGACTTTTTTCTCTGCTTTTTTTGGGAAACTATTGGATAATTCAAGCAAAGAGAGTATTTCGGCTCTAAGCGTAAAATGAGCTATATCAAAGCTTTTACTGTGCTCGTTTTGTAAAGGAGGCTCTTTACTCGCTTGCTCAAAAGCCAATAAATTAAAACTACTACAAAAGAGTAAACAGCAAAGAGCATAATAAACTGTTTTTATCATAAGCTAATCACTCTGTCTCTTCCTTGTGATTTTGCCTGATATAACCTGCTATCTGCATCACGCATCAGTGAAAGTAAATCCATAGTGCTCTTGCTAGTTTTTGAACAGTAACAAGCAATACCAATACTGAGTGTGATGGAAAAAGATTGCTTGATAGATAATTCACTTTGCCACTCAAAATGTTTAACCGATGCCCTTAAGCGCTCTGCAATACTGACCGCTTGCGCAAGTGGAGTATTAGGTACAAAAACCATAAACTCTTCTCCCTCACATCGACCAAGCACATCGGTTTTACGCATAGCGTGCATGCCCATCCTTGCAATATGTTGCAGCACTCTATCGCCAACCTCATGACCAAACTCATCGTTTATATTTTTTAAATTATCAACATCAATCAACAACACACTAAAGTCTATCTTTTTAAGTTTTGCATGATTAAATAACTGCGTCCCCAGCTTTATCATACTTCTATGATTAGCAACCCCTGTTAACATATCGATACTAACAGCTTTATAAAGTCGACGTTGCCCTTGTGCTAATTTAACAAGCATCCATGCAAAAATTAGCGCTACCAAAGAAACAATAATTACGTGATAGCGTTGTTGCTGTTGTTGATTTTCAACTTCTTTTAATTCAACCTCTTGCAATGAGCGCTTATTTTCCAATACTTTTTTATGGATATCTGCTTGTGTCGCTTCTAGCGCTAATCTAACTTCTGCTATTTTATGAGTATGCTCTCTATCAAGTAAAATTTTGGTTAATGACAGTCTTTTTTCTTGTAATTGATAAGCTTGCTGAAAATACCCTAACTCGAAAAACACCTTGGCTTTCAAATGCACAATATGTGTTTGTAAATAGCGTTCTGTACTCATCAATGACTGTGGTTTTGCTAAAATGTTCTCAATTTTAGCAATACTGACCAACGCTTCATTGAATCGCTTAAGTTTATAAAGCACATGGGCTTCATTCGTAGCAAAACTCAGCTCAATATCATGGCGCTCAATACCACTGACATACTCTTTCGCCCTTAATAAATATTGATAACTTGCTTTATGATTAGCAGGTTCTTTCTTTAAATTAGCCCACACTAAGCCAGAATAACTATTGTACATAATTTCATTTTGTCTAACACCATCGGACTCTTTCAATACAGTTTTAAAAGCAACAATTGCTTGCTCATAATTCTCATTCTCCAGATGATTACTTCCAATATTCACCATAGCGTTCAATGATAAAATTGTTTTTCCTGCTTTTTTATAATGCCCGTAAGCTTGCTGATAATAGTTCTTTGCTTGATCTGAGCTGCCTATATATGAATATAAGATCCCTAGCTCAGAGTTGACTGCCCCTTTTAATTCTTTGTCGGTGGTTTGCATAGCAATATTGTAGGCGTCATTTAGCACGGTTAGTGAACTTTCGTAACGGTCTGTTTGGTAATAAATAGCGCCTAAGTTAATAAGCCCTGTAGCAATTAATACTTTATCGTGAAAAGATTCCGCTATTTCTAATCCACTTTCATAGTCTTGCGTTGCGAGTTTTAAATCACCCGTACTTTCATAAGCAAAGCCTCGATTATAGAGTATTTCAGTAATCAGTATACTTGGGCTAGAAAGTTGCTTAGTCAGTGACAACCCTTTATTAGCTGTAGTTTTCGCCAAATGATACTTAGCTTTTAAAACATGTATTTCTGTCAACAAATTATGATAGATAATACGTTGTTTTACCGTAAAACCTTCTAAATATTTTTGATATACCAACAACTGCTGGTGAGCTAAACCTACATCGCTATCAATAAGCTTTTCTATTTTTTCAATATCTGAGTTGAATTCAGTCAAGTTTGCTGATTGTTCAGCAAAACTAATGCTGGCAAAAGTGAACAGCATTGATATGAAAAGAAAAAATTTATAGAGTGAATGTATGTTCAAAAAATGCTACCTGTGATTGTTTTTTTAGAAGCTAAAGCAGTATAAAGTTATTTTAGCCAACTAGACTACAGCCATATCACCTTTGTTTTGTAGCCATTCTTTTCGGTCTCCAGAACGCTTCTTCGATAGCAGCATATCCATCAATTCCATGGTATCACTATGCTCATCAACAGTAAGTTGTACCAAACGGCGTGTATTGGGGTCCATGGTCGTTTCTCTAAGCTGTAACGGGTTCATTTCACCCAAGCCTTTAAAGCGCTGTACATTGACCTTACCACGCTTTTTCTCAGCTTCAATTCTATCTAAAACACCATCTTTTTCACCTTCATCTAGGGCGTAAAAGACTTCTTTACCCACATCAATACGGTACAGAGGTGGCATAGCCACATATACATGGCCAGCTTGTACTAAGGGTAAAAAATGCTGGGTAAAGAGTGCGCATAACAATGTTGCAATATGTAAACCATCCGAGTCAGCATCGGCTAGAATACAAATTTTACCGTACCTTAATTCTGATAAATTGTCGCTATCAGGGTCAATACCTAATGCCACTGAAATGTCATGTACTTCTTGTGAGGCGAGGATTTGTCCTGAATCAACTTCCCAAGTGTTTAGTATTTTACCTCTAAGGGGCATAATAGCTTGCACTTCTCTATCTCGCGCTTGTTTCGCACTACCGCCGGCAGAGTCACCTTCCACGAGAAACAGTTCCGTACGTGATAAATCTTGGCTACCACAGTCGGTTAGTTTACCCGGTAATGCAGGCCCTTGGGTAATCTTCTTACGAACAACTTTTTTACTGGCACGCATACGTTTTTGTGCGTTGCTAATACAAAATTCTGCAAGAGATTCGGCTATTTCAGTATGTTCATTTAACCATAAACTAAAAGCGTCTTTGACTACGCCCGTAACAAAGGCTGCACATTGACGAGAAGATAATCGCTCTTTAGTTTGCCCAGCAAATTGGGGATCCTGCATTTTGATTGATAAGATATAACTGCATTTATCCCAAACATCATCAGGGGTTAATTTCACCCCTCGTGGAATTAAATTACGAAATTCACAAAATTCACGCATTGATTCAAGCAAGCCTTGACGTAAGCCATTAACGTGCGTACCACCGGCAATGGTAGGGATTAAATTAACATAACTCTCACCTATACCTTCACCTCCCTCAGGAAGCCATGTCACTGCCCAGTCAGCGGCTTCACTTTGCGCCGCAAAACTGCCAATAAAAGGTTGTTCTGGCAAACTGATATAGTCTTTCACTGACTCTTTTAAATAGTCTGTTAAACCGTCTTCATAGCACCACTGGTATTTTTTATTTTCAATTTTGTCATGAAATTTAATAGCTAAACCTGGGCATAAAACCGCTTTAGCTTTTAATAAATGGGTTAAACGTTTTACCGAAAACTTCGCTGAATCAAAGTAACTAGCATCCGGCCAAAACTTCACTTTTGTGCCGGTATTGCGTTTACCAACAGTACCTGTTTGGGTTAGCTCTTCAACCTTTTCCCCATGTTCAAAAGCCATTTCGTAAACTTTACTATCACGCTTAACGGTTACATCAACACGTGTTGACAAGGCATTAACGACAGATATACCGACTCCGTGTAAACCACCTGAAAATTGATAGTTTTTATTTGAGAACTTGCCACCAGCATGCAGTTTACAAAAAATCAGTTCAACGCCAGAAACCCCTTCTTCGGGGTGGATATCGGTTGGCATGCCTCGACCATCATCGATAATTTCTAGAGACTGATCAGTATCTAGCACCACAGAAATATTTTGCGCATGCCCTGCTAATGCTTCATCAACAGAATTATCAATAACCTCCTGTCCTAAATGATTTGGCCTTGTCGTATCGGTATACATTCCTGGACGATGACGAACGGGATCTAAACCGCTAAGTACTTCAATGGAATCTGAGTTATATTGTTCTGTCATGGTGGTATTTTCTATCTTTATATTTTTGTTATTTTATAATGGATTAGGCTATTATTTTCTACTTTAAATTAAAAAATTCAGCAATCGTTGTCAGCTTTTTATCAAAATGAACAAAGCTATGGTCGCCGCCTTTTTCCACAATCATTGTACAATGCTGATATTCATCTACAGCTTGCTGATAATCTAACACTTCATCACCCGTTTGTACCATAACTAGGTAATTATTTTTTTGTTCACCCTCAAGCATCGGTTTGTTTACCTTTAGTGCCTTTAATTGCTGCATATGATGGGGAGTCACTTGATAAGTGATATGGGTGTAGGGATTACATTGCTCTCCCAAGTAATCGACAAGTAATTCATAGGGTTTCACCACAGGATTAATTAACACTGCCGGTAGCTGGTATTTTTGTGATAGATAACGTGCAAAATAGCCACCTAAAGAGGAGCCAATTAAAAACCAAGAATGATTACCACTAGTCTGTTCAATTAACTGCTCTAATTGCCTTATAGCCTGCGCGGGTGATGTTGCCAACTGCGGGCAATGAAATACAACCTCTGGAAAGTGCAGAGTAAAAAATTTTCGACTTTGCTCTGCTTTTGTTGATAAGGGAGATGAATTAAATCCGTGAATATGAAGAATATGATTAACCATAACAGAGTGAACAAGGTGGAATGAATAGCTAACAGTTTATCACTAATAAAAATGAAAAAAAGCAATTTTGCCTATTCATATACCATCAATTGTTTCGCAAATTCTAGCCAAAGTTCGACACCCGTCTTAAGGCAA
Organism: Litorilituus sp.; assembly: GCA_030754235.1. Lineage (GTDB taxonomy): Bacteria > Pseudomonadota > Gammaproteobacteria > Enterobacterales > Alteromonadaceae > Colwellia. The sequence goes on from JASMAS010000109.1 coordinate 34,833, forward strand.
AAAGAACCTCCTTTTACAAGGTAATAATTTCGCTCTTTATAGTCCCCTCTTCATAAAGATAAAAAAGTCGATAACTTGGTGCTACCCCTAGTGAGCTTACCTTATCTTTATTAGGGTCAAAGGCTATTGAAGTAGCAGGACAAGTATACACGTCAACACTTGGTATTGTCTGATTTGATTTTTTAAGTGTCATGGCATTATGTACATGCCCACAAGCGATTGCTTTCACCTGATGACCACATTGATTTAACCTATTAATTGATTGCCAAAATTCAGTTTGGTTGGTTAACCCATGATGATCAATAAAATAGCCAACATCAACGGGGTGATGGTGCATCATGAGTAACTGGCATTTATCGGCCTCAATCCTACCGTATAATTTATTTAAACTATCTTGACTAACATAACCTGCTGGCGTTTCACTTTTACTGTCAATAAGTTGTATTTGCCAGTGCTCAGTGTTGATACATTGACTCGAGTTAAAAGTAGGCTCTACTAGATATTGAGTCAATAATGCTGGGTCATCGTGATTACCAGCCAAATAAAAAATAGGAGCCGTGAAATTCGCTTGAGTGACCAACTCAGTAAAGTTTAGATAGGATCCACGGCTATGATCTTGAGTTAAATCACCAGTAAAAACAATCACATCTATCTGCTTATCATTAGCAATATTAGTGAGTATTTGTTGCAAGTGCTTATATACATTAGCACCATGATGATATTGATTAATATCAGCATAAAGATGACAGTCACTAAACTGTGCAACAATCACTGGTTGAGTCATTTTTGTTATAATCATTTTCTATTTATGGGCATTGCTACATCAACTTGCCCCATCTGTAAACAGAGGTGCAACCATTCATTAAGAAATTGATTAATTTGTTGCTTTTCATCTTGCTGATGCATGCCACTATTTGGGTAATCATATCGTGGCTTTATTTGAGTAATACCCTGATTGCTAATCACTTCTGCCATGCGCGCGTCATGATATAAACGAATAGTCATTTTTGGGTGTAAAGCACTGTACAACTCTTTAACAACATCAGGTCTAACCGTTATCAACTTATCTTGTATTATGGTAATAAGGGAGGTATAGCGTGTAACTTCAATCACTTCAATGGTATAAGCTAACAGATCATTAATAAAAAAACGGCGTTGTTGATTTTCATCAACATTACCAGCTTGTAGTTTAAGCAACAGCATATAATTATTGGCACACAAGCCCATCAAACTAATCAAGTTAGGCTGATAATTATTTTTACCTTGCTTTTTCACTGCCTTTTTTAGAAAAAACCCCACAATTACCTACTTTGTTTTGATCAATATTACTTAAGTTTTTGGTAGTTTAAAGCTAACCACTGTAAACCAATTATGGTGGCTGCGTTAGTGATTTTACCTTGTACCAATAAACGTAAAGCTTCTTCACGTGAGATGATATGTAACAAAATATCTTCATTTTCTTCATCTAAACCAAAAACACTACCCGTTGACACTGTTTTGCTATCAAAGTTAGCTAAATACAAATAAATACATTCACTCATGCCACCTGGGCTAGATAAATACTTCATGATCAGTGTAACGTCATCCGCTATGATATCAATGTTTGTTTCTTCTTTTGTTTCACGAATAGCCACATCGATTGAGGTTTCATTTTCATCAAACATGCCCGCGACAAATTCAAGCATCCAAGGGGTAGCGCTACTTCGAATAGCTCCTGCTCTAAACTGTTCTAATAACAACAAGTTGTCTTGTTCGACATCATAAAGCATCACCACTACCGCATCACCACGCTCAAAGACCTCACGAGTAAAAGTAGCACTTTGTTCACCTGAAAATAATTTATGATTCAGGTGATATTCGTTTAAGCTAAAAAAACCTTGGTACATAGGTTTAATGGCATCAATACATACATCACTTTGATTGTACTTAAGCATCATCTTTTGTTTAGTTTTGTTATCACGCATAAACAGACTCTTTTTAATAATAATTTGTTACACTAGTAAACACTTATTTTATTTGGTTAATTTAAAAATCCATGTAGGATACTGCATTAAAGTAACGCTAATAAACTCTAAGAATAAAATTAGAGCACCTTTTTCACAAGAAAATAAAAAGAGTAAGTTATTAATACACTTACCCAAGGAAATTTTAACCTATGAAAAAAACATTAAGCACATTAATTATAGCTATTACTGGCGCAGTAACTAGCGTTAGCGCACAAGCTGATGATTTACTTTCGGTATATCAACAAGCCTTGCAAAACGATACCACAGTACAAAAGGCATACGCGCAATTTAAAATAGTGGAAGAGGACATTTCACAATCCCGTTCGGCATTATTACCACAACTAAGTGCTTACGGCAGATTTAGTGATGGCGAAAGAGAAAATATAGAGACTTCAACCGGCAATATTGTAACAACTGACTATGACTCGTTAAGTTATGGCGCTAACTTAAATATGCAACTTTATCATCACGATAGCTGGTTACAATTAGATACTGCTGAAAAAGCAGCACACCAAAGTGATTTAATTTACCAAGTTGCCAAGCAAGATTTAATTGTGCGCGTAACACAGGCCTACTTTGCCATCCTTAGCGCTAAAGATGATCTGGAGTTTGCTAAAGCTGAAAAAACAGCCATAGCGCGTCAATTAGAACAAACGAAACAACGCTTTTCAGTGGGGTTAACTGTCATCACCGATATGCATGAAGCGCAAGCACAATATGACAATGCGGTAACGGCGGAAATCCAAGCAGAAAATGCAATTTATAAAGCCGAAGAAGAGCTACGGGTAATCACAAATATTTACCCTAGCAATATGTTTGTGTTAAACACCGACCGATTTAGTACAACAGCACCCTCACCTAGTAGTGCTGATGAATGGCAAAATGTTGCGGAATCTAAAAATTTGAATCTACTCGCGGCAAAAGTTAGCATTGATATTGCTAAGCAAAACATTAAGGCAGCAAAAGCGGGTCACTATCCAACCCTCGATTTTGGTGCAAGGTATGAAAGTACTGACACTGATAGCGGCAATATTAATACCCCCGCTTTAGATAATTATTCTGTGGGTGTTACTTTGAATGTACCGATTTATGCTGGTGGCGCTATTGAAAGCAGTGTTCGCCAAGCTCAAAATCGTTATGTTTCTGCAAACCAAGAGTTAATGCAAAGTCACCGCAGCGTGGTACGTACGACACGCAATGCTTATAACACTGTAGTTGCCACTATCTCTAGTATTAAAGCTTTAGAGCAATCAGTATTGAGCGCAGAAAAAGCATTAGAAGCAACAGAAGCTGGCTTTGAAGTGGGCACACGTACTATTGTTGACGTACTTAACAGTACACGTAATTTGTACAATGCCAAGCGTAACCTTTCTTCAACAAGATATGCTTATATTCAAAATGTTTTATTGTTAAAACGTGCCGGTGGTACTATCACCGATGAAGATATCACAGCTATAAATTCTGGCTTAATGGCCGCCAAATAATAATGACTGTGCTTTTGTCTACAATCATAAGGTTGTAGGCAAAACTTACTGTCACGATATTCTTCTTTTGTAACCTTACTATTCAACTATGTTAATAGCATGAAAAATCCCCTTTGTTTCGCTTTCACGCGCAAATTAATCCAATATCATCATTAATACCAATTACATTAATAAATTAGTCAGCTAATGAACTAGCAAAGGGCGATTTTAAAAGGCTTTCATGCTTCGCTATTGATTTTGATAAAGAAATGACTATTCCCTTTAATTAATGTACTTAATGGTATAAGTTGTGTTTTTTTACTCGTGTCCATTTTATGACCTAGGTAACTATCTCGTTTTTCAAGTATTCTTCGACAAAGCCCGCTTTGTTAACACAAGTTATATTAATTAGGGGGAACTTAGGTATAATCACCGCCAGCCTAATTAGTTGATAGCATTTGAGTATATATACTGTGAGTAAAAATAAAGTTTTACAGCCCGATTTTAAGTTATCTTTTTTATTGCCTCAGTATTGGCTGAGTTGGTTCGGTGTTTTTGTTCTCTACAGTATTTCTTGGTTACCTTATAAATGGCAATTATCCTTTGGGCGATTAATCGGTCGAGTACTTTTAAAAATAGGCTCAAAAAGGCAACGTGTTGCAGACATTAATTTAAAACTTTGCTTCCCTGATATGAGCAAGAAAGAGCGTCAACGCATTCTAAAAAAGAACTTTGAAAATACAGGTATTGCTTTACTTGAAACCGGCATGGGATGGTGGTGGCCAAACTGGCGAGTAAAACCCAAAGTAAAGGTTATTGGCGTTGAGCACATAGAAAAAGCTCAATCTGAAGGCAAGGGGGTTTTACTACTAACCATGCATTATTTAAGTGCCGAAATGAGTGCAAGGGGCATTGGCTACACCCACCCTATGGTGGTTTTTTATCGCCCTCATAATAACCCACTAATTGAGTACTTCCAGTACCGTGGCAGAGGTCGCTCTAATAAATACATGCTTGGCAAACGCGATGTCAAAGGCTTAATCCAAGCCCTTAAAGACGGTGAAGCTTGTGTCTATTTGCCCGACCAAGACTACGGTAGAAAGCGTAGTTTATTTGTACCCTTTTTTGGTGTTAAAGATGCTGCGACAACAACTGGCACATTAATTTTTGCTCGTCAAAAAAATGTGGAAACCATGATGCTTGTTCCTACCCGTAACGACAATGATAATGGTTATACTCTTGAAATACAGCCCCCACTTCAAGGCTTTCCAAGCCAAAATGATGAAGAAGACTTAATTCGTATTAACCAAGAACTTGAAAAAGCTATTTTACGTAAGCCTGAGCAATATATGTGGCTGCATAGACGTTTTAAAACTAGACCAGATCCTGATGCACCATCATTGTATAAATAACAAAATATGATATAACTAGTTATAACAAACTACTATTATCAAGATTAATTGCCTTATTATGCTTTTTTGGATTAAAAATATAATTTTAGCCATGTTATTAATAGCTTTAGCTTGGGCTTTTTTGGCTAACCAAGACTATCTACTCTCATTAGATGGCTCTTTAAGTGACCCTAAAAACAATACAATAGCAAGTGAACCTGTTAAACCCAATCTTAAAGAGCAACCCAAGTACCAACAAGGCAGAAAATCAGATAACCCCGCCGCAGAGGGGCTCTCTAATTTCTACGCGAATATACACGGTGATAGTGATAAAAATGGCCCGGTAATCAGAAACAATATTATTTTCTTGCCCGATCCCCAGGGTAATTTGAAAGAAATATTACAAACTCGAGAATTAGTTGTTCGCCCTTACCTTAAAACTTGGCGCGGCACTGAGGCTTCTCGTCCTTTTAGAAAAAAAGAAACCTTGCTCCAAAAGTTATCTGAATATGCCATACAAGACGGTTTAGAGGTGATATGGTGGTTAAATAGAGATTTTATTGTTAAGGAACCTTTTCGTATTGAAAAAGGCATTTTAAAAACCGCCTATCAAGTAGGTGAAGCGGTTTCAGGTCATTTTCCAGAAGGTATTGTCAGTTTTTTCTGTTATCGCCAACGAGCGTTAGTCTTTATTAATGAAGCTTCTGAGTATCTTATACAAGAGTGTTTACCACTTAAACCTAAGGATGCCTATTAGTAAGTAGTTACAACGACTTACTCAGTAACAACTAAAAACTTTTGCCACAAAGCAATCACATGCACTTGTTCACTCATCGCGGCATGGGCAATGAATGGCTTTTCATTTTCTAATGTTGCTTTATGAGAATAATCTCTAAGCTGTTGATAGCTATTGGCGAGTAATGTCATCTCAGCAACGGTTAACACACCGACATTAGCAAGTTCACTAAAAATACTGGCGTTATTACAATACGTTGCAAGAGTTGTTTCATGATGGCAATGGGCTAGCACCAAATATTGCGCCAAGAACTCAATATCAACTAAGCCTCCTCGCCCTTGCTTAATATCCATTAATTTTTCAGTTGATTTATCAAGGTGATTGCGCATTTTTTCGCGCATCTTACCAACATCTTCTTTAAGCTGTGATAGCTCCCTTTCTTTTCTTAACACTTGTAAACGAATATCATTAAAACTGGCTACCACAATATCATTTCCATAAACAGCCCGTGCTCTAACTATTGCCTGGTGCTCCCATGTCCACGCATCTTGATGTTGATATTGACCAAAGGTATCAATATGAACCACTAAAACACCAGCGTTGCCAGAAGGACGTAAACGCATATCTAATTCATACAAAATTCCACTGCTCATACGCGTGTTAAAAATATGCATAATGCGCTGTGCCAATTTCATATAAAAGTGGTTGGCAGCAATCGATTTATCGCCATTAGCCAAACCAGTTGTCATATCATTTTGTGGGCTATGATGAACAAAAACCAAGTCTAAATCAGAGCCATAACTTAACTCAGCACCACCTGTTTTCCCGTAAGCAATAACACCAAAACCTTTATTTGCACTACCTAACGTAGAGTTGGGCACACCAAAACGATTGACCACTTGTTGCCATGCAAGGTTAATTACCTCGGTGATAATGGCTTCGGCTAGTGCGGTTAAATGATCACTGACCTCCTTCACGGCTATGACATCAGCGATATCCGCAGCGGCAATACGCAATTGTTGTGTTTGCTTAAATAAACGCAATGCATCCATTTGTGCTTCTAAATCTTCTTCAGGAATGCGTAGCATATTTTCTCTAAGCTCTTGGGCATACGCTGACAACTTTGGGGGATTATTCAATAAAGTTGGATCAATTAATTCATCCAATAATATCGGATATTTAGCGATATAATCAGTAACCCAACTACTTGCTTGGCATAAATGAATAAGCTGCTTTAACGCACCTTCATTTTCAAATAACAACTCTAAGTAGGCAGTACGAGTGGTAATTTTTTTAAACACATGTAAAACACGCTCAAGTACAAACTCAGCTTGATTCGCTTGCTGAATATGACAAATAAGTTGTGGTACAAGTTTATCAAGTACTTGCCGACCCCGATTACCAATGCTACGCTTACCTACATCTTCTCTAAAGTCTGACAATAACTGCCATACCTTATCCCCCGCCCAGTGACTATCAACATCTCCGGCCTGATCCAACCAAGCAATAGACTCTTCATCACTCCACCGACTTTGCCATAATGTACTCCAATGTTGATCTTCAGCATGATGATTAGGACTTTCTAAACCAATAAGTTGCTCAAACTGTTGATGAACAGCTTCCATATGTCCTTGAAGTATTTGCATAAAAGTTAGCCAATTATCAATATTGAGCACTTGCAACATTCTTTGCTGATCTAACTCGCTTGTTGGCAAGGTTTGGGTCTGTTTATCTGCTAATGCTTGAATAATATTTTCAACGCGTCGTAAAAAACAATAAGCTCTTTCTAAGACCGCTTTAGTCTCTTGGCTTATTTCTCCTGCAGTAACCAGCCTAGGTAACACCGTCAATAAACGCCGTTGTTGTAGCGCTTTAACTCGCCCACCACGGATTAATTGAAAAACTTGCACAACAAACTCAATCTCTCGAATACCACCAGCGCCCAACTTAATATTATTAACTAACTGCTTGCGACGAACTTCTTGAGAAATCATCATTTTCATGCGGCGCAGGCTATCAATAGCGCTAAAATCAATATAACGACGATAGACAAAAGGTCTTAACAAGGTTGCTAATTTTTGATGATGCACTCCTTCACCAATCAATCTTGCCTTTAACATGGCATAGCGTTCCCAATCACGTCCCTGCTCTTGGTAATAATCTTCCATGGCATTAAAAGTTAATACCAACGGACCACTTTCACCAAAAGGTCTTAAACGCATATCAACACGATAAACAAAACCGTCCGCGGTTTGTTGATGCAAAGAACTGATAAGTTTTTGTGCTAAGCGAGTAAAAAATTGTTGATTATCTAATGAGCGACGACAGCCATGAGTTTCTCCGCTATCAGGGTAGACAAAAATCAAATCAATATCGGAAGAGAAATTTAGCTCTTTGCCGCCTAGCTTCCCCATGCCATATACTAATAAAGGTTGCTCTTCACCCTCAGCATTTGTAGGTGTACCCCACTTTTGCTGACAAAGTTGTGTTAACCAATGTAAGCTGCCTAAAATCAATGCGTCGGCCAAAGCAGATAACCGTGCTAGTGAATAGTCTAGACTGATATCTAACACTAAATCAGCAACCGCTATGTTGACCATGTGTTGTAAACGAAAACGTCTTAATATACGGTGTAATTGTACTTCATCTTGGCACGTTGATAACTGTAGCGTTAATAACTGCTGATAATCAGGTGTATCTTGCTGATAGACTAAGTTATTTTTAAATAACTCCATTACTAATTCAGGCGCTTGTAATGCACTATTTAACACAAAATCACTTAAGGTAATCGCTTGTTTAAAATGTACTAATTGCGTTTGACTCAATTGGTCAAAAATATCGGGATGTTGCTGACTACATTGTTGCCAACTCATTAGTTGTTGCTGCGTTAATAACGCATTATCTTCTAACAATGAACGTGAAGGTGTTGACATAAGAGTTCCTTTTTACATCATAAAAAATAACTAAATATGAATCGACAAAGATAATCGATAGACATATTATGTCATTGATGCTATTAATAACATTTACGCTTTCAAGTGTTAACTTAGCACTTTCAGGAGATGATAGCAGCAATGCAAAAGCTAAAAACCCCCTTTCATAACCAATTACTTCATTGGTTTGCTTTTTTACCTCTATTGCTATTATTTGGCTGTGGTGATCCAATAAAGGAGCAGGCGCTTCAACAAATACCTATTACTGAGCAACGAGTCGCCCAGTTAGGAGAAGCACTAACTGATGGACAAATTCGTAACGCTAACTTAATTCACCAATATGCGGATAAAGTAGCAGATGCGAAGCCTCATTTGCAATCACTGATCAATGAATTTAGAAAAGACGCTAGTATAGATGGCCCCCTGTATTTATCTTTATTAGATAGAGTTAATACTGCTAAAAACAAGCCACAAATGTTTGCCTCTTCTCAAGCGCTTTATGATGAATTGCTCAATATTTATCAAGCTGCTGATCCGGTTCTGTATTCTGATGCGTTAAGTGATCCCCTTAATGTTTTAGCCGATATGTCAGATGGGCTGTTACCTAGAGTCAATGCTTTATCTAAAGCACAAAGCCAGCAAGCTAATAAGGCACAGGATTTTGGCGTTGGAGAACAATTAATTGGCAATCCAAGTTATGGCCATTGGCAAACAGGTAGTAACGGTATGTCTTTTTGGGCTTGGTATGGTATGTATTCCATGATGGGCGACTTATTTGGCCGGCGTACTTATTACAGTAACTGGGGGAGACATAGAAACTATAGCTATTATAATGATTATGGCCGTACTCGTTACAGCTCGCCTAGCCAGTTAAAAAAACAAACGACACTGGAAACACGTACAAAAAAATCTTTCGCTAATCGAGGAAAAAAGTTTACTAGCCCTTACAGTAAAAACCGTGCAGGTTCATCAAGTTTGTCGGGGAAAAGTAAAACAGCGCAATCCAGTGCCCAGCGTTTTCGTAGTAATAATGTCAAAAAAAGTAGTTATGCCAGTAAATCTAACTATGGCAAGTCATCAAGCTTTAGAAACTCTAAGACTAATACCTCACGGGGCTTTCGTCGTGGTAAATAACAATAGATAGGAATAAGATAAGTATGAATACATTAATTGAACTCGTGGGTGTTAATCAGGAGTTACTGGTTTTTTTAACTATTGATATTGTTATTGCCATTGTCTTACTCGGCGCAATGCGATTTTTATTAGGTTTAAGTAGTCAGGTAAACAGTACTGAAGAGCTCGCCCACAAAGATAATTTTGCCTTTGGCGTCAGTGTTGCCGGTAGTATTTTAGCGCTTGGTATCGTCTTAACAGGGGCAATTACAGGTGAAAATGCGCCGAGTTACCTAATGGAAGTTATTGGTATGCTCTCTTACGGTGTATATGGTTTACTCTTAATCAAAGTAGGTCGTATCATTCAAGATAAGGTGGCACTGCAACACTTAAATAAAACTGAATTGATCAAAGCGCAAAATCTTAGCATTGGTATTATTGATGCTGCCGGTGCTATTGCTACAGCGATTATTATTCGTGCAGTTTTACTTTGGGTGGACGGTTTAGATGCTTCAACTTTCATCGCAATTACCTGTGGTTTTATTGTTGCCCAAGCAGTATTAGTTTTAGTTACTCGTATTAGAGAAAAGAAATACGCTAAAAATAATCAAGAAGATTGTTTACAAGAAGCATTAAGTAATGGTCAGTTAGCGCTTGCTATTCGTTATAGCGGTCAAGTGATAAGCACTGCACTGGCGGTTACCGCAGCAAGCTATTTCTTAGTTTACAGCCCAGAAAATTTGATAGTAAACCTCATAGGTTGGTTAATTTTTGGCATTATCATGACCGGACTAGTCGCTTTGCTTACCTCGTTAGCAAAACGTATTGTGTTATGGGGAATTAATCTTGTTGAAGAGGTTGATCAACAGCATAACATTGGTGTTGCGAGTATTGAAATGGCAACTAGCATTGCTATCGCCCTCACGCTTGCCGCATTGATGGCGTAAAAATGAAGGTTTGAGTTAACCTTTTCAAACGAGTTTCGAATAAATAAATAACCGAAACTCGCTTTTAAAGGTGACTTAGCTAACCAACTCAACTTCTTTTCTTTATAAGTAATTCTCTTTATGTCCGTAAAAAATTCCCGCTTACTCGACGACACATTACTTATTTTAACCATGGCAGTATTAGCAGGCTGTGGATTAATCTATGAATATTTACTGTCCCACTACGCTGGCCGAGTACTTGGTGTGATGGAAAGCACTATCTACACCATGATAGGTTTAATGATTGTGTCGATGGGCTTAGGTGCATTTGCTGCTCGCAAAGTACGCTGCGCTTTCAACGGTTTTGTCTATCTCGAATTAATCATTGCTTTGTTAGGTGCTAGTGCTATTTTAATTATCGGAGGATTGATTGCACTCACTCAGTTACTTCCGACTATAATCGCTGACACCTTTGCTTTACCACCCGATGTTTTACCCAAAGGTGGCCTTTTTAAACAATTACACTTTTTAGCATTTAATTCTCCTTACTTTTTTGGCGTGATATTAGGCTTTTTTATTGGTATGGAAATCCCACTAATAGCCCGTATTCGTGAACAAATTCACGGTCAACACTTAGCAAATAATTTAGGGACAATATATGGTGCAGACTATATTGGCGCAGGCATTGGTGCCGCAATTTGGGTATTATTTTTATTAACACTAGATATTTCAAAAGCCGCCGCCTTAACGGCTAGCTTAAACTTAATAGCGGGTAGCTTTTTTATCTTTCGTTATTGGCACAAGCTTTTATGGCGTAAAACATTTGCCAGTCTTCATGTTGTTTTCGCGTTCATTATTTTATTACTTTTTAATTATGGCAATCAGTGGCTTAACCAAATGAATAGCCTGCTTTATTTAGATAAAGTAGTGCATAGTCAAAAAACTCGCTATCAACAACTCACCTTTACCGAACGACATATGGGAATACATTCAACCTTAGCGCAAAAGAGTATTCTCAATTTTTATCTTAATGGCCGTTTACAGTTTTCATCATTAGATGAACATATTTACCATGATTACCTTGTAGCACCTGTGATGGCGGGTTCTGCTCGAAATAACAATATTTTAATTATTGGTGGAGGTGACGGTTTAGCGTTAAGAGACGTATTAAAATATTCTCCAACTCACGTGACCTTAATTGATTTAGATAACGAGCTAATTGATATTTTTCAAACACCAACAAAGCATTTACCTCTAGGCCTTGCAAAGCAAATAGCACAACTAAACCAAGGCAGTTTACAAGATAAACGCGTTAACATAAAACGTGCCGACGCGTTTATTGCTATTAATGACTTACTCAATGCAGGACAAGTTTTCGATGCTATCATTGTAGATTTACCCGACCCTAGTCACCCAGATTTAAACAAGCTCTATTCTGTTAATTTCTATGCAAGATTAAAACAATTACTCTCAGGTGATGGCCTAATAGCTATACAATCAACAAGCCCTTACCATGCTAAAAACTCTTTCATTTCTATTGGTAAAACGCTCAGTGCAGCTCATTATGTTCATGTTCAACAATATCATGATAATGTACCAAGCTTTGGCGAATGGGGTTGGACTATTGCCGCTAAAATGGGAGCAAGCCCTCTTACAAGGCTTAAAAAACTCGACAAATTACCTATTGAGCACCGTTGGTTAAACCTAGCAAGCCTTAAGGCCGCTTTCGCTTTTCCTAAAGGCTTTTATCGTGATAAAGAGCATATAGCTATAAATGTTTTAGGAAGCCATACTATTTACAAACTCCACCAACAAGCATGGCAAGATCAACTAGGACTTATTGAATAAAGTAGAATAAAATAAAAAATAACCCTTGACATAATATGTCAAGGTGCTAAATTTAACCAAGAAGACATATTATGTCATCTAACAATAATACTTTTTGTATAATAAAAGGATAGGAAATACATGAATATTCATACTATAGCCGATCACTTAAACAGCTTGGCTGATAATTCAGACACAGGAATGAGCTTTGATTGTCAACCAATATCAGGCGAGGTAGACGTATTACAAATCACTATATTAGGTCGCGAAGAAATACCTATATTTGTTTCTGTAACCGACGATCAAATTCTGTGCATCAGTTACCTTTGGGGTAAAGATGAAGTGAAAAGTGATTGCTTAGCAACCATGCATGAAAGCATGTTAGAAATGAACATCCCGATGCCATTATCATCATTTTCAAAAATTGACGACAAATATGTCATTTTTGGAGCTCTGTCTAATAGTTCTAGTTTTGATGATATTGAACATGAATTGGCCGTATTGAGTAACAATGCCCTTGAAGTAATTGATGATATGGGTGATTACTTAATTTAATTCAGATGGTTAAATTAGCAGGTTACCTTATTAGGAGAAAAAAATGAGTATATTTAAAAAGATTATGACCGCTATTCGTGGTGGCGCCTCAGAAGCGGGTGAAGCTATCGTTGATGCTAATGCTACTCGCATTTTTGAACAAGAAATTCGTGATGCTGAAAATCACTTAACCAAAGCAAAGCGTGATTTAACCGGTGTTGTTGCTGAGCAAATGGCCGCGAAACGTGAGGTTGATCGTTTAGAGCGTGAAATCACTGAACATGAAGGCTACGCTGGACAAGCATTAGAAAAAAATGATGAAGCTTTAGCATTAGCTGTTGCAGAAAAAATTGCTAACCTAGAAAGTGAGTTGGCAACACAGCAACAAGCCTTGGTAAGCTTTACCGGTAATGCAGACAGATTAAAAGAGCTAGTGAAGAAAAGTGAACGTCAAGTTGCAGAGCACAAACGTCAACTTTCCATGGTAAAGACCACAGAAAGCGTACAAAAAGCAACATCAGCTATCACTGATAACTTTTCATCAAGCAATTCAAAACTGCTTAATGCAAAAGATTCATTAGAGCGCATTAAAGCAAAACAACAAAAGTTTGATGATAAAATGAAGGCCGCTGAAGTGCTTGAATCAGAAAATTCTGACAACTCACTTGCTGCCCAGTTAAAAGCTGCGGGTATTGGCGCTCAGGATAATAGCGCTAACTCAGTGTTAGATCGCATTAAAGCTAAACAAAAGTAATGAAATAAATTTCACTTGGCGAGTGATGGATAATTCGCCAAATTGAAATAAAGAATATGGCAGTTAAGGGTAACGATGAACTTTTTTAAAAAAACCTTCGATAAAATCACTAACAAACAAGAACCTCGCAAACTAACTCAAGTTAGTCAATTGTTGGTTGGCGATATTATTGTCTTAACGGACAGCTTTGCCCTGCCAGAGTCTTTACGCACTCAACAATTACAAGTTACTGCCGTAAACACCTACGAATTTGAACATCACAATCAAACAGAATGGACATTACAAGGCGCAAATGCCTTAACGCTTTTCTTATCTTTAGAAATTGATGACAGCACAGAGTTAAAGTTTTCTTTAAAAATTGAACATGATGATGTAGCAGCATTATTTGATCTTGATGAATTTGCGCAAATTTTTGACGAACCCGGTCAAGCATTCTTAAATCGCCAAGAAGATAATACCCATACACACATGTGGAGCAGTGAACAATACCAACAAAACGCCTTTGCTAAAGTTGGCTTTTTCCACCGTAAAGATCATCGCAGTGAAAACTTATCGGCCTATGAAGGTAAAGACAGTGGCGAACAATTTGAGCAATACACACTTTATAATCAGGATCAAAGTAAAGGCATTGACGTTGAAGTATGGCAAGAGGGTGACACCGAAGTGTTCTTAACATTGTATCGTCCGTTAACGGATATTATTGATATGTACCCTGCCAGCTAAAAGGTAGTAAATGAGTATGACAAAAAAAATACCTGTAAAATGGCAATCTTCCATCAAAGCAATGAAGGCCGTACAAGTTGCCTTTGATATGGATGAGAAAATTCAACTTTCTATACGCAAAGAAGCATTAGAAGCGGGACTGAGCCCGTCAGATCAAATTCGTGATATTCTAGGTTTACCCGTCAATAAGCGTCCAAAGCGACCCCGCTTAACCGTTAGTTTAGCACCTGAAGATTATCAAGTATTGGCTGAAAAATATGGTCTTCAAGCTGATCAACAACTTGACATTAAAAGAAAGTTAATGGATGAGCTTATTAGTCACGTCAATTCTGAGTGTAAAACATAACGATTTCATCCGCTATTAGAGATTATATGACATAATTTCTATACCTTAGAGATCATGTCAACTTGGGTGTTACGAAGTTAACCAGTAAGCTTGGTGCCAATAACCATCCGAAATTTCAAATATAAACCAAGAATACTTACTTAAATAATTTTTGTTAGGTAAAATTTAGTTAACAACGCTTTACAGGGTCCGTTGATCTTTACTCATTTTTTGTAGTCTTTTAAACAAAACAGAACTTTTGTTTCATTGTTTATCTACGCTAATGAGCGATTACGCAGTATAAATCACTGATCAATGCTACCTTTCGGATTCGTTGAAAAGCTTCTTGGTCTTGCTTGCGAGGAATTTGTCTAGAACACTATGCTAGATTTCTAGCGCCGCGATCAAAACGCCATTAATTCAATAAAATTTAAACATAAAAGTTCAACATACCCTAGCCAATAAAGAGAACAATAATGCAAACAATCAATGTAAGTACAGAAGGTAGCGTTAGCACAATCACCTTAAATAATGGCAAAGTTAATGCTATATCTCCTCAAACAATCAATGAAATTAACGCCGCATTAGATGAAGCTGAAAAAAATGAGTATGTCGTTATCATAACGGGACAGCCTGGCATGTTCTGCGCAGGTTATGATCTTAAAACCATGAAAGAAAGCCCCGAAGCTGCAATTTCACTGGTAACAGCGGGTTCTACATTAGCTCATCGTATGCTGTCATTCCCTTGCCCTATTATTGCAGCTTGCTCAGGTCATGCTGTCGCTAAAGGGGGGTTTTTACTACTAAGTTGTGACTATAGAATAGGCATTGAAGGTAACTTTAAAATAGGGTTAAACGAAGTGGCTATTGGAATGACAATGCACCATGCAGGCATTGAAATTGCCCGAAACCGTATTCCAGTGAACTTTTTAAACCGTAGTGTAATCAATGCTGAAATGTTCAACCCACAAACCGCTATACAGGCTGGTTTTTTAGACACTGTCGTTGAAGCAGAGCAGCTTATGTCTGTAGCCAAATTAGCGGCTAAACAGATGCAAGGTCTACATATGACAGCATTTCGCCAAACAAAACTTAAAGAAAGGCAAGCTTCGCTAGCTGCACTTGATAACGCCATAGCTACAGATGCAGATGAAGGGTTTATGTTTTAGGGGGTCCCTGAAATAGCGTTCTAATTTAGATAAAGACACTCTGTATGTCTTTATCTATGTATACTCGAGCTACCTTTAACAGTGCGCTTACTAAGAAAGCTTGTAGGTTTTGCCTCTGACAATATATTTTATTTTTCTATCGAGCTGAAACGCCACCATCAATAGCAATACATTGACCTGTCATATAACTGTTAGCTGGTGATAACATCAACATCATAGCTGCCACGACTTCTTGAGGATCACTCAAGCGCTTCATGGGTGCGCCTTGCCCCATTTTGTATTGCATTTCTTCATTGGCATTATCGGTAACCATATTAGTTAATGAAAAAAATGGGCAGATAGCATTAATGCGAATATTTTTTGCTGCATATTCAACAGCGCCAGCTTTGGTTAAGCCAATGACAGCGTGTTTTGCCATGCCATACGCTGCAACATAAGCTGCGCCACAAAGCCCTGCCATTGAGCTAACATTTAAAATACTACCACTACCCTGTTTTAACATTTGTTCTATTTGATAACGCATTCCATACTGGACACCTTTCACATTTACGCTAAATTGCTTATCCATTAACGATTCATCAATTTGATGTAAAGGCATAAAATCATGCACTATACCCGCATTATTGATGGCGATATCGACACTGCCAAAAATGTCGATAGCGTTATTCACCATAGCCTTACATTCTTCGCTTTTAGCTACATCACATTTCATCCCTATAGCCTGTGCACCTGTAATAGCAATACATTTTGCGACATCAATCACGGCTTCTTCTTGGTAATCGCTTAGAACAAGTTTTGCACCTCTTTTAGCAAACTCTTCGGCAAGCAGTTTTCCAAAGCCTTGTGCAGCTCCTGTAATCAAGACAACCTTGTCGGTATAATCTAAAAGTGGATCCATAATATTTCCTTAAAAATGAAAAGACGGTGACTGTTGTTATAACTATTTTCTTCAATTTTATGCTGTGTAGCCTTGTATAAGCCCATAACTCAATCTGGACTACACCTTCCTTTAATAAGTGCAAAACAAGTAGTTAAATTCGTTCACCCTGAGCACGCTGCAGTTAAAGGGAGTAACCAAAATTTTGACATTAAAAATTTAAGCTTGCTCGTTAATTATAGATAAAGCCATTTGTGCTAAAGGCTCAACGTAACCAGCAACTACATTGGCATTTTTATTTGAGGCATTGCCTTCAACGGCTCTTTTAGCCACGCCTTGGGCAATTGCCGACAAGCGGAAAAAACTGAAACTTAAGTAAAAAGTCCAATGTTCGATATTCTCGATCCCCATACGTTGGCAATATAAGGAGACATATTCTTGTTCTGAAGGTATACCAAGCTTGATACGATCTATACCTTGTAAGCCTTGAATATCCCCCACACCTTGAGGCATTCTCAATTGCATGCACTGATAGGCAAGATCAGCAAATGGATGCCCTAAAGTTGATAACTCCCAATCTAACACTGCAATAATTTCAGGCTTGTCTCGAGCAAACATCATGTTATCTAAACGAAAATCTCCGTGTACTAAGCACTCTCTGCCATCATCTTCAGGTAAATTAACTTCTAGCCATTGCATTAACTCATGCACCGCTGCTATATGCGCTAATTCAGTAGCTTTATATTGTGTTGTCCAGCGAGCCAGTTGCCTCTGAAAGTAGTTACCGGGCTTGCCGTAGTCAGTTAACCCCACCTTTTTAATATCAACACTATGCAAGGCTACTAAAGCTTTGTTCATAGCATCATACATTGCAGTGCGCATTGAATTGCCCTGAACTTCAGGTAGAGCGGCATCCCAGTACACTTGACCGTCACAACATTCCATTAAATAGAACATGGCACCGATGACTTGAGTATCCTTACACAGATGATAAACATCGGCGACAGGTACTTGGCTGTTTCTCAAGGCTTCAAGCACCTGATACTCACGATCAACTGCGTGGGCAGATTTTAATAAGTTTCCCTGGGGTTGGCTTCGTAAAACATAAGTACCCGATTGAGCAATAACTTTATAGGTTGGATTTGATTGACCACCGAGGAATTTTTCTAAAGTCATTGGACCTTTGAACCACGACAGTTGCAACTCAAGATAAGATGTTAATACTGAAATATCTATAGAGTTAGCAGTTGTCATATTATGATGTCTCTTTTTGTTTAACTAAATCACGTCCTAATTGCATCATATGCACCTGATCTGGGCCATCAGCTAAACGAAGAGTCCGTTGACCCGCGTAAGCATGGGCTAAGAATGTATCTTGGCTAACCCCCACTGCACCATGACATTGAATGGCTCGATCAAGAATGTCTAGCGACATAGCAGGTGCGATAATTTTTATCATTGCGATTAAATCTTTTGCCGCTTTATTGCCTTCGTCATCCATCTTTTGTGCAGCCTTTAACGTCATTAAACGTGCTTGTTCAATCTGACAAGCTGACAGTGCAATGTCTTCTCTAATTGACTGTTGCTTGATCATAGGCCGACCAAAAACAATTCGTTCATTCACACGTTTGCACATCAGATCAAGTGCTCGTTGGGCCACACCAATAGAGCGCATACAATGATGAATTCGCCCGGGTCCTAAACGACCTTGCGCTATTTCAAAACCTCGACCCTCGCCTAAGATAATGTTTTCAGCAGGTACGCGTACGTTATCAAAAATAATTTCTGCATGGCCTTCTGGCGCATCTTGATAACCAAACACTTTCATCGCCCTGGTGATAGAAACACCAGGTGTATTGGTAGGTACCAATATTTGCGATTGTTGAATATAGCGGTTGTCATTCGTAAGATCTGTTTTTCCCATGACAATCAAAATTTCACACTGTTTGCGACAGGCACCACTAATATAAAACTTTTTACCGTTAATAATATAGTCATCACCATCACGCACTATTCGCGTTTCAATATTGGTGGCGTCACTTGAAGCAACTTCTGGCTCGGTCATGGCAAATGCAGAACGAATTTTTCCAGCCATTAAAGGCTCTAGCCATTTTTTCTTTTGCGCTTCATTGCCATATTTCGCTAGCACTTCCATATTACCGGTGTCTGGTGCAGCACAGTTAAATACTTCAGGAGCCCACATAACTTGCCCCATGATTTCGGCCAATGGTGCATATTCTAAGTTGGTCAAGCCTGCACTATATTTTCCGTAAGAAACTGGCAAAAACAAATTCCATAAACCTTGAGCTTTTGCTTTAGCTTTTAACTCTTCTAGTAACGGTGGTGTTGACCACGGCTCTTCATTTACTTGCCTATGCATTTCTTCTTCTAGAGGAAAAATATACTCATCCATAAATGCAGTGACACGAGCTATTAACTTTTGTACTTTTTCACTGTATTCAAAATCCATAAACCTACCCTTGTTAATATTGCCCCAAATTTTTCAACCAATTTCCTTTGCTCTTAACTTAAACTTGCTAGTGCTTTTTTGTTAAAAGGCGCAATTTCGTTTTCTTTTTGATCTCGTATTTTATGAACCCATTGTGGATCCACCAACAACGCACGACCAATTGCCACTAGATCAAACTCATTATTGTTTAATCGTTCTAATAAACCATTGATATTGGTTGGGTTAGAAGTGCCCGAAAGATCTGTATTACCTTCGCCAATAAAGTCTTCATCTAAACCGACACTACCCACTGTAATGACTGGCTTGTTGGTTAACTTTTTTGTCCAACCTGCTAAATTTAACGATGAACCTTCAAACTCTGGCAACCAAAATCGACGAGTACTGGCGTGGAAAATATCGACACCGGCATTAGATAATAAGGTTAATAGGCTGGCTAGTTCTTCAGGTGTTTCCGCTAACTTGGCATCATAGTCTTGTTGCTTCCACTGTGAGAATCTAAAAATGATGGGGAAACTTTCACCAACAGCAGTGCGTATTGCTTCAATAATTTCAACGGCAAAACGGGCTCGTTTCTCTAAAGAGCCACCATATTCATCGTTTCGGTGATTGGTGCCCTGCCATAAAAACTGGTCTATTAAGTAGCCATGAGCCCCATGTATTTCTATAGCATCAAAACCAATCGTTTTAGCATCAACCGCGGCTTGAGCAAATGAAGCCACAACCTCATTAATATCTTCTTTACTCATCGCCACACCATTTTCTGCTCCGGGCTTAAATAAACCAGACGGACTATAAGCAGGAACTGATTTGTCAGGGCCAACACCCAGCTTTCTTACCGCGCCAACATGCCAAAGTTGTGGCGCAATTTTACCGCCTGCTTTATGCACTTCATCTACAACATGTTGCCAGCCAGCTAAAGCTTCGTCACCATAAATCGCGGGCACTCTTTCATAGCCATTTGCCGCTTTATGCGAAATAAAAGTCCCTTCAGTAATGATTAAACCAACATCACCTTCTGCACGGCGTCGGTAATAATCAGCTACTTCAGGGCTTGGAATATAGTTAGGTGAAAATGTTCTGGTCATCGGTGCCATTACAGTACGATTTTTTAGTGATAGTCCTTTATGGGTATATGACTCAAACAGTTTGTTTAATTTGTTATTGCTCATGTTGTTTCCTCAATTTTAATTTTGTCTTTATTTGTGGCTATGTAGTGGTGTAAGTTGTTGACTGATAGCCGCTTAGCACAGTAAATACCCACCATCAACATTAATACAAGTACCTGTAGTATAGCTTGATGCGTTAGAGACTAAATAGAGCACAGTGCCCGTCATCTCCTCTGGTTTCGCTATACGTTTCATTGGCACGTGCGCCATAAGTTGTTCATGAATTTTCGGGTTGTTCACCAAAGTAGACGCAAACTTAGTGTCTGTTCCTCCTGGCAATAAAGCATTCACACGAATATTAAATTGTGCACATTCTTTGGCAAACGTTTTGGTCATTGAAATAACCGCAGCTTTGGTAATAGAATAAATTCCCTGGTAATCGCCCGGAATAACACCATTAACCGAAGCAACATTGACAATGACACCACCGCCGGATTTTTTCATCAGCTTTGCGCACATACTAGACATAAAGAAGTAACCGCGAATATTCACATCAACGGTTTTTTGAAATGCCAGTAAATCTGTATCAAGTACATGACCAAAATAAGGGTTAGTCGCCGCATTATTTATTAAAATATCTAATCTACCGTGTTCATCTAAGATGTTTTCAACTAATGATTCAATTTGCTCTATGTCTCCAATATGACAAGGCATAGTTTGAGCACTCCCCCCCGCGGCAACAATACTCTCTACAACGGCCTGACAGCCTTCAACTTTTCTACTTGAAACAATGACATGAGCACCATATTCCGCCAGCAATCTAGCAATATGTTCACCAATTCCACGACTTGCGCCAGTGACTAGCGCTATTTTTCCTGATAAATCAAACAACGATTCTTTCATTATTTTTTCCTATATTTTTTATCACTATCTAAACGTAATCCAGTCTTCACCAGATTGGGTGAGGTGGCTATAATTGTTAAAATAATCTACTGACAAGCTGTTTTCACAGAACAATAACTTGCTGACAGACGTGTTACGTAATTGCTGGCTAATCGCTATTGTTTGTTGATCTGACAAGCCTAATATATGCTGAATCAAAATGGAAATTGTGCCACCTGAGGTAAAAATAACAATATCATTGTGCTTGGCTAGAAACGCTTCTTGCTGTTTACTTTCTAAATACTGACTAATCACTTCATATAGTGCTGTTACACATCGCTCTTTAAAATCTGACCAAAGCTCGTAATACTGCCCCGACTCTTTACAAGAAATCCATTGTGCCAATGCTAGAGAAAAGTTTTTCTGTAACTTTTGATTAGCTTGAGGTTGACTGGCAAATTGCGCGATCATATGTGCAAAGCCATGCCATTGTTGGTGATAATTTTTCAAAATATCAACATGGTCAAATTCGTTGAATCCTGCGTGTATTTTTATGGAAGTATCACAAGGCCCTGCACCTTGTTGGAAGTATTCAAAGGTTTGAATATGACGTGATAGGCTCCCTGAATAACACAGAGTATTACTAGCGAAGTTCTGCCAAAATGCTCCCAAAATACGAGCCTGATCACAGCCTTTTTCTGATAATTGATCATAATCAACAGCACCAAATGATGCCTGACCATGACGAACCAAGTAAATTGCCGCCATATTAATAACCACATTCCAGTATGAGTATTGTCATTGCTTTGTTTACAAAGGATAAATACTTTAAGCTTTGATTGTGAGTAGTCATATATTCTCTCGGATCTTATCAAGATCAAATACCTTTGATACTTGACTATGTTATCCTCGTATTCTAAATTAAACAAATGAATAGTAATAATCACCCTCCATTCAAATTACGAATAGTGGTTTTCAATAAAATAAAATCAGGAATTAGCCAAGTTGAAAATAGATTTGAATTTATTTGTAGTCTTTGATGCTATTTATTGTGAAGGAAACATTACCAAAGCAGCATCTACACTTAACTTATCTCAACCGGCTGTCAGCCACTCATTAAGAAAGTTGCGCAGACAATTTGACGACCCTTTATTTGTAAGACACGGAAATGAAATGCGGCCCACAGCCGTTGCCAGAAATGTTATTGCGGATGTGCGTGAATCTTTGCATATGTTGAAAATATGCTTGGTACAGTCAAAAACATTTGAGCCAAGCACGTCAAGAAAAGAATTTTCTATTTCCTTACATGCCTCATTAGAGGCAGCATATTTGCCCCCTTTAGTAAAAGGCATTGGGCAAGATGCGCCGAATATTAACTTGCAAACCACCCGACGAGTACGCGGCAAGGAACTGGAAAAAAAACTAGCTAGTGGTGATATTGATCTGGCTATTGATGCTTTGATCCCTGTTGATAAAAATGTAATGCTCACGCAAATTGATAGTGATGAGTTAGTAGTCATTGCACGTAAAGATCATACGATTATTGGTAAAGAATTAAGCTTAAAAACCTACCTCAGCCTAAAGCATGTTTTAGTTTCTTCACGCTCAAAAGGCCTAGGAATTGAAGATTACGAATTGGGAAGATTAGGTATGCAGCGCGAAATTGCACTGCGTTGTCAACATAACCTTAGTGCCTGTCAGGTGGTCATGGAGAGTGATATGATACTTACTTTACCCAAGACTGCTGCAACTATGTACAGCAATATGTTAAATATTACCATTCACCCTCTTCCTGTAAAACTGCCTAATATTGATGCGCATTTATATTGGCACGAGAATGTAGATAACGACCCTTCAAATAGGTGGTTGCGAGAGAAGGTTATCAGCACTTTGTTATCAACTCTTTAATGCTATTTATTATTTGAGCAAGCAAAATTATTTTAGAGTATAGTCAGTATGCTAGATAATTAATTTTTGAACTGGCGGGACGAATTTTATAACAATCTCACTAACTATGTGATCATTTCTACTTGCTATAATCACCCACAACATCGTTATTTATTTAATAATTAGAGTAACTAGTTATTGAAATAAAAGCCTTATATTTGGCAATTTTATCTACCCGTATAAAAGAGAACACGTAATTAATGAAACTGGCATTAGTCTTTATTGTAGTTTTGTTTTCAACCAACACTTGGCTTTTTCTGTTGAGGTAAAAAATTCATGCTCCAATGCGGCTTCCTTATAAACTTCTTTACACATTTTTTGAGTTGTTAATGGCGTTTCACTTTGAGATAAGTTTACCGCAATAGCGCAAGCTTTTCCCTTCTTAATAAATTCTGTATGGAAATCTTTTGCTTCATGAACTGCGATAGTTTCCCCAATAGGTATTAATAGCACTGCATATTTATCTAAAGCAGAGTTAATTATTGTCATGACTAGCTCCTGATGAAGAGCTTCAAAATATTCAAGATTCCAAGGGCCTGTACTTTCAACAATAATAATATCACCTTCAACTGATATTTTTGTCTGTCCATGAGTAGAAAAGGAAAAATGCATTTTTCACCGAATTTATTTACTTTAAGTTCATGATAGTTTGTTAACGGCGTTTTTCAAAGCAGTTGTCGCCTAAATAGTTAAGCAGCTTCTTTATCTTGCTCTGGATTTAGCTCCACAGCGCCTATTGGCTAACAGTTTCTTTCATTTTTTGACCACCGCTCAGGGTGCTCATTTCTTTTCTCTTGGTATAACGATTTTCGTTTCGCCAATATTTCAACATCAAGACCTTCATGCCTTTGATTGGGCGTGACAAACTTGATCCTGCTATGGCGATGCTCATTGTTGTACCAATCAACGAACTCTTTTACCCATTCTCGTGATTCACCTAAGGATTTAAACGCCTCTGGCGGTTCAGCTTTACGATTGTCTATCTTCATCACGCAACTACCACAGTGTTGCCGATAATATCGTTGACCAGCAATTTAATCCCAATCAAGCTAATCAAATTTGGGCTGGTGACGTGACGTACCTTCGTACGGGGCAAGGCTGGATGTATCTAGCTGTTGTGATGGATTTATATTCCCGCCGTATTATTGGCTGGTCAATCCATAAACGTATGACGGTTGATTTAGTTGAGCGAGCGATGCAAATGGCGCTGAACCTAAGACGA
>JASMAS010000110.1 GCA_030754235.1 Litorilituus sp.
TTATCAGTGCAGACTATTAGGTGTACAGTCTATTAAATATCGTCATTCAGACGTGGTTTGGTGGATACCGTCAGTATCAAAAATATTTCATTGAAACGACTCAGTACCTATAGCTCCTTTTCTAAAAATTAGTGGTTAGTGATGGTAAAGGCAAGGTCTTTGTAGCAGAATTTATTCGATGTCCTTGTTCTTTTTTATCTTGTCTATACAACAATCATTTTAATACAATGATACATTAATTTCTTTAAAATCAGCTGGGTGATTGTATAACGTTATTAAATTTAGACCCCGAAAATTGAGTGTTAAATTAACAAAGAGATTATTGAGTCTTGGTCTATAAATGACGTGCTCTATAAGTTAATTCATAATAATTGCTCCTAAAATATAAGTCCCTTTCATACATAACACTGGACAAATAGAACTATGTTTGTGTTAAAATGATTCGCTTTATTTTCTAATGATTTTTTGTATTAACAATAGCAAGGGCTTAGGTCTGTGAATCTTTCTGTGTTTCATTATTTTCGTATTTTACTCATAACCTCTTTGATTACGCTTGGTGGTTGTTCTTCAACGCCTTCTTCTAATGAGGGTGCCAGTGACCCTCGTGATCCTTTAGAAACGATTAACCGCTCATTTTGGACTTTTACCTGGGATTATGCTGATAAATATGTCATGAAACCCACCTCAAAAGCGTATACCACCTATACACCGATATTCTTACGCACAGGCCTTTACAATATGGCGTTGAATTTAAATGAGCCCTCGAGCATTATTAATAACTTATTACAGTTAAAGTTTACCGAAGCCGCAAAAAACACAGGGCGTTTTGCGCTTAATTCTACCGTAGGTTTAGTTGGTTTTTATGATCCCGCCAGTGATTTTGGCTGGTCTGGAACACAGGAAGAGTTTGGTGAGGTA
Source organism: Litorilituus sp. (assembly GCA_030754235.1). GTDB lineage: Bacteria > Pseudomonadota > Gammaproteobacteria > Enterobacterales > Alteromonadaceae > Colwellia. Next base: position 919 of record JASMAS010000110.1, read on the forward strand.
CTAGGCAGTTATGGCTTGAGTGACGGGCCTTATCTTGTGGTGCCGGCTATTGGACCAAGCTCCGTTAGAGAAGAAGTAGGTGACTATGTTGATGGTTTATATTGGCCTTTAGCAGTGATTGATTTTTGGCCAAACCTTTTACGGTTGGGTGTGATGGGGCTTGAAAAAAGGGCAGCTATTCGAGATCAAGAGCAATTACTAGAGGAGTCAGAAGATTCTTATGAGTTTCTTAAAAATGCCTACTTTCAAAATATGAGTTATCGCTTATATGACGGCACGCCTCCTATCGTAGTCGATGAAGATGAAGAAGCCGAAATTGATGCTTTATTAGAAGCATTTGATGAGTAATTAGCCGAAACATTAAGACTAAATCATAAACGAGTACCTAAATTGAACGCGATTTGGTAGAATTGCGGCAATTTTTATTCAAACCACATAATTGGAAATATTTAGATGAATATCATTGAAGGTTCATTTGAGGCGAAAGGCAAAAAATTTGCTATCGTTGTATCACGTTTTAATCATTTTATTGTCGATAGTTTATTAGATGGCGCTATTGATGCGTTAAAACGCCACGGTAGTGTCTCAGACGAAGATATTACTGTCGTAAAAGTGCCCGGAGCTTATGAGTTACCTTTAGCTGCAAAAAAAGTTGCCGCTAAAGGTGATTATGATGCCATTATTGCCATAGGTGCGGTTATTCGTGGCGGCACACCACATTTTGATTTTGTTGCTGGGGAATGTAACAAAGGTTTAGCTCAGGTTTGTTTAGAGTCAGAAATACCTGTTTCTTTCGGTGTCATTACCACTGACTCAATCGAGCAGGCTATTGAACGTGCGGGTACTAAAGCAGGTAACAAAGGCGGTGAAGCTGCTCTTGGTGCATTAGAAATGGTAAACGTTCTTAGTCAAATTTAGGAAATATATTTTGAAACCTTCACCAAGAAGAAAGGCTCGTGAGTTAGCTGTTCAAGCGGTTTATTCATGGCAAATCAGTCAGAATTCAGTTAGTGATATTGAAGTCAACTTCATTACAGACAACGCTAAGCGTCGATTTGATATTGATTACTTTCAATTATTACTCCGAGGTGTTACCACAAATATCAATGAGTTAGATCTCGCTATTTCACCACATGTTGATCGCCCTTTAGATGATATTGATCAAGTTGAAAAAGCCATTTTACGTGTTGCTGTTTTTGAATTGAGTGATTGTCAAGAAGTTCCTTATCGTGTAGTGATAAATGAAGCGATTGAACTTGCAAAGTCTTTTGCTGCTGATGATAGTCATAAGTTTGTTAATGGCGTACTTGATAAAATTGTAAAACTAGTACGCTCTCAAGAGTAAATTGACTAAAACTTGATGGTAGCAAAGCAGATATTATGAAAGAATTTGAGTTGATTAAGCATTTTTTTACCGAACAAAATGTAAAGCGTAAAGATGTTTTGCAGGGTATTGGTGATGATTGTGCTGTTATCGCCAGTACTGAAAATCAAAACATAGTTGTGACTACAGACACATTAGTTGCCGGTGTTCACTTTCCTTTGGAAACATCTGCTCGCGCTATTGGTCATAAAGCTGTCGCGGTAAACTTATCAGACATTGCTGCTATGGGGGCAAAGCCTAGCTGGATATCACTTGCCATAACGCTCCCAGATATCGACAATGCATGGTTAACTGAGTTTTGTGCTGGAGTCTTTGAATTATGCGAATACTATAATGTTGAACTGATTGGTGGTGATACTACTCAGGGACCTTTAAGTATAACTATCACTGCACAAGGCTTAATACCTGAAGGTAAATATTTATCACGCTCTGGTGCTAAAGCCGGAGATTGGTTATATGTTACTGGGGAAATTGGTGATGCTGCCTTAGCACTTCAACATATCAATAATGAAGTAACCTTAGAGCAAGATTTTATTGAGCCTATACAAAATAAACTCGATTACCCTAAGCCGCGAGTTTTAGCCGGTCAAGCTTTGCGAGAATATGCTTCTGCGGCAATAGATATTTCTGATGGTTTACTTGCTGATTTAGGCCATATTTGTCAAGCGTCTAATGTGGGGGCTAATATTGTACTTGATGCAATACCACTTTCACAAATACTTCGAGATTCTTTGTTTTTCGATGATGCGATTAAGCTCGCGTTAAACGGAGGTGATGATTATGAGTTATTATTTACCATCTCAGAAGACAATAAAGTCGGTATGGAAACGGCGTTAACCAATGTGGGTATCCAATGTACTTGTATTGGTCAAATTAATGCTACTCAAACAATTTCGACAACGTTAAATAATAAGCCTGTGCCAATAAGTAGCAGCGGTTTTGAACACTTTTCTGAAAAATAACTGTTAGCAAAATTTTAGTTTTGATCTTTTTTTAAGGAAAATATGAGCACCTCTAAATCAAATGTTTCTTTTAATTTAGCTAACCCTATTCAGTTTCTCGCATTAGGGTTTGGTAGTGGTTTAGCGCCTAAAGCACCCGGAACATTTGGAACGTTAGCTGCAATTCCTTTATATTTTATTCTATCGACTTTAACTACCTCTTTTTATGCCCTGGCGGTGTTGTTTATGACTATTGCAGGTTTTTATATTTGTGGTAAAGCAGCAGATGATTTAGGTGTCCATGACCACCCAGCAATTGTTTGGGATGAGTTTGTTGGTTTTTTGATCACCATGTTTATGGTTCCTATCAGTTGGCAAAGTCTCACCTTGGGTTTTATATTATTTCGACTGTTTGATATTATTAAGCCGTGGCCTATTTCTTTTATAGATAAAAAAGTATCAGGTGGCTTTGGAATTATGATTGATGATGTTTTAGCCGGTATATTTTCCCTAATAATTATGCAGCTAATTTTTTAATTATTATTGGTTTATTCTTTCTATTTATTGACATTGATCAATAGTATTTCATCTGTTTTTAGGCTACTTTAAAGACAGGGCATAGATAATTCATTTAAGAAACTTGTTTTTTAATATTTTGCCCTCAGCTTTATAAATGAGCACCAAAAGCCATTACTTGTTTTAAATAATGCCATTAGTTAAAAGTAACAGTTAAAAGGAATACTTATGAAAATAAATCTTTCTGGTCACCATGTTGAAGTTACTGATTCAATAAAAGAACACGTAGAGGAAAAATTTTCCAAAATCGCAAGCCACTTTCCCACCTTAATATCATTAGATGTTATTATTGCCAAAGAGCATAATAAGCACCATGTAGAGCTGACAACAAATTATGAAGGCTCACGGGTATCAACCAAAGGCTCTGATACCGTAATGTATCCAGCAATTGCCAATGCGGTGAAAAAATTAGATTCCGCTTTAAAGCACCGTAAAGGACAGTTAAAAGCTAATTTACATGCTAAGCCGAAGGGGACAGCCCCTGATATTGCTCATGAAATCGTACAAGAGATGAACTTAGCTTAAGATAGAAAAAATAAATAGTTTATAAGTTTTAAGTCGTTGAATACTCTTCAACGACTTTTTATTTTTAGACTATTGTCTCAATTAGTTGTCTCCCCCTTCTTCTGAGGAAGGTTCTTGTGCTATGTTGGCCCGTTCTGCTTTTGATATATAGCGAGGCTTATTACTTTTGTGTAATTTAGCATTGGCTTTCTTTTGCTTCTTTTTTAATGTTTCGTTTATTTTCTTTTTTCTGTTCATCTTACTTTTGCTTATAAAAATAAATCACTTTTTGCTGAGTGATTTATTAACTTTAAATTAATTAATTCGAATATTTTATGCCTGTCTGCCGTTAAAATTAGGGAGAGAAGGCATTTACTGTTATTATGCGCCCATTCACTACCCCTTGAAAGTTTTTTATATCACCTGAGGCTATTACCTTGAACACACCAGCAGATAAATACCATGCCAATACTGACTTTTCATCATTAAATTTATCTCAAGATTTATTGAAAAGTTTATCATTGCTTAGCTATCAGCAAATGACGCCAATTCAAGCACAAAGTTTACCTAAAATGCTTGCTGGTAAAGACGTGATTGCTCAAGGAAAAACTGGCTCAGGTAAAACAGCGGCTTTTGGTTTAGCCTTATTGCATAAATTACAGGTGAAACGTTTTCGAATTCAGTCAATGGTGCTTTGTCCTACACGTGAATTAGCCGATCAAGTTGCTAAGGAAATTCGAAAGCTTGCTCGTACCATACATAATATAAAGGTTTTGACATTATGTGGTGGAACACCTTTTGGGCCACAAATAGGCTCATTAGAGCACGGCGCGCACATTATTGTTGGTACACCAGGGCGTATTGAAGAGCATGTCATTAAGGGGACGCTTAAACTTGATGATTTAAATTTACTTGTACTTGATGAAGCCGATCGCATGTTAGAGATGGGCTTTGAGTCAGCCCTTGATAATATTATTGAACGTACGCCATTAAATCGTCAAACTCTATTGTTTAGCGCCACTTTTCCTAAACAAATTCAATCTATTAGTGAAAGTATTATGACTGAACCTGATGTGGTTACTATTTCTGCTAGTGAAGATAAAGCAAACATTAATCAACATTTTTTTCATGTTAGCGACGATGACGAACGCTTTGAAGCTGCGCGTTTATTGCTTTTGGATAATCCCGTTGAATCAACCGTTATTTTCTGTAACACCAAAAAAGAAACACAGGCAGTATGTACTAAATTACAAAATGATGGCTTTAGCGCCCTAGCACTGCACGGCGATTTAGAGCAAAGAGACAGAGATCAAACCTTGTTAAGATTTGCTAATAAAAGTGTCTCCATACTGGTAGCAACAGATGTTGCAGCTCGAGGGCTAGATATCGACTCGCTAGATTTAGTTATCAATTATCATATTGCCCATGACAGTGAAGTGCATATACACAGAATTGGACGCACAGGGCGAGCGGGCAACTCAGGTAAAGCTTTATCATTATTTAATGATAAAGAAAGCTATAAAGTAGCTTTACTTGAGGATGAACTAGAGCGAACCATTACCCCTGAATTGCTGCCCTCAACTGAGGTGTTAGTAAAGCCAAGGCTGTCTGCTAATATGGCTACCATACAGATTGACGGTGGTAAAAAGCAAAAAGTGCGTCCGGGTGATATTTTAGGTGCTTTAACTGCCAAAGGTATGGGAGAAATTAAAGGCGCTAATGTAGGAAAAATTAATGTTTTCGATAATAAGGCCTATGTTGCGGTGCAGAAAAAAGTATTAAAAATAGCCCTTAAAAAACTGACTAACGGCAAAATGAAAGGCAGAAACTTTAAAGTACGTCATCTGGCCTATTAACTGTTGAAAAAGCTAGTTGATGAAACAGTATTATAAAAAATCACCATTATTTAGTTAATTTTACTAAAATATTATTGTTGCTTCGATGTTGTTTAAAGTCGGTTTTTTTATGTTGTTGAAATTTAAATAAAATAAAGTTGGCATTGGTTTTGTAGTATTCATTGTTAAGTATCCTCTTAACACTACAGTTAAAGACAACCTCCAAGGAAGCACAATGAAAAATAACACTACCTTTAAAAAATCATTATTAACAGCCACATTGTTAGTTACCTTTTCTTCAATGAGTGCTTTAGCGCATAATTCTTGTCATGTTGAATTAGAGTCAGGCGTTAAAATCAATGAAGACACTGTTGTGTTTTTTGCTGAAAAAAGTAGAAGAACCCTATATAGCGTTGAAAATGATGAAACCTTAATGGTTGATGGAGAAGTGATTGAATTAGACTCAGTTCAACAAGCATTAGTTACTCAATATTCATCAAGCATTAAAGCGATGGTTCCACAGGTTAGAAGCATCGCTATTGAAGGGGTTGATTTAGCACTTGAAGGCGTTCACCTAGCATTTAATGAATTGCTCGGTGAAGGTAACTCTGTGGGTCAAGACTTAACTTATGAACTATCAAATATTCGTGATGAAGTATCAACACGGTTAACCCTTGAACATGGTTTTACTATTGGTGAAGACGGTCTTGAAGGTGAAGATTTACTGGGCAAAGAATTTGAGCAACGCATTGAATCCGCTGTTGAAAGTGCAGTAATGAGCTCTATGGGCACTATTATGATGGCTGTTGGCCAAGAAATGATCTCATCAGGAGGCAATACCGCTGCTTTTGAAAGCCGCATGGAGGCCTTTAGTGAAAATATTGAGCAAGAAATGGAAAGCAGAGCTGAGCAAATAGAGCATAAAGCTGATGAGCTTTGTGTAGCTGCTGTTCAAATTGATAAGTTAGAAGAGCAGTTAAAAGCCAGTATTGATTTATTGGAAGATATAGATGTTATCTCTATTGATTATGCTCACAAAGCAGACAGTGATAAAGAGCATTTTAATTATGACAAAAATGCCATGTAATTGCTCAGAATTTATCAATAGTTAAAAGCCGTAACAAAAGTAATAATGTATCACTAGGCTCGACAATGTTATTATTGTTGGGCCTTTTACTTTCTCCGTTTTTCATCTGTCAATATGCACGCTGTTCACCAACTTCATCAATTTCGTAAAAGTCTAAGTACTACAACCTATAAAGCCCGAGGGCAACGTGTTATTCGTTGCCCATTATGCCAGTTAGCAAAAAAATTCTGTATTTGTGGTATTGCTCCTAACCGGGAAGTAATTAACACTAACGCCGGTTTTTTACTATTGATGTATGACACTGAAGTGCTTAAACCAAGTAATACCGGCAAACTGATTGCTGACTTAATTCCTGACACCTACGCCTTTTTATGGTCAAGGACAACAAAGAATGATCAGCTTCAGGCTGTGCTTGATGATAAAAAATGGCAGCCATTTGTGGTATTTCCGCAAGAATATGCCCAAGAGGAACGACAGGTTGAAACTAAATCTATAGTGTGTGCTGATGGGAAGAGACCATTGTTTATCATGCTTGATGGTAGTTGGCGAGAAGCCAAGAAGATGTTTCGTAAAAGCCCTTATTTAGATAAGTTTCCTCTGGTTTCATTCGATCCAAAACAGTTAGTGGATAAGTTAGGTTGTACACCTGTTGGAGATAATGCTCGTTATACAGTGCGCAAGACACAACTTGAACATCAATTTTCAACGGCAGAAGTGGCGGCAAGAGTATTAAATATGTATGGGGAAGATAAAAATGCTCATTTGTTAGATTTGTGGTTCGACGTTTTTAATTATCAATACCAAAAGAGTGTTTGCCAGCGAAATAAAGGTAACCCGCAGGCCATTGAAAACTACCAGCAATTTCAACAAGATTGTTGTTGCGATTAACCATAACGAGTGGCGAGAAACGAAAAACATTTCCTTGTTTTCGTTACTCGCAACGCTTAACTTACTTTTGTTATTTCATACTGATGGTCGTATGAATATCGGTACCATCTTGGTGATCAGGTTCAAACCAACGTGCTGTTACGGATTTGGTGTAAGTCCAAAAACTTACCACTTGCTTCCCATTAGGCCCTAAATCGCCGAGCTTAGAACCGCGTGAACCAGTAAAACTGAAATAAGCAACAGGTACAGGAATTGGTACATTAATACCTACCTGACCGACATCAATATCATTTTCAAACTTACGTGCATTCCAACCAGAAGAGGTGAAAATTGATGTGCCATTACCGTTTGGATTAGCGTTGATGATTTCAATAGCCTCTTCTAAAGTGTCAGCTTCTAATACACAAAGAGCAGGGCCAAATATTTCTTGGGTGTAGATGTCCATGTCCGTTTTAACATCGGTAAATAATGTTGGTCCGACAAAGTTTCCCTTTGGGTAACCTTCAACTTGACAGTCTCTACCGTCAACGAGCAAGGTTGCCCCTTGTTCAACACCTGAGTCTAATATGCTTAAAATTCGAGCTTTCGCTTGTGGTGATACTACGGGACCTAAGTCGGCATCTCTTTGTGTACCTGGGCCAACTTTCATTTGCTTGGCACGTGCTACAATTTCAGGTAGCCAGTTGCGAGATTCACCTACTAAAATCGTAACAGGATTGGCCATACAACGTTGACCAGCAGCTCCAAATGCAGAGCCTAATAAGTCGTTAATAGCACGATCTTTATTGGCATCAGGCATGATAACCATATGGTTTTTAGCCCCCATCATTGATTGCGCACGTTTTCCATGTTTAGTTGCGTGATTGTATACTTTGGTGCCAATATGGGTTGAACCAATAAAAGAAACAGCCTTAACCGGTTCTGCTTCAATTAGTTGGTTCACAACATCGGCATCACCATGAACAACATTAAGGACACCAGCAGGTACGCCAGCTTCAAGTGCCAACTCCACTAAACGAATTGTTGATGATGGATCTTGCTCTGAAGGTTTTAAAATAAAAGTATTACCACAGGCTATAGCGGGAGGAAACATAAAAGAAGGTAGCATTAATGGAAAATTAAATGCAGTGATCCCCACACCAACTCCCAATGGTTTATTTAATGTATATGTATCAACACCTGTTGCGGCATTATTAGCTAACTCACCTAGTTGCAGTCGAGTAATTGAACAAGCATTTTCAATCGCTTCTAACGAGCGTCCAACTTCACCTTCTGCATCAGGCAATGTTTTACCGTGCTCTAAAGTGACCAATTCAGCTAATTCTTGTGTGTGCTCTCTAACTAGTTGTTGAAACGTCAACATAATGCGCATGCGGTTAGTTAAAGATACTTTTGACCAGGTTTTAAATGCTTCTGCAGCGTTAGCAATAGCGGCATTCACTTCTTCTTTAGTAGCTACAGGTACTCGTGCAACAACTTCTTGTGTAGCAGGATTTAATACATCTAACCAGGTATCTGTTGCAGAACGAATTTTTTCACCATTGATAATCAATGGGATTTCTCTAATAGTCATAATGACCCTTATCTTTAAAAATTAAGCATGAGCGTTAATTAAGTAAACGAATTCCTATTAAAATAGGTGTTAATGCTTAATAGAACAATACGCAAAAAAGCAACGCATTTTGCATTTTTGCAATCAGTGATGTTTTTCTGATAAACTGCTCACATGAACTGGGATGATATTAAAATATTTCTAGAAGTTGCTCGTAGTACGCGCTTGTCCATTGCCGCTAAGCGTTTAACTATTGACGCCTCAACACTTTCACGCAGGTTACATAAGCTAGAAGAAAGCTTAGCAACAAAGCTTTTTGAACGTACCGTAGAAGGGCATGTTTTAACGATAGATGGTAAAAAATTATTACAATATGCAAGGCGCATGGAGCTTGATGCCTGTCAAGCCCTTGATGAAATTAAAGAACAAAAAAGCCTGAACAGTGGCCGCGTTAGGGTAGGTGTTACTGAGGCTCTTGGTAGTTTTTTTATTTCTCCCCACTTAATTGAGCTAAAACAGCAATTTCCTAGTATTCAAGTGGAGTTAGTTCATTTTGCTCGAGATGTAAAAATAAGTCGTAATGAAGCAGATATTGCTATTGCGGTAGATAAACCTAAAAACACTTCAACTATCATTACTAAATTATGTGATTATCAATTACAGTTGTATGGGCATCAAAATTATCTGAATAGCTTAAGTGGCGACGTAGTTTTTGAACAGTTAGCTAAATACCAATGGGTGAGCTACGTAGATAATTTATTGTTTACAGAGCAACTTGCCTACGTAAAAGATCTTAACGCTGACATTATGCCTAGTTTTCAAAGTACCAGTATTACTAGCCAATACAGTGCAATAAAAAGTGGTCTAGGGATTGGCATTTTACCTTGCTTTTTAGCCGAGCAAGATGCTAGCTTAGTGAAGTTATGTGTTAATGACGTGAAATTAGTGCGTAGTTTTTATTTAGTGACACATCCAGAAAGCAAACGGCTTTCACAAGTGAATACGGTATGGCAATATTTAAAAACGCTAGCACAGCAAAAAACACATATTTTGATGCCTGATTAATACGGGCTTAGTTTGTATTTATAGTAGTAATGTAAATAGGTTAATATGGATAATTTAAACGCAACAAAACAGCCAATATCAGATATACAAGAACAACAAAAAACAGCGCCTTGGTCTCTGATTATATTTATTATTTTAGCTATTGTTGGGATAGGCCTTGCTTGGCAATTTACAGGTAGCAAAGAAGAAATTATTGCTGAAACAGAGCAGAGTGTAGTATCAGCTCCCGTCGTTAAGCCGGTTGAGGAAATAGTAATCGCAGAGGTTGAACCTGAACCTATTATTGAAGAACCACTCGTTGAAATAGAAACCATTGAGGCTGAAATTATTGAAAATCCTTTACCAGCATTAGATGAAAGTGATGATTGGTTAAAAATAAAGTTACCAGAGCTAACTTGGCGAAAAGAGCTACTGAAACTGGTTATCGATGAAGATATGATCAGGCGTTTTGTTGTCTTTACTGATAATTTTGCCCAGGGCACTATTTCTTATGAACACAGCCCATTTGTATTACCTAAGGCTAAGTTTTCAGCCAACACAGAGCAAGTAGGTTTTCAAGAAGAGACGATAGCAAATTCAAAAGTTAAACAGAAAGTATGGCAATGGAATGAAAGTTCAACAAGACGCTTTAGTTTGTATGTTGATTTATTACGCTCAATGGATAGTGATAGCCTAGTACAATGGTACTTTGAAGTAAAACCACTCATAGACGAAGCATATAGTGAATTAGGCTATGCAGATGAAGACTTTACTATAACGTTGCAAGATGCCATAACCCGTGTACTTGACATGGAGTTACCTAAATCCTCTATGGCGTTAATACGCCCAAGTGTGATGTATCATTTTGCTGATGATGAGTTAGAAGCTCTACCAGACACCAATAAATTATTGTTGCGTTTAGGTAAAGATAATTTATTGGTAATGAAATCAGTATTATTAGAGCTACATGAAAAATTAGCGCAACAAAAAAATGGTGTACATTAATGCCAATGGTCCAAGATGATTTGCCAACTCTTCCTGATTGTATCCCCACAACTAAAGCGGGTTTTTCAACTAAAATCGGCTTAATGGTATTATCAGTTTTAGGTTGGAAAATAGTGGGTGAGCTACCTCATAAATCAAAAATGCTGGTTGCTGTAGCCCCTCATACTTCCAATTGGGATTTTGTCATTGGCATTGCGGCTATGTTGGCATTAAACTTACGGATCAGCTTTTTGGGTAAAAAAGCTATTTTTATTTGGCCATTCAAAGCGGTTTTACAACGTTGGGGGGGGATTGGAGTCGATCGCAAAGCCAAACATGGCGTTGTTAAGCAAATGGTTGATAAATTTCAGCACAGTGAACAATTAGTGCTTGCTATTGCGCCTGAAGGTACTCGTAGCAAAACTAAAGAATGGAAAAGTGGTTTTTTGCATATTGCCCATCAAGCAAAAGTACCGGTAGTCCCTGCGAGCTTAGATTTTTCAAAAAAACAATTAAGATTTCACCCCGCCATGAATATTAGTGAAAATATTGAGCTTGAGTTGGTTAAAATTAAAAGTGTTTTTGCCTCGGTTTGTGCAAAAAATCCGCAAGCAGTATGAAGATAAATGAAAATGTTAAACAAGTGCTTGCATCTCACTGTGCCTTTAGCGATAATTCGCGCGCTTTATTAATTGTTGAGATTTTTTGATAGTTAATATGTGAATGTAAACTATTTATGAGTGTTTACATCTTCTATGGTGACCCTTTTGGTCCCCTCGCAATGATACTCTGTGAACTCGGCCAGGTCCGGAAGGAAGCAACCGCAGCAGACGACTCATGTGCCGAGGTGTGGCTATTAGGGTTGCCACCCAACCTTAATAATTTCAAAAGTTTACTCTTTAACTTCTTGCCTGCATATTTTACGGAACGCTTGCTAAAACTACTCCTTCTTATCAATATCATTATGGTTTCATGTACTTCATATGATTATCGTTGGCTTGAACAATAATCTTTGTCATTAATCCCTTTATACCAAGGTTTATGTTTGATTAAGCATTTAAGATGCATATTTAGGCACTAGCTTTAAGGTTAACCCTCGTACTTTGCCATAATTTTTTATACTAATGGCTTCTCATAAGACGTGTTATTTTTGGTGTTAAAGGCTTTTTTAGTTCCATTGCTGCTTTTGTTGCCCTCTTTAGGGATTTAAAAGGATTCTATGCACCTTATTAGTGCGACTTAGTTGTGATGATCCTTATTGTGGTGCATTTTAGGGCACCATTGTTGAGCATTTTTTTATATCTGTTTGTTTATTATATGTTTTATTAGTTGGCTTGTTTTGTGCAGAGTCAGTTCGAGTTAAAAGGTAATTAATTTGTTAAAGCTTTATTGCACAGATAATTACTTTGTTACGGTTTTAAAAATACTGTTAATTAATAAAAATGGATAAAAAGATGTTACGAATTCTATCATTTACGTTGTTATTTTTTCTGGGTTTATCGCCTTCACTAGCTATTGCGGGCCAAAGCGAGTTAAGTGGTGCAAACACTAGTTGGATATTAACCTCTACAGCATTAGTGCTATTGATGACATTACCAGGGTTAGCGCTTTTTTATGGGGGGTTAGTTAGAAAAAAAAATGTACTGTCTATATTGATGCAATGCTTTGCAATAGCCTCTATTTCTTCTATTTTATGGTTGATTATTGGTTACAGCCTAGCTTTTGGCGAAGGAAATGCTTTTATTGGTGACTTTTCTAAAGTGATGATGCATGGCATTGGTAAAGAGGTGTTGTCCGGTGATATCCCAGAAAGCTTGTTTATGCTATTTCAAATGACCTTTGCCGTGATAACTCCTGCATTAATTATTGGTGGATTCGCAGAAAGAATGAAGTTTTCTGCAGTACTTCTTTTTAGTGGCTTTTGGTTACTAGCAGTTTATGCACCTATTACCCACTGGGTATGGGGTGGTGGCTGGTTAGCTCAAAAAGGGGTGTATGATTTTGCCGGTGGTATTGTCGTACATATTACTGCGGGTACAGCAGCCCTTGTTGCTGCGATGGTATTAGGCCCAAGACGCGGTTTTCCAAAAACTCCAATGCTACCGCATAATCTTACCATGACAGTAACTGGTGCCGGTATGCTATGGGTTGGCTGGTTTGGTTTTAACGGTGGTAGTGCGTTAGCGGCAAATGGTGATGCTTCGATGGCTATGTTAGTTACGCATATTTCAGCGGCGGCCGGTACGTTAACCTGGGCAGCAATAGAATGGAAAAAATTTGGTAAAGCAAGTGTTTTAGGTGCTGTGACAGGTATGGTTGCTGGTTTAGGCACTATTACACCAGCATCCGGTTTTGTCGGACCAGGTGGTGCCTTAATTATGGGTATTAGTGCGGGCTTTGTTTGTTTCTATGCTACGGTATTTATTAAACAAACATTAAAAATTGATGATTCATTAGACGTATTCCCTGTGCATGGTATTGGTGGCATATTAGGTACCTTACTAGCGGGTGTTTTTTCTGCAACTACATTAGGCGTATTCAGTGGTTTCGGTTTTGCAGAAGGTATTTCGACTATGACAGAGCAAGTTGAAGTACAGCTTATTGGTATTATTTCAACACTGCTTTATACGGCTATCGTGACGTACATCTTGTTAAAACTAGTTGGTTTGATGACAAAAGGTTTACGTGTTGATGAAGAGCAAGAAGTGAATGGTCTTGATCAAGTCGAGCACGAAGAGTCAGGGTATAACCTTTAACAACCCTAAGTAGTTATCTATCTTAGTTTTAAAGCGCCTGCGGGCGCTTTTTTGATCTTTTCTGTTCGAATCGTGTATATTTACTATTCATAACAACGATAAGCCTCAGTTTTATCGTTATTATTTTTTACCATCAACAGCCCTTAAGTTTTCCCTAATTCATTCAATAGGGAGGGCTTGTTAGTCGCAACTACTTGAGGTGGATAAAAAGTGACTATTATTTAAGACTAAAGGCGTATATAAAAATACACTTAAAAAAACTAGCATTATGTCAATCATATTATTCATATAAAAATATTACTACATTGGGTATAAATACCCTCAAGGAAAATCACATGAACGAATTAAAAGCTTGTTATCCAGTATCACAAAAGGCAAAAGAACATACTCATATTGATAGTGCAACCTATGACGCTATGTATAAACAATCAATCGAACAACCAGATGAGTTTTGGGGTAAGCAAGCAAAAGCGTTTATTGATTGGTATCAGCCATGGGATAGTGTTAGCAAAGTTGATTTAAAAAATGCTGAAATTAATTGGTTTTCCGGTGCCAAACTAAACGTGAGTTATAACTGTATAGACCGCCACTTAGCAACTAAAGCAAATGATACCGCAATTATTTTTGAAGGTGATGATCCAAGTGATGATTTAACGGTAACTTATCAAGAATTACATGATCACGTTTGTCGTTTTGCTAACTTATTAAAAGCGCGTGGGGTTAAAAAAGGTGACCGAGTTTGTATTTACATGCCAATGATCCCTGAAGTGGGTTATGCCATGTTAGCCTGTGCTCGCATAGGTGCAGTTCATTCAGTTGTTTTTGGTGGTTTTTCTACCGAGTCAATTAAAGCGCGTGTACTAGATGCTGATTGCCAAGTTGTCATTACCGCGGATGAATCAGTGCGCGGTGGTAAACGTATTCCGCTTAAGTCTAACGTTGATGCCGCTATGGCTGACTGCCCTAGTGTGCATTCAGTCGTTGTGGTTACGCGCACGGGTGGCGATATTGCTTGGAATGAAGACAAAGATATTAATTATCAAGAAGCCGTAGAAAATTTACCGGCTGTTTGTGAGCCAGAAATAATGGATGCAGAAGAGCCACTATTTATCTTATACACCTCAGGCTCCACGGGTACGCCAAAAGGTGTGGTACACACTTGTGGTGGTTATATTTTATATGCCGCCATGACTCATAAATATGTCTTTGACTATAAAGAAGGGGAAGTTTACTGGTGTACCGCTGATGCGGGTTGGATCACCGGTCATTCTTATATTTTCTATGGTCCATTGGCAAATGGCGCTACTACCTTAGTATTTGAAGGCGTGCCAACTTACCCTGATGCGGGAAGGTTCTGGCAAGTATGTGAAAAACATAAAGTTAACGTTTTTTATACGGCACCAACAGCCATTCGAGCATTAATGAGTGTCGGTGATAAATTAGTTGAAAAAGCGGATCTTTCTTCACTTCGCTTGTTGGGGACAGTCGGTGAACCTATCAACCCAGAAGCATGGCACTGGTATTATGAAATAGTGGGTAAGAGTAATTGTCCAATTGTTGATACTTGGTGGCAAACAGAAACGGGTGGTATTTTAATTACTTCTTTACCTGGCTCGGTTGATATGAAACCGGGTTGTGCAGGTAAACCTTTCTTTGGTGTACAACCAGCATTGTTTGATAAAGACGGTAATGCACTTGAGGGCGAAAACCAAGGCTTATTAGTAATGACGGCAAGCTGGCCGGGACAATTACGAACGGTTTATGGTGATCATAATCGTTTTTATCAAACTTATTTAAGTCAGTATCCAGGTAACTATTTTACCGGTGATGGCGCGAAACGTGATGAAGATGGTTTCTATTGGATAACAGGCCGTGTTGATGATGTATTAAATGTTTCTGGTCACAGGCTTGGTACCGCTGAAATTGAAAGTGCCTTAGTGCTTCACCCCGCTGTAGCAGAAGCCGCTGTGGTTGGTTACCCACATGAAATTAAAGGCCAAGGTGTGTATTGTTATGTAACCTTAATGGCCAATGCTGAAGAGTCAGATGAATTAAATAGAGAGCTTAAAGAGTTTGTTGCTAAAGAGTTAGGTCGTTTTGCCAAGCCTGATTATTTGCAATGGGCTCCAGGTTTACCTAAAACACGTTCAGGTAAAATTATGCGCCGTATTTTACGTAAAATTGCTGAAAACGAAGTAGATAGCCTAGGCGATACTTCAACACTTGCCGACCCAAGTGTTGTTGAAGACCTAATTAGCAAGCGTATTGTGCATAGTGGCTAAACTAGCCTCTTTTTAGAGTGAGTAAAAAAGGCTGTTCTTTACAGCCTTTTTTGTGATTAATTGGCAATATTATCTTTGGCTCATTTTCAATGTTCAACTTTTTTAATTAGATTTAGATTGGTTTAAGCCTCAAAAAACCTTAGAATCATCGCAGCTTAATTCGAGGAAAAGAACAAGATGAATAATAAAATAAAGAATGTGAAAAAAGCTATTGCTTTGACACTTAGTCTTGCCAGCTTTTCTGCTCTGGCTGAGACAATCTCTTCAGAGCAGTTAGCAACATTACAGCAAGTATCACAAGCACAAGTTAGCCCTGATGGAGAAAGTATTGCTTTTACCCGCTCCGTACCGAGAGAGCTTTACGTTGAGAAAGATGGGCTGAATTGGGGAGAGTTATACCTCGTTGATGATAAAGGAGTAGAACGTCCATATATCACAGGTAAAGTGAATGTTAGACATATCACTTGGTCAGTAGACGGCAAAACGATTTATTTTCTTGCCAAGATGGGCAAAGATAAATTTACTTCGCTTTATCAAATAGCAAAAGATGGTGGTCAAGCGCAAAAAGTTTTCGCTTTTAAAGGTACTAGCATTAGCGATTATTCACTTAGTCGCGATAACAAAAACATTGCTATTCTTGCTAAACCAGCCAAAGAGAAGTCAGAAAAACAACTAAAAGAACTTGGCTTTAAAGCGCAAGTTTACGAAGAAGATCTAATTAATCAAAAACTGTATGTTGTTGAGCTTGCAGTATCAGAGACTGCACTTTCGCCAAAAGCGTGGGATTTATCGGGTTATGTTTCTGATGTACATTGGTCACCTACATCAAACGCTTTGTTGGTTAAAACACAACCTACGGCGCTTATTGATGACAAGTATATGAAATCCCAGTGGCATATTGTTGATGCAGCGAGTCAAAAAGTAACTACATCATTTAGTACTGAAGGTAAATTAGGTGCAGCAGAATTTTCACATGATGGGAAATTTGTTGCAATTCATGGCGCAGAAAATAAGCATGACCCAGCAACAGGTCGGTTATTTTTGGCGAACGTAAAGTCGGGTAAGGTATCAGATTGGTTACCAGATCACCAAGGTCATGTTGCTGATTTTGAATGGGCAAATGATAGCAATACCTTATTCTTTATTTCTAATATAGGTACACAATCTATTGTTGGCAAAATAAGGCCAGGTAACACTCGCTATAAAAAAGCCGTTAAAGCTGGCAAGTTTATCGCTTCAAACTTGAGTATTTCAGATTCAGATAAAACGATTGTCTTAAAAGGTCATACTGCCAAGCACCCAAGTGAAGTGTTTATGCTTCGTAGCTCAAACTATAAAGTGACTCGTTTAACCAATTCAAATGACTGGTTAGTTGCGGATAAACTAGCAAAACAAGAAAGCATTTCTATTAAAGCCCGTGACGGTGTTGACATTGGTGGTGTATTAATTTATCCCGCAGACTATAAAAAAAATCAACGTTACCCATTAATTATGGCTGTGCATGGTGGCCCAGAAAGTCATGAAAAAAATGGCTGGTTAACGGCTTATTCAAAACCTGGACAATTGGCTGCAGGTCAAGGTTATGCTGTCTTTTACCCTAATTATCGAGGTAGTACGGGCAAAGGGGTCGAATACTCTAAACTTGGTCAAAATGATTATGCTGGAAAAGAGTTTGATGATTTAATTGACCTTAAAAACCACCTTGTAGACTTGGGCTTGGTTGATGAGAGAAAAGTTGGTATTACCGGTGGCTCTTACGGTGGCTATGCTTCTGCTTGGGGGGCAACTAAATTAACAGAACATTTTGCTGCCAGTGTGATGTTTGTTGGTATCTCTAATCAGTTATCTAAATTTGGTACAACTGATATTTCTAATGAAATGAACCTTGTTCATGCGCGTTCGTACCCTTGGGATAAATGGCAATGGTATTTAGAGCGCAGTCCCATTTACTGGGCAGGCCAATCTAAAACCCCTCTACTGATTATGCACGGTAAAGCTGATCCTCGAGTTCACCCTTCACAATCAATGGAATTATACCGTTACATGAAAGTACAAGGTAAAAAGGTACGTTTAGTGTATTATCCAGGTGAAGGTCACGGTAACAGGCGTATAGCTGCTAAGTATGATTATAACTTACGTTTGATGCGTTGGATGGATCATTATCTGAAAAATGATGGTAAAGAAATTCCTGCACATGAGTTGCCTCATAAAGAAAATTTAGACGCCATAAAAAAAGACTAGTTTTCTGGCTTGAAAATACCGTGAATTAACCCCGTTTAAAAGAGCTATCAATAGCGATATTGGTAGCTCTCTGGTTGAAAATAGTGTGGATATAACCGCTTCATATTTTAGTCAATATGTTGTTCTTAAGCTAACTTTTCATTTTAACGTTAACTTGCTCAGGCGTAATGTGACGAACGTCTTTACCTTCCACTAAGTAGACTGTGTATTCACACAGATTAGTGGTGTGTTCGCCAATACGCTCTAACGCACGAGCACACCAAGTAACGCGCAGGGAATTTTTGATTTCTCGCGGATTTTCCATCATTTTAGTAACTAATAAACGAGAAATATTATCGAACTCCTCATCAATAACATTATCATCTTTGATAATGTTTAAAGCGGCCTCAACATCCATTTGTGCATAGGCAGTCAGGGCGCGGTTTAATGTTTCACTGACATGTTTGCCTAAGTGTCTTAACTCAACCAGTGGTCTAGCGCCTTCTTCTTCGGCAAAATTGCCTTTAGCTAGCTTAATGGCGTTTTTACCAAACTTCACTGCCTCATCGCCCATTCTTTCTAAATCGGTGATACTTTTTATTACACTGACCAATAAACGTAAATCGCTAGCGGCAGGCTGTCTACGCGCTAGTATTTGCGTACAATATTCATCAATGGCTAATTCCATATCATTAACTTTTTTATCTCGCTCTATTACTTTTGCAGCAAGTGTTTCATCGGCATTAAGTACCGCACTTAAGCCGTCATTGACTTGTTGTTCTACTATATCGCCCATTGCCATAACTAAGGTTCTGACTTTCTCAAGTTCTTCGTTAAAGCGGCGGGAAATGTGCTTATCTAAATGCAATCTTGTTGTGAAACCTGAAATGTTTTCGTTGTTGTCTTGTGTTGTCATCTTCTTCTCCATTTAACCGAAGCGGCCAGTAATATAGTTTTCAGTTAATTTGTGACTTGGGCGGGTGAATATATATTCTGTTTTCCCCATTTCAACTAATTTACCCATGTGGAAGTAGGCGGTATGTTGCGAAACCCTAGCCGCTTGTTGCATTGAGTGGGTGACAATGGCAATAGTATATTTCTCTTTTAACTCATCAATTAACTCTTCGATAATAGCTGTGGCTATAGGGTCAAGCGCCGATGCGGGTTCATCCATTAGAATCACTTCTGGA
Organism: Litorilituus sp.; assembly: GCA_030754235.1. Classification (GTDB taxonomy): domain Bacteria; phylum Pseudomonadota; class Gammaproteobacteria; order Enterobacterales; family Alteromonadaceae; genus Colwellia. The sequence continues at coordinate 20,162 of JASMAS010000110.1, forward strand.
CTAACAGCAATAGTTCTGGCAATACATAAACGCTGTTGCTGGCCGCCTGATAAGCCGGTGCCGGAGTCATTTAATCTATCTTTTACTTCGTTAAATAAGCCTGCCTTTTGTAAACTTGTTTCAACGATTTCGTCTAATTCTGTTTTACTGTTCGTTAGGCCATGAATGCGAGGACCGTAGGCAACATTATCATAGATAGACTTTGGAAATGGGTTAGGTTTTTGAAATACCATGCCAACGCGAGCACGCAACAATACAGGGTCTAAGCTTTTTGCGTGAATGTCTTGAGTATCTAGCATAAATTGACCTGTCACTCTGCACATATCAATGGTGTCATTCATGCGGTTTAAACAGCGCAAAAAGGTTGATTTTCCACACCCAGAAGGGCCGATAAGTGCCGTTACTTGGTTTTTGGCAAGATCTAAGCTTACATTGTCAATGGCTTGTTTTTTTCCGTAAAACACATTGGCATGACGAATAGACATCTTTGCATCGTCGGCATAAATGTTACCCACAGTTTCTGTTAATTTTATTTGTGATAAATCTTGTTTAATTTCAATTTTATTCATTTATTGCCTCTTAGACGGGGTCATTAAGAAATCATTTTTTTTCAAACTTAGAACGCAACATGGTTGCCGATAAGTTTATGATTAATAATAAGGTTAATAGCACTAAAATAGCGGCAGAAGTTTTGGCTAAAAAAGCTCTCTCTGGACTGTCTGCCCATAAAAATATTTGCACGGGTAATACGGTTGCAGAGTCGACAATGCTGGTTGGTACGTCAACAATAAAAGCAACCATGCCTATCATTAATAATGGTGCTGTTTCGCCGAGAGCCTGAGCAACACTAATAATAGCGCCGGTGATAATGCCCGGCATAGCTTGTGGCAATACATGCGAGAAAGTCACTTGCATTTTAGAGGCGCCTAACCCTGTAGCTGCTTCCCTTAAAGAAGGTGGCACCGCTTTAATGGCGGCTCGGCTAGCGATAATAATTGTTGGTAGCGTCATTAACGTTAATACAATACCTCCGACCAAGGGAGCTGAACGTGGTAAGCCAAATACGTTAATAATGACCGCTAAACCAAGCAAACCAAAAACAATTGAGGGGACAGCTGCTAAGTTGTTGATATTGATCTCAATTAAATCGGTGATTTTGTTTTTCGGGGCAAATTCTTCTAAATATAATGCTCCGGCAACGCCAAGTGGAAAAGAGACTAATATAGTGACAAACATGGTCAGTAAGGTGCCCATCAATGCACCTTTAATACCTGCCAATTCAGGTTCGCGGGAATCACTTGAGGTAAAAAAGCTAATATTAAAACGCGTTTCAATACGTTGTTCACTGTCTAGCTTGGCAAGCCATTGCGCTTGCTTTTTACTTATGCGCAAACCTGCTTGGCCTGTTGCGAAATCTTCCTTAAGGTAACTATCAACGTCATCATCTAGCCTAACCCAAATAGAAACAGTTTGCTGAAGGTTTTCAGGCGAAGAAAGTAATGAATCTTTAATGGTAAACTCGGCATTCGTTGAAAATAGCTTGAATAGTTGACGCTTTTCTTTTCTTGCCAGTTTTTTACCCGGCTCTTCAGTAAACACTGGGTAAATAGAGTTCTTTAATACTTTACGGTAGTTGGCTTTTTTTAACTGTTTTGTTAACTCTAAGCCCGTTAGGTTTTCATCTACACCTAACCAGTTACTGTTATAATTTATATCGAGTTTTACCCAATATTGATGAAAAGCAGGTAGTGCTTTTGAGGTAATATCTCCAATTAATACAATCACTAACATAAAGCCAAAAAATACTGAAAAAAGGCCAACGCTTTTAAAACGGCGTTCTTTTTGGTGACGTTTTTTAAGGCTTAAAGCTACCATCTCTGTAGTAGAGGAGGTAGTCGAAAGAGTAGTGGAGACTCTTGCTGAATTATCTTTTGCAGACATATTGGTGTTTACCTTGCTGTTTTTCTCTGCTGAGGTTTCAGGTGAGTTGTCGGTTGAATTAGTCATATTGCTCTCGATATTTTTGCACCACTTTTAACGCTAAAATATTTAAACCAAGTGTGGTGATAAATAGCATTAAACCTAGCGCAAAAGCCGCTAATGTTTTCGGGCTATCAAACTCTTGGTCACCCGTAAGTAGTGTCACTATTTGCACGGTAACCGTAGTAACTGAATCTAATGGGTTTGCGGTTAGGTTTGCCGCCATGCCTGCCGCCATGACCACAATCATTGTTTCACCAATAGCACGAGAAATGGCTAATAATATCGCGCCAACAATGCCGGGTAGGGCTGCGGGCAATAAAACTTTTACCACGGTTTCTGAGTGGGTTGCGCCCATGCCTAATGAAGCTTCTTTTAATGGTTTTGGTACGGCGCTTATTGCATCTTCTGACAGTGAAGAAATAAATGGGATAATCATAGTTCCCATCACTAAACCTGCGGCTAAGGCGCTTTCAGAAGCAACACTTAAACCGAAATATTCACCTACATTTCTGATCACCGGTGCTACGGTTAAGGCAGCAAAAAATCCATAAACTACCGTTGGAATACCAGCGAGTACTTCTAACATGGGTTTTGCTATGCTTCGTAGTTTTGCACTGGCATATTGTGATAAATAAATAGCGACCATTAAGCCAACAGGTACAGCTAGCAGCATTGCGATAAAAGTAATTAACATGGTGCCGGCAAATAAGGGGACTGCACCAAAACTGCCAGAACCACCTACTTGATCAGCACGCATTGCTGTTTGCGGACTCCATTGAGTACCAAACATAAACTCAGTAGGAGGAACACTCTTAAAGAATTGAATTGACTCAAATAACACAGAAATTACTATGCCAAGCGTGGTCAGAATAGCAATGGCAGATGAAGCAACGAGAATACCACGAATGATAGTTTCAGATTTTTGTCTGGCTTTATAGGTAAGACTAAATTTTCCTACCAATACAATAACGCTGCCAACCGCTATCATTAATACTAAAGCTGTTTTTAACCAAGAAGCATTATTATTAAGTGTTTGTAATTCTAAGGCTGCTCGATATTGAGTTTGTACTGCCGAATCACTGGCTTCTTTTGCCCCTTGTATTAGGACAAGGGCAGTTTCGGATGATGCCATTGAGTGAATGTTATTCAAGTATAAACCTAAATCAATGCTTGAAAGTGTTTGAATGTGTGTTGGCAGTGTTGAGGTAATCATATGCTCCACAACAAGTTGCTCAGCGCTATTAAACACTAAGAGTGCAACTAATGCAGGAATACCACACACCATAGCTGTTAATAAGCCAAATTGCTCGGGAAGACAGTCTAAATATTTTTTATTATCTATACCACCAGCAACTGTTAAAGAGCGCTTTATCCCAAACCAGTAGCTAAAAAGCGATAGGAAAACTAGCACAGCAAAAAGAAAAGTTGAATTCATATTTCAGGACCAATTTATTTCAAAAAAAACAAAAATTAAATGGCAGGAAATTTTCCCCGCCATTTAATTTATTGGTTAGTTTGATTGTTTTTAGTTCAAAGCTAACGGTGAAAGTGTTAATACACGCACACGTACTTTAGCTAGCTTTTCTTCACCTAGTGGAATTAAACCTTTGTCAGTTAGGTAGCCCTCTTCACCCATGGCAGCTTCACTGGTGTATTCCGTTAAGAATTCTAAAATTCCTGGTACTTTGCCAACGTGAGCATTTTTAACATAGAAGTATAAAGGGCGAGATACAGGGTATGAACCATCAGCAATGGCTTCAAATGTAGGACCTTGACCATCAATAATAGAGCCTTGGAGCATATCGCTGTTTTGGTCTAAGAAACTAAAACCAAAAATACCGAAAGCTTTAGGATTAGCTGTTAATTTTTGAACGATTAAGTTATCATTTTCACCTGCTTCAATATAAGCGTGATCTTCACGAACACTGTGACAAATTTCTTTATACTTTGATTTGTTTTGCTTCTTAATTGCTTTAATCCAAGAATACTGTTTACAACCACCTTCTAAAACTAACTCAGCAAAAGCGTCACGCGTACCTGAAGTTGGTGGCGGGCCCAATACTTCAATGTTGTTCGCAGGAAGAACAGGGTTGATGTCACTCCATAATTTATATGGGTTGGGTACTAATGTTTCGCTACCATCTTTTGCAGGCACATTTTTAGCTAATGCTAAAAATAACTCTTTACGGCTTACTTTCATGGTGGAAGCCGCATTTGAGTTGGCTATTACAATGCCGTCATAACCAACTAATACTTCAGTGATATTGTTAACACCATTTTTCACACACATGTTAAATTCACTTTTTTTTATGCGGCGTGAAGCGTTTGATATGTCTGGTGTATTAATCGCGTTACTTGCACAAAATAACTTCATACCACCGCCAGTTCCGGTAGATTCAATTTTGGGAGTATTAAAATTAGTGTTTTTACCAAAACGCTCAGCAACCACGGTTGAAAAAGGATAAACGGTTGAAGAACCAACAGCAGTAATTGTATCTCGGCCATTACCTTGTGCGTTTGTGATATTGCTCATTAAAGCCACGGTAGAAAATGATATAACCACCAGTGTCTTGCTTAGGATATTTTTAATCGAATTATTCATGTTTTTCTCACTTGTTTAATTTAGAGAGTAGGAAATATTTAATGGTGCTTAATTAAGTTAGGGACAGTGTAAAAACTCAAGATGACAGTTGTATGACTAAAATATTACCGTTATGTGACAGGCTAAAAACAGTAGATATTTAATGCATTACACCTGTACTTAGGTAAAATAATATGTAAAAATATCATTACGAATGGCGTAATTTAATCTTTACGGTTTTAGGTTTTTGTTTTTCTGTTAGCTGCATCCTTGAAAGTTGCACTTTGAGCTTGTCAATATCTTCTGTAAATCTTGTTTATTCTGCGCATTTTTAATGATTAAGTTTTAGGAATTACCTATGTCTACCCTACTTCATAAAAGTACTTTAAATGATATTCATGTTAATGAAGAACATGTTTTAATTACCCCTGAACAGTTAAGAAAAGAGTTGCCATTAGAAGATCCCGGACGAGAATTTGTTAAAGATTCACGTCAAGTTATTGCTAATATTATTCACAAACGTGACTCTAGATTGTTGGTAATCAGTGGCCCTTGCTCTGTTCATGATATTGAAGGTGCTAAAGAGTACGCGAGAGCATTGAAAAAGTTGCATGATAAATATCACGACTCCTTATACATAGTGATGCGTGTATATTTTGAAAAACCGCGAACAACGGTTGGTTGGAAAGGTCTGATTAATGATCCTCGAATGGATGGTTCATTTGATGTTGAAACAGGCCTTAGAAAAGCACGTGAACTGTTAATTTATTTAACTGAGCTTGGCTTGCCACTGGCAACGGAAGCGCTTGACCCAATTAGCCCACAATATTTGGCGGAATTATTTAGCTGGTCTGCTATTGGTGCGCGTACAACTGAATCACAAACCCATCGAGAAATGGCCAGCGGCTTATCTATGCCCATTGGTTTTAAAAATGGTACCAATGGTAGTTTAGATGTTGCTATCAATGCATTACAATCAGCGGCATCCTCGCATCGTTTTATGGGGATTAATCGCCAAGGACAGGTTTCTTTGATTAAAACTTCGGGTAACCCTGATGGTCATGTTATTTTACGTGGTGGTAAACAGCCAAATTATGACAGTGTAAATATAGCTGAATGTGAAGGCGTCTTATCAAAGCATAATTTAGAGCTAGGTATAGTAGTTGACTGTAGTCATGGTAATTCAACTAAAGATTATCGTCGCCAACCACTGGTAGCCACCAATGTTTTTAACCAAATTATTGAAGGTAATAAATCTATTATTGGTATTATGCTAGAGAGTAACCTTAAGGCTGGGAATCAAAGTGCTGACTTAACGTTTTCTCAAATGGAGTATGGCGTTTCCGTTACTGATGCCTGTATTGATATGCAAACGACACAAACGCTATTATCTGAAGCTGATACAATGCTTAAGTCGGTATTAAAAGCGCGTGTAAATTAGCGATTTATTTAGGAAAACTATGAGTGATTTTGATAAAAATCTTAAAGTGTTGCGCGAAGAGATTGATGACATTGATAGCCAGTTGGTGGCTTTACTAAAAAAACGACGTGAAGTTACTACTAAAGTAGGGGAGTTAAAAAGTGCTATTGGTATGCCAATTTACGCACCAGATAGAGAAGCAAGTTTAATTGCAAGGCGTCGTGAACAAGCACAGAACCTAGGTTTAAGTGCTGATTTAATTGAAGATGTTTTACGTCGGTTAATGCGAGACTCTTATGTGAGCCAGGATGCCAGTGGGTATCGGTGTGTAAATCCTGATTGTAAAAAAGTAGTTATTATTGGTGGTAAAGGGCAACTAGGCAGTGTTTTTGTGGATTTGTTTAAACGCTCAGGTTATCAAGTTGCTATTATTGGGCAGGAAGATTGGTCAAAGAGTGAGGCCATTTTGGCTCACGCTAGTTTGGTCCTTGTTTCTGTACCTATTCGATTAACGTCTTTGGTAATTAATCATTTAAAAAACATACCCGCAGAGTGCATTTTGGCTGACGTTACTAGTATAAAAGAGTCTCCACTTTATGACATGATGAACGTACATTCGGGTCCTGTTGTAGGTTTACACCCAATGTTTGGGCCAGATGTTACCGGATTGATTAAGCAAACTATTATCGCTTGTGATGGCCGTGAGCAAGAAAAATATCAATGGCTGTTAGATCAAATTCAAGTCTGGGGTGCAAAAATATACTCAGTATCTGCCCGTGAGCATGATCAAGCCATGTCTATGGTGCAAGTCATGCGTCACTTTTCAACGATTGTTTATGGTTATCACTTAATGACTGAAGGGGCTGATATTGAAAAGTTAGTCAATATGAGTTCACCTATTTATCGATTAGAGTTGATTATGGTGGGGCGCCTTTTTGCCCAAGACCCTATTCTTTATTCTGATATTATTTTTGCTAATCCAGAAAATATTTCCATGATGAAGCGCTTTGCCTATCGTTTTCTTGAGTTATTAGAAGATGTTGAAGTGGGTGATAAAGATGCGTTTGTCACTATGTTTGAACATGTTTCACACTGGTTTGGTCAATATGCAGATGAGTTCTTAACTGAAAGCAAGGCAATGTTACTCAAGGCTAACGAATTAAAAAAACATTAGCCAGAGTGCAATAGAGCAGTTATTTTTTGGGAGTGAAGGTATTAGCTAGGTCAGCAATACCTTCTATGCTACTTTCAAGAACGCACATTTGTTGTGCAACGTTATCTGCCTCAGACTTGGTTTTTTCAGTCGTTTGGCCAATATCATTAATGTACTGAGTTATTTGGCATGAAACTACACTTTGCTCTTCTGCTGCTGTTGCAATAACTGTAGCGGCATTGCTAATATTTTGTATCTTATCAACTACATCATCAATTTTTTGATGGGATTGTTGAGCACTTTTAACACAAAAGTTAGCTTCATCTTTATTCTTTTCCATCAAATCAACCCATTGTTCAATAGTACTAAGCATAACGGTTAAACGCTGGTTAATTTCTTTTGCAGATTCTTGTGTACGAGATGATAAAGTTCTGACTTCATCAGCAACAACCGCGAAACCACGCCCGTGCTCTCCTGCACGTGCCGCTTCAATCGCGGCATTTAGGGCTAGTAAATTAGTTTGATCAGCAATAGATTGAATGTCTTGCATTAAATCGCCAACACTATTCGCTGATAGCGTTAACGAGTCTGCTGAGCTAGAAGCGCTTTCAACGGCCTGCGCTAAATTTTGTATTTTGTCTGTTGTTTGGTAAATATCTTGCTGAGCTTGTTCACATTGCTCAAAAGTACTTTCTAAATCATGTGCTGCGGTGACAGTGTTTTTTGCTATATCGGTTGTAGAGGCCTGCATTTGCACCATGGCAACATTAAGTTGTTCAATGCCCTTTTTCTGTTCGGCTAAAGTTTCTCTACTTTCACTCAGCCCTTGGCTTAGTGTAGCCATTACTTTCTTGATAGGGGTGGTGGCATCGAGTGTCCGCTCTAAAATTGCTTTAATTTTAGTTTTCATCATAGCAAGGGTGAAATCAAAAATACTCGCAGTTCCTTTGCCAAAATATACTTTTCTGGAGATAGAGTCGAACATGTTTTGTAATCTTTGCGCGCGTTTTGCTGTGGGGATAATATCGGACCAAAAAATAACAATAGGGGTTATAGCACTTAATACTGCAATGATGGAGACGGTTATACCAAGAGTTGAGAAAATAATACCTTGAGCAATAATTGATAACAGCATCAAAAAAATAAACTTATGGTTTTTGGTAAACTCAAAAATAGCCCATTTATTTTTTTTGTTCAGTGCCCTATATATACTGGCAGCGTTATGTTGAATTTGAGGTTTGGCAATCTTACTGATTGACTGATAACCTATTATTGAGCCGTTTTGGTATTGTGGAGTGCTAAAGGTTTCAAGCCAGATCTCTTTATTATTTCTATCTTTTATGCGCATGACACCTTGCCAAGCAAAGCCTTTTGATAGAGTGTTTGATAGCTCTGCTATGATAGCATCTGGCATTTTATGATGAGTTAAATCTTTAATGTTTGTTTTTAGTAGTTCACTGTTTTGATAACCTGTGATCTGGCAATACTTATCATTTGCGTAAGTAATTTGACCTTTGGTATCCGTGACAAAGATAAATTGTTGGTTTTGTGATTTCATACGTTCTTTCATTGTCCAAAATAATACTCCACAGTAAGTATCTAGCTATGGGGTTATATAGTTTGTTCTAGCTCAGCGTTGAGTTGATATTATTGTTTCAATATTTTTTGTTGTTATAACTAATTTTACCCTTAAAAACAATAGGCAAGTCCAGGAGAAAATTGAGTGTCTATTCAAATAACGCTATCAAATTCAGCGAAACACTTATCATTATTGCAAAATGCGTTGTGTTTCTGTTTTGTTATGGCTAGATAAGCTCGAAACTCAGTGTTTAACAAAGGCTATCAGAAAATTCATAACGTGTGCCTAGTGATATGAAAAGCCTCAATAGTGGTGGCACAAAAGGAAGAAGCTTAATGCTGGCATGATTCAATGTTCCCTTATTCGTTGTTAGTTGTTTTTGACACCTGATTAGCTTTTCTCGCATGGCATGAAACACAAGAGTTAAATGAGGGGTTAATTTACAGCTAAGTTGAGTAGGCTAAGTAAAATCTCCCCCCCTATTTGGTTGATCACCATACCGCTTTTTCCTCCGATGGCTGAAATTTTTATATCTTTTTGTTCGGTTAAGGTCGCGTGATTATCTTGGATTAAATTTAATTCTAACGTGTTAATATGAATAGCGGTGATAGTCATTTTTTGTTGAGGCTTGCCTCGGGAGTTTTTTGAAGTTGTGTGCTCGACAATAGGTCCTGCCTCAGGGTGTTTTTTTGCATATTCCTCAGCATTAAGGTCAGGATTTTTTGCTGCATATATTTGGGCGCTTATCGCTGGATAAAGTTCAGGGTAATCACTAGCAAGTGTTAGGCTAATTTGCTCAATAAGTGCATCGATATTGGTTTTATTGTCAGCGATAGTTTCTATATTAAGCTTTAGGGTATTAATCGTAATATTATCGATGTGGGTAACCTGCTTATCTGACTGAACTCTTGATAATATAACTTTTGCTTGATCTATCGTTAATATGCTTTGTGCTTGTTGTAAATTGCCGATACTCAGTTGCTCGAGTAGTGCAATACCTGTATTAGGGGAAAAATCAGAAGAAATTACGTTAGTGGATTGGCCACTATAATAATGTCCCTGTAGCTCTATTTGACTTTTTAAGTACTCATTTAAAGAACCATTAGCTAAATACCAAAGCATAGTGCTAAAAAACACTAATAAGGTGAATGCGAGTATAGCCAGTTTATTCAAAGTGTTACCTCTTTTTTCGTGGGGACTGTGTTATGTAGAAGGCCCAGTGTAGCCTATTTGTTTGCACACCTTAAGCCAAGAAGGTGAGCGAGGTTAAATTTCACTACTAGGTACACTGGTTGGACTAATATGCTCAATTGGATAACAACCTAGCACTTTAATAAAATTAGTATACTCAGTTATTTCGCTGATTGCTTCTTGTAAAGCGAAGCTTTTTAAATTGGCTTCGACATCAATATAAAACATCTCCTCCCATGGACGGCCTTGAATTGGTCTGGATTCAAGTTTGCACATATTTATATTTTTTTCTTTTAATACTAATAAACACTCAACTAAAGCGCCGGCCTTTTGCCCTGTAGCTAAAATGATTGTTGTTTTGGCTGGAATTTGCTCTGCAACGTCAACGGCTTTTCGGGCGACTAAAATAAAGCGAGAGTGGTTTTCATTTTGGTTAGCAATAGATTTTTCCAATGCTTGTAATTTATAGAGTTGCCCACCTTCCTCGCTGCCAATTACAGCGATAGTTTCATCGTGTAATTCTGATACTTGCATCATGGCATCAGCGGTGCTGTCGCAATATTCAATACGCATATTGCATTGTTTGTCTAAAAAGTTACTACATTGAGCAAAAGGTTGACCGTGAGCATAAATGGTTTTTATTTTTTCTAAACGAGTATTAACGGCCGTTAACAGGCAGTGTTCTATGGGCTGGGTTATTTCACCGACAATAGATAGGTTCGTATGTTGAAGTAAATCATAGACTTCATTAATGCTACCTGAGCTGGTATTTTCAATAGGTAACATACCATAGTCAACTTGGCCTGACTCAACTTGTTGTAATATATCACTGAAATTTTGACAACCAGACTCAATTATTTTTTCTGCTCGACGTGAAAAATATCGGTGGCTAGCTAAGTAGCTATATGAGCCTTTATCACCTAAAAAGGCAACACTAACTGTTGGTGTTTGAATATTTGGGTTTGCCAAGCTTTGCAAGTAAGCTTGTTGGTTAAGTACCGAGTCTTCAATAATGGTTTGAAATATATTGGTCACATAGTGGGTATCTAAACCTAGCTCTTTTCCTTGTTTGATCAAACGAATTAATAGCTCTTGTTCTCGTTGAGGATCACGGATAGGGCGAATTTGTTCAACCTTGCTTTTAGCAACATTAAGAGTGAGGGCACGACGTTTGGCAAACAGGGTTAACAGCTCTTTGTCTAATGCTGTTATTTCTTTACGTATTTCATTTAAGTCTAATTTATCGCTCACTATGCTTACCTACTTTGCTATTTTTTGCTGGCATACTAAAAAAAAACTCCTATTTTGGAGCTTTACCTCGCTAGAGTGCTTACTCTAGCGAGCTTGGATAAATACTGTCAACAGTTTCTTTATATCGTTTTTTATCGTTAGCTAATTTTACGGGATACATTGCCAAATAATGGTAAAGCTACTCACCGTCGCCACTCCCCAAACGAGCGTGCGTAATTTATCAATATTGAGTAAATACAAAATATTATAAAGAACTCTGGCACACACATGAGCTATAGCTAACTGTATAATTAGCTCACTAGTGTTGTTAAGGGCAATGGCAAGTAATACAGCAGGAGCAAAAATGATAAATGATTCGAAAGCATTTTGATGTGCTGCTAATGCACGGGCACCAAGGCCTGTTAGTTTACTTTGTTGTTCGCGAGGATGAAAATTGTCATAACCGCCAAGTTGATTCATAGCATAGGCGACTGGTATTTTTGCAAGATAGGGCAAAAGGGCGGCGATAAATAAACATAATAGTAGTGTGGTCATTTCTCTCTCTCTCATTTTTGTTGTGTGTTGGCATTAATGTTTGTTAACTAGAGCTCCATATAATTTGTTGTTAATAACTTAATAGCGTCAATGTGTATTGAGTTTTCCCCGGTAAAAATGGTGACGGTTTTCCTTGCTCCCAATCACTATGACCTACGCCATAATAAGGGCTCCAAGGATGTCCAGCTTGACTGGTTGGCATTTGAAAAATGCCAGTATTTTCATGACCTGGGGAGACCACCATACGTTGAGACGCACCAAATGCTTTACCTTGTACTTTAGGCATGTAGCTATCCCCTGATAGTGGGGTTGCAGGCATATCTAACCATTTGGCAATGAAAGGGATGGCTTTACTTAAGGGGTGTTGAATAGCGCTAGTATTTTGTTGCCCCCAGGTGGCAGCACTTAAAGGTTGAACTTCGTTTTTCGGTGAAACTTTCATATCAGTAATCGTTTTTTGTAAAGCCTCATTAAATACAGCTGACCATGAAGACAACGGACGCATAAGAAAATTGTCACTTTGTTGATTAATTAGTTGCCAAAGTGGTGTTTCAAGCTGCTGTCGAATACTGCGAAATTGATAGCTGTCATCTAGCTTACTAAGTGAGAGATTTAGTTCGCTAAACACTAAATCTCTAAGATTTATTCTAAAGTTTCGTACTAATCGGTAACTGACCGAGTCAGTACTTGCAACGAATGTTTTTGTTTCATCAAGCAGCGTTTTTACGTCTAGAAACTGTTGATGCTCTGCCACTGTTTTTTCGGTTAGTACCTGCGTGAGCAAAAATGTTTTCCATCGCTCTAAAAAAAGTGCACGATCATCTAAGCTTATTGCTAGCAGTGCTTTTTCATCAAAGTGTGATAGAGCAAATAAACCATCACGTATTTGTTGTGATCTAGCACCTAGTGCATAACCACCATTACCTATTTTTTCCAGCATTTTATGACCAACAACACGTGAGTTTGCAGTCCATAAACGGTTGTGAACAGGGTTCATTACTCGGGGGTATTGCTGTGATGATAAATAGCCTTGCCAGCCATTATTGCCTTCATGCCAGTAGGTTGGAGTATTACCAATATCGCCAAATTTTTTAGGGATAGGCCCCATAATAGTCCAACCGATATTACCTTCTTTATCACCTACCATCATGTTTTGTGCAGGAATACCACTGCGAGATGCAATATTAAAAGCTTGTTCTACATTTTTAGCCGTTTCTAGCTCTATAGCGGTGAGATTAATGGCTTGTTTATCATGAGCAACCCACCGATAGGCTAACCATTCTCCTTTATGGTTTTTACCAATAACAGGGCCCCAAATAGTTTCTTTGATAGTTAACTCTATCGGTTGTTCATCTTTAATCGCAATAACTTGTTGATGATAAGTAAAGCCTTTTTCACCTTGAGGGGTTAAATACTTACTACCATCACCTGTGGTTTGTAGTACAACAACATCGCTGTAATCACCATAACTATTAGTGAAACCCCAAGCAATGTTATTATTGCTGCCAATAACCATGTTGGGTGTACCTGGCAAGGTAACGCCGGTTATGCTAATTTGTTGATTATTATGAGGATATTCGAATCGGGCTCTAAACCAAGTATTGGGCACTTTTATTCCTAAGTGCATATCATTGGCGATAATAGCGCTACCTGTTTTGCTGATAGTACCTGAAACGGCCCAATTGTTTGAGCCTGGAAATTCATCCGCTTGATAACGGTTAAGGCCATATAGATTTTTGTGATCAGTAGCCTCCACATGACGAAGTGACGCCGAAGCATTTGGCCAAGCGCTAGTTGGCATAGGTGAAGCTGAATATTGGCTACCATCGATGGCAGCATCCCAAATACTACCTTTAGGATCTAAAAATGCGTAAACATCAGCGCTTAAAATTGCGTTCATGAGTCCTAATGAACGCTCTCTTTGGCCATCATGGTATTGCAAGTCAATATACATGCTAAAAATGGTAAGAATAGAGTCTTCTTCACTCCATTGTACAGGCTCTTGCTGCAGTAATAAGTACTCAAAAGGTGAAGTGTTTAAATATTTTAAGCCTTGATTAACACCTCGAGTGTATGCTTTTAATAAAAGTGCTTGCTCACTGGGTAATGATTTAACTATCTCTCTTGCTCTATAACGAAATCGATGCCGGCGAATGGATTTATCATAATTGAGCGCCAATGAACCAAAAAGACTCGATAGTTCGCCAGCAGAGTTGCGCCTTAATAAATCCATCTGAAAAAATCGTTCTTGAGCGTGGACAAAACCGGTTGTTACAGCAATGTCGACACGACTACTGGCTTTGAATGTCGCTATGCCCTGGCTGTCTCGCTCAATAGTTGCAGTATCGTGAAGACCAAAAACAGTTTTTTTGCCTTCGAGTATAGGTAAAGCACTATCTACTTTGCTATACAACCAAGTTGCAGCTGAGGCAAGTACTAGTGAGCTAACTAATAAAATAGCTATTATTATTTTTTTAATCATAGGTAGTGAAAACGGTCAACTGGTAATATTACTAGAGTAACTGAAAAATGCTTAAGAGCGAAAGTATTTGTTTTCATGTGTCATTTGACTAGATGTATTGTGGATAAAATCAATCGTTCAAAACATTATCAGCTCAAGAGTAAGCACGTATTATAAAACTTGTCATAAATCTTCTTTATCTATTGAAGTAATTTATGTTTTTCTAGTGCCCATTTATTGCTAAAATAATAGAAAATTAATTAATACTGACAATTATCTATGGCATCACTTCAAGATCAACTCCTTAAAGCGGGGTTAACAACCAAACAAAAAACACGGCAGGCCAACGCTGATAAACGTAAAAAAAATAAACAAAAACGTAGCGGTGTTCAACATGAAGCGACGATGCAAGAAAAAGTTAAGCAAGAACTTGTAAAAGCTAAAGTCGAAAAGCAAGCTAAAGATAATGCTTTAAATGAGCAGAAAAAAAAGCAATTAGTAGACAAAGAACAAGTATTACGAATACAGCAAATTCTCACTCATCATCAAATTAAAAATGTCGAGGGTGAAAATGAATACAACTATACTTTTGCTAATAAAATCAAAAAAATATTATTAGATGACAATACACATAAAGCCATAGTTAATGGACGTCTAGCCCTTTGTGGACAAGATGATGTAACTTATATAGTTACCCGTGAAACAGCTGAGAAATTATCAATGTTAGATGAAAATATTGTTTTTGTTAAAAATGATAAATTAGTTGATGAAATCCCTGACGCTGACGATCCCTATGCAGACTATCAAATTCCAGATGACTTAATGTGGTAGTGTTATTGATTTGAGGAATATTATAAATATTTTTAGAGATATTACTTTTTGTAGGTTCGTATGTAATAATACATGCATAGCAACCAAGACTGGGAGGGTAGTATGGCCCAAGAGGATAGAAGTAATATGATCAAAAATACTGATATAAATACTGAAAAGAGTCTTAATGAACAAAAAACAATGCAACAACAGTTGGCTGATGCTAATAATGAAATAGCCGAGTTAAAACTACAAATTGCATGGTTAGAGCGCTCATACGAATAATTCACTATTAACTGACCAATAGAGCCCATCTATATTTTTAAAGGCTAATATGTTGCTATCTTAAGCTGCTATTAGCCTTTTTGTTTATTTACGGTCAATACAAAGGCATTCATTCTTTTTTGTGAAACTCACTTGGTAAGCTTTTAGTTTTTGTTTTCTTTTTGTTCGCTGTTAGAGTTTAGTAAATGAATTCAATAGAATTGCTTGTCACTTCATGTTATTTTCTTGCTTATTAACTTGGTAAAAATTTAATAGGAACTCCACATGCCTAAGGCAAGCGATATAAAGAAAAATGCAGCTATTGAACATAACGGTAAAGTATTGATAGTAAGAGATATAACTCGTTCTGTTCCACAAGGCAGAGCAGGTGGTAGTTTATATCGTATGCGTTTATATGATGTTGTTACTGGTTTAAAAGTAGATGAGACCTTTAAAGCAGATGATATGCTTAATTTCGCGGATTTAAGCAGACGCCCGTCAATGTTTTCTTATATTGATGGTGATGAATATGTTTTCATGGATAACGAAGATTACACGCCGTATAACTTAAATAAAGAAAGTATCAGTGAAGAGTTACTTTTTATTAATGAAGAAACACAAGGGCTTTCTGTGATAATTGTTGATGATGTGCCTGTTGCAATTGATCTTCCTGCAAGTGTTGAGCTTGTTATAACAGAAACAGATCCCTCTATTAAGGGCGCCTCTGCTAGTGCCAGAACAAAACCCGCTACCCTATCTACAGGGCTAATCGTTCAAGTACCTGAGCATATTTCAACAGGTGATAAAATTAAGGTAAATACCAGTGAGCATAAGTTTATGGGTAGGGCAGATACTAAATAGTGTGAATGACTAAGGGAGATTTATGACAAAAAATAAACAATGCACTATTGGTATTTCAGGTAGAAAATGGGGTGATGCCCAGAAGAAACAATGGTTTTTACAACAAACAGTTAAGCGTAGTTATCAAGAACAAGTGCTAAGTGAAATTGATAACCTTAAACACAGTTTTGATGTTGTTCAATATGGTGTACTTGATACGGGAGTGAGACGTTACCCATTGTATGCCATAAAAAGTAAAAACTGGCAGTACAATAAAAAAACAGTGTTAGTTACCGGTGGTGTACATGGCTATGAAACCAGTGGTATACATGGAGCATTACGTTTTTTACAAAATGAAAAGAGTAACCCGCATTCAAAGTACCAAGCGTCATTTAACTTATTGGTTGTACCATGTATTAGCCCTTGGGGATATGAAACCATTAATCGATGGAATCATAAGGCTATTGATCCTAATCGCTCTTTTTATGACAATAGCCCAGCACAAGAGTCGGCAGCATTAATGGCTTATGTGCAATCATTAAATCTTAATGTTTTAGTTCATGTTGATTTACATGAAACAACTGATACCGATAATACTGAGTTTAGACCTGCGCTTGCCGCAAGGGATGCTATAGAGCAGAAAACATGGAATATTCCCGATGGTTTTTACCTTGTTGGTGATGCGATTCAACCACAGGAAAAATTTCAGTCAGCGATAATTAACAGTGTTGAAAAGATAACACATATCGCTCCACCTGATGATGATGGTAAACTTATTGGGGTACCCGTTGAACAAAAAGGAGTCATTAATTATGCTGGCAAAGCGCTCGGCTTATGTATGGGGTTAACTTGTGCCCCTTATGTCACCACCACAGAAGTATACCCTGACAGCACTAAAGTAGATGATGAAAATTGTATTCTAGCACAAGTTGCAGCAATAACAGGTGCACTGGATTACCTTATGGCTAATGAATAACTAAGGATGTTGAGTCAAAAATCATGGGGTTTTTGACAGAGAAAGCAGGGATGAAAACGGCAATAAAAGGTGCTAAAAAACGTTCTGTTGTGTCTTTGTTTTATGATCAAAGTAGATGATTTTAACTGCATGTGAACATAAAGTTTTTGTTCAAAGGGCTATGGCAAGTTAACTTTTTTGATCTGTGGGGCGTTGAACTTGGTAAAGTACTAAATTCACAAGTATTATTCTTAATGGATAATGCTGATAGTTTACATTAACTGTCACCTTCAAGTGTTGCTTTAGCGAATGCTTTAGTTCAAACACATTCACTTACATATCCATTCTCACGGCAAGATCATTATGAATTGAACTTATAGAACAAGTAGCGATCAGATCAAGGCATAATAACGACCTTGGTAACTTAATATGAGCGATACTTTTCTGAAACACTTTAACTCAATAACAGATCCTCGCATTGAATGCTGTAAAAAACACAAATTACTCGATATTCTCCTGCTAGCCATTAGTGCTGTATTGCCTGGTGCAGAAGGATGGGAGGATATT
>JASMAS010000111.1 GCA_030754235.1 Litorilituus sp.
GTACATGCGAGCCAGTTTACTGGCCAGTAATCACTCGCATAGTTCCCACTGAATTAACTAAGCATGAGTTAAGCTCTAATTAGTTAAGTATGAGCTTAGCTATGTGCCAGCTTAGTTAAGATTAGGCTAAGGTTAGGTTAAGATTAGATAGTGCTACGAGTACCATCCCATTCACCTAATTCTTCTTCTTTGGTATCACCAGCACCATCAACGATAGCAACTAAAGCAACTTGGTCAGCAGCAGTGTAAGCAGCATCTGTACCTGTGAATGTACCAATTTCAAATAAGGCAATAAAACGGCCATATTGTAATTCGTTAACGTGACGGTAAGAAGGAACAGTCGTCATACCACCAACAGTGTTAGCATTAAATAAGTTTGATGATGGGCCTAAACCTACCGTCATTAATACAGGTTGACCTGCATAAGCAGTAGTAAGTGCTTCACCAGCATCACCATCAGCACCTGTAACAGCACCTAATGCATCAAAAGCAGCACCATCACCACCGTAGATACGCTCGTAACCACCAGTCCAAACTGACACTAAATCAGTTGCTGCAAGTGTTACTGTGCCACCACAACCATTACCTGTAGGCGTCATGAATATGTTGTTTGAAACTACCGTGTTAGCACGGCTAGCAATAGTTGCAGTGATGTTAGCATCTAAACATTCAGCAACAGCAGGTGTACCTGAATCAGTGAAATCGGTAGATGCAGCAATATCTAGGTATTGTAATTCAGTAATACCAATACCCTTTAATACATCAACAGCATCAGCAGTTAGTGCTAAAGTACCAACATCTTCAATCGCTACTAATTCATTTGAAGGGTAAGCCGCAGCTTTTGCAATTGGTGAAGTACCACCTGTTACCGCAGCTGTTAATAGTGAATCGTAACGGTTAGGTAAAGTGTTTTTGTTTAATACACGGAAAGTACGAATACCTTTGTTTAGCTCATCCATCATCGCTACGTGAGCAGCAGCAGAAGCTTTAGCATCAGTATCTTGTAATGCGATTGACGCAGTACCTGCGATTGCGGCTAAAATGGCCACAACAACTAATAGCTCTAGTAAAGTAAAACCAGCTTGCTTAGCAGCTTTAAGTTTTAAAAATTTAGACTTAAGCTCACTGTCGTTAATGTTAGCTACGTCGCTAGCTTGGATTGCGTTGAATTTTTGAGTGAGGCTTTTAGCCCATTTGTTGTTAAACATTTTGTTTATCCTATTTTTTGTTAGTTTGTTGGCGGTAGCAAGTTATTATGTTGTTGCTAATGTGTATGCCATTTTTTACTAACACATTGATTGTTAAGCAGACTGTGTAGCTCAGACGGCGACCTCTCCCAAAGAGGCGGGCGACCCGAACAGTCGTTGTAGTTTTGGTTTCCTCGGATCAGGCGCATCGCCTGCATCAGTTCAGTGGTATTCCTTTAACACCTATGTAATATAGGTTTGTGATGTTTTCGTCGTTAAGGTTTCTGAAAATTTTACAAATTGTTTTTTGGCTAACGCTTGTCTAAGCTAAAATATCTCTTTTTAATAGCGCTTTTATCGGGTGCTCTGCCTTTAAGGCTTCGTCGCAGTTAACTAAATAGCGATATTGCTTGCCGCAGTAAATAATAATTTCTTTTTGTCCGCGACGAAGTATTTTCATTTCAACGCGAAAATCACCATAACCATCATGATTAAATAATTCGGTATATAACCGCGCTATTTGGCCAAAAACATCCGCATGCTTTTCGGTTAATTCTGCGGTTTTTTTAGTGAGCGCCTGTGCTGTTTGTTGCGTCATAATTATTAGTATCCCGTTTTTGATAACAATTAACACAAATGAGAATGATTCGCATTATACAAGAGGGGTGTCGTCTGTCAATGGCAAATGAGAATTATTATCGCTCGTTTGGCTTTTTCTCATTAATCTATGATCTAAATCATGTTTTGGCTATTAAACGGGTAAACTGCTTAAGTAATTTTTGACTTTGTTGGTTAGTTAATGGGCTGTATGCCAGTAATAAATAAAGGTCTAATAAACCATTTATTTGCGCGGTAACCATTGTGTTGTTGGCATGGTTAGCGCAGCGGGTTAGGTAGGTTTGTGCCCCTTCGTGGGGTAATTTTGCTACGCCTTGTTGGGCGAGTTTGCTACAGAGCTTTTGATAGGCTTTAACATGCTCTGGCATTGGCGGTGGCCGGTTGATAAAGCGCAGTACTAGGTAAATAGCTATTGCTAATGCGAATAACAGTGCCAATGCTATTAGCAACAAATGCCACCAAAGTAATTGGGTAATGCCTAGTTTTTTCGCCAACTCGTTTTGTTTTTTTGCATCAAATTCAAGTGTCCATTGGTTGAGGGTATCAAGCCAACTTGAAGATTTTTTAGTGTTTGTTTGTTGGCTGTTTTTTTGCTTTGATACAAGGGGTGTTGATGCAGCTTCTTTGCTCTGAGCTGTTTGCTTTTCTATCTCAGCTTGTTGCTGATTGTTACTGAAAAACATGTCGCTTAGCCAAAGTGAAGGGTCAATTCGTTGCCAGTATTGTTGTCCTTGCTCGTTGGTAACAAAGGCTTCTAACCATGCATGGGCGTGATGCTCGTTAACGGCATACATATTAGTTAACCCTATTTTTTCTGCACCACGATAACCTGCTACCAGTCGAGCGGGTATGCCTGCAGCCCTTAATAATAAAGTGAGGGCACTAGCATAGTGTTGGCTGTAACCAACTTTGCGAGTAAATAAGAATTGGTCTAATTGGTGTTGTCCTTGATAACTTTCATTGGTGTTAGCGTATAAAAATTGTCCCTGCTTAAAGAATTGCTCAGCATGGGCAATGATGGCCAGCGCAGAGTGTGGGTTGTGAGAATACTGTTGTTGCCATTGTTGGCCTAAGGCTTTAATTTTAGGGTTGTTGACTGGGTATGTTAATCCAAGGTCAAGTTGTGCTTGTGGTTCTTTTTCAGAAATTTGATAGCTTAAACTACTCTTTATTTTGTAGCGCCACATGGTATCAACGGTGCGAATGCTCAGTAGTTGATAGTCTTGCGATAGGTAAGATTCGCCGGTGAGTTTGGCAGGTAAGTCTAGCCCGTAAAGCCAGTATTCGCCATGGGGCATTAAAATAACGCTATATTCTAGGGTGTTGTCACGCATACTGGTCATGTTGGTTAGTGCTTGGTTAGAGCCAAAACCATTGTATTGTCGTTTGCTTCGGTTAGTAAAACCTTCGCGTAGTTGCCATTTTTCTTTGCTGTTATCACCTGTACCCGTAACACTATAGCGCCAATAAACAGGGCCGCGCCAGTAAAGTGGTTGCTCACTATTTTGCACAAAGTCACTCGGTAGGCTTGCAAGTAACACGCGAGAATCAGATTGACCTTGCTCGCCAATATCATCAAAACCTAGCTCTTTCCCTAAGCCTTTTTCTGCTAGGTTCTTTTCAGGCTCAATGCTAATGGGTAAACCCATGGCTAGCCCTAATTCCTGCATGGGCAAGTTAATTCTGGGTAAGGTAACAAACAAAATGAGTGCTAAGGGTAAGCTGGTAATGAGTAATGTGCTAATGCAAGTGGTTAATCGTTTATTGGCTTGGCTTAGTAAGGTTTTACCACCGTTTTGCTGCAATGCAGCGGCGCTGCTAAAGATGAGTAACAAGCCAATAATAGCAATGATACTTTGATATTGAGCAACAAGTAGTAGTTGTATAGCAAGTAAGCTCGTTGATAAAAGCCAAATAAAATGGCGGTCTCTGTTGGTTGTTAATTCACCGGCTTTTGCCCATGACAGAGCGGTTAACGCCGCAGCAATGGCTATCAACGAGGGAACTTCAAGGTTTTGCCAAATAAGCGCCAGACAAGCAAAAACTAAAATATAGGCCACAATTTGCGCTAAGTTAATACTTTTTATGTGCTGATTATCTTGCTTGGTATGTTGTTTATATAAATAAAAAACGGCGGTTAATACTAGCAAGGTAAGCATAGGTATAAAGCTTAATGGTAGGCTAATTAAGCTTAATAATGTATTGAATGCCATAAACACAATCAGGCTTATGGGGAGTTTGGCGGTTGTTGTCATTCTGGTTTTGTTTCGCTGGGTAAGGTTAGGCCAAATTGTGCTAATGCTTGTAAGCACACTTCTTTGTGGGCTTCACCTTGAGCGGCGGGTATAGTTTGGTTGGGCAGTTCTAAGGCGTATTTTACTTGTTTTTGGTGGCAATCAACTATCCAGCGACACAGCTGGTTTAAGCGAGAATCAAGGCTGCCTTGTTTGATACTATGATAGCTTAATACTGTTTGTTTTAACCCTTCGCCACCGTCAAACTCTTTGGTCATTACCTCGCCGGTGCGTGCCATTTGTTTCCATGCGATGTGGTTTAGGCTGTCGCCACGCTGATAGGTTCTTATGTGAGAAAAATCTCCTTGCTCACGTTTAAGGTAAGTACCTTGTTTGGCTTGGGGTTTGGGTAATGGTAGTTGACCCTGTGGTGTGGGGTAAACCCAAAGCTTACTTTCATTGTGAGTTTTTTTTTGCCAGCGCCATAAACCTAGTGGGTAAGTGCAGTTGAGTTGAATGCCGTTTAGGGTGAAGCAACCACGAAAAAAAGGGGTGATAGCGATTGCTGTAGTAGTTATTTTGTCTTTGCTTAGCGGTAATGTTGTACTGGTAAGCTTGGCTTTATGGTTTTTTTTAAAGCCTTGGTTGTTAGTTAAGGTGCTGCTATTTAAACTCACTGATAAACCTGAGGTATGTTTGCCCTCGGGGTTGTTAACTTGCACTTTTACCGCAGCCGTTTGCTGCGCATAAACGGGTTCAATTGTTAGCATTTGGCTGCTAATTTTACGGATGTTAAGCCAAGTTAACCAAGGGCTATTAATAAAAACTGCTATAAAGAGTAAGGCAATAAACAGTAAAAGGTTATTACTATAGTTAGCGGCTAATATAAAAAAAATAATGCTGACGACTAACCACATAACGCCAAATTTGGTGAGTGTTAATTGCCATAGTGGTGATTTTTTAGGGCAAGCTGTGTTTGGCTTTTTGGCTGTTTTGTTAAACAACGGCTACGGCCTCGATAATGTGTTGGCCAATATCTTCGCTATTGATTAATTCGCCTGTTGGCTCTAAACGGTGGGCAACTAGGTAAGGGAATATGGCTTGTACGTCTTCAATAATGACGAATTCGCGCCCTTGGATCATCGCGTAACTTTTTACGGCATCGATTAAACCTAAGCAAGCGCGCGTTGAAATACCAGCAACAAACAAATTGCTATTGCGTGTGTAGGCAACGAGGTCTTGTAGGTAATCAATAATGGCGTCAGCCAAGTAAATATTTTTACTGGTTTTTTGCAGTTCTTTTAATTGCTCAGCGCTTATTACTGCTTTTAGTGAATCAAGTTTGGCTCGGCCACTTTCACCTTGGAATAATTTTCGTTCAGCATCTTTTACTGGATACCCCAAAGATATGCGCAGCAAAAAACGGTCAAGTTGTGATTCTGGTAGCTCAAAGGTGCCAATTTGTTGCGATGGATTTTGCGTGGCAATAACAAAAAAGGGGGTTGGCAATGTTAAGGTTTTTCCTTCACTACTCACTTGGCGCTCTTCCATGGCTTCAAGTAATGAGCTTTGGGTTTTTGGTGTAGCGCGGTTTACTTCATCGGCAAGCACGAGTTGAGAAAAAATGGGACCTTGATGAAAACAGAATTTGTTGAGTGCTTTTTCATAAATAGAAACCCCTAAAATATCTGAGGGTAGTAAGTCACTGGTAAACTGAATGCGTTTGAAGTCTAGCCCAAGCGTAATAGCGAGTGCGTGTGCTTGGGTGGTTTTGCCGCAGCCAGGTAAGTCTTCAATAAGTAAATGACCATTGGCAAGAAGACAGGTTAAGGCTATTTTATTTTGTTGCGCTTTGCCTAAAATAACATTGTTAAGTTGGGTGAGAATTTTATCGGTAAGTGATTGCGCTTCATTAAGTGCTAAATTGCTTGTGTCTTGCACGATTATTCCTTGGTGGTTTTTTGGCTTGGGGCTGCAGTGGTTTTAAAATCAATAAAGTAGCCACTGCGCACAGCTTCTTTTTCGTCAGGCTCTTGGTATGAAGTAAACACATACATGCGTAAATGATTTTCTTGGGCGGTGGAGTAGTCTTCACCAACGGATTGACTGATGTGGTTATGCTCTTTTTGCGCGGTGTTAGGTTCGCTTGCTGTTATCTCGCGTAAACCGGTACTTTGACAAGCACATAGCAGTAAGCAGCTTGCGATTAAAATGGTTTTTAATACTGACATGGTTTTACCTATTTCTTTATTTGTTGCACGATTTGCTGAAAAGGTTGGTCTGATACTAAGTACAGCCAAGTAGTGTCGCCTTTTTCAGAAAATGGATTGAGTTGTTCTTGTAAGATGGTGGCTGATAACCAGTTGCCTCTTAAGGTGTTGCTGGTGATAGTTTGCTCAATTGGTGTGTGGTTGCGTAATTGAAAGGCGCTGACAAATAAATTGTCTTGTTGCCATACGGCTTTTGCTTTGGCGCTGATGCCATGTATAGGCAATATAGCTGCAGCAGAGCCGCCTATATCACTGACGGGCTTGATAGTACTGTTACTTTGGGAGAATGTTTGTTTTTGATTAACCGTGCTCATGGCAAATTTTGTTAGCTCAATGTAGCGGTCGAAACCGTAATCTGGGTAAGGCGCTTGATCGCCATGGTCAGCATTTTTATTGTAGTTAAACCCTGCAATTTTTCGTGATGTATCTGCGGTTTCTTCGGGGGTTATAATGATATGTGGCGTGATCAACATAATATATTGCCGTGACTCGTTGACTTCATTTTCTTGAGTAAATAATTCACCTAGCAAAGGAATATCACCCAGTAGCGGTACTTTAGAGGTTTGTAAAGAGGTGCTACTGCTAACCATGCCGCCAAGGGCTACGGTTAGGCCGTCTTTTGCGATTACCACGGTTTTGATGTTAGCTTGATTGACAGCATCTATGGTTTGATGTTTGATTGCTTGATCTTTGTTGTCAAAATAGGGGAGCTGAGTTCCATTGCGAACGATGCTTGATTTATCTTGTAAAATATCAATGGTGATAGTGCGATCAGCATTAATGCTCGGCATTAAATAGAGGGTATTACCTATTTTACGGCGCTCGGTTTCTACCTGAGTTTGGGCATAACTTGTGGTAACGGGGCTGCCATTGTTATTGTAGGAAATAACCGTACCAGTAGTTTCCATGCCTGTGGCTATAATTTGCTCATCACCAATAAAAATTTTTGCTTGACGGTTGTTAGATGCTAATAAGACTGGCTTGGAGAGAGTGCGCGCCTGGCCATTTTTTTTAAGCAGCTCTATTTGGGCGTTTACTTGGTCATTAATTAAGTTGTACACCCCACCTGAGGCGCTAGAAGCCAGTGAGTGAACATTTTCACCTCGTAGTATGGCGGCAAGTTGTAGGGCATAACTTGCATCGGTTGATTCTGATAAATCTACGCCTAACTGGTTACGCATAATGTCATAAGGAGACGTGTTGCTGGCATCGTCTGTTGTACTTTTGATAGCGAAGTTGTCAATTTTGCCTGCACTGTTAAAACCAATATCAAATTCTTGTTTGAAACTATCACTGACATTGACTTCAATGATTTCCATTTCAAATAAAACTTGTGGCGTAGGTTTGTCGCTAACTTCAATAAGCTCTGTGATTTCATTTAAGACACTTTCATCGGTTGAGCGCACAAAAAGTAAGTTGTGAATGCGGTTGATAGTAATATAGATTGGGGTTTGTGCATCGGTGATGTTAGCCACTTGTTGGTCTTGAATATTTTGTTGACCTTGTAAGCTGTTGAGTTGACCTGTAGTTAGCAAATTTTGCTTGCTGTTGTTTTGTGCGAAGTTACCTAACGTGGCAAGTTGTTCGCCTGCTACCGTGCCGTCTTCACCTTTGCTGGTGTTTTGTTGATTACCGTTTTGCCCTAACTGTTGGTGATTATATTGATTATTGCCTTGACGGTTATTGCTACTGCGGTTGTTATTATTGTTTCTGCCATTGCCATTGCCGGATACATTTGAGGTAATAGCATCTTCTACTTCTTCAAAAGGTAAGCCGGTAAAGTCATCATTTTTGTATTCAAGGGTTAGAATAACGCGTTCACCGTAAAGGTTGCGGATGGTTTTTGCGGCGGCTTCAACATTTTGATGGCGTAGTTCAAAGGTACGCACTAAGTCATCTCGAAAAACGACAATGTCACTTTGGTATTGTTTAGCGGTCATGAGTAGGTAAGAGTCGGTTGAGCGCATATAGCGATACCACAGACCTGACACTCTAGCCATGGTGTCAATAATGCCTTTTGCTGAGGTGTTTTTCATACGAAAAGTCACTATATGTTGGCTAGCTTCAAGGGTAACAGCAATATTAATATCAGCAATGTCGGCTAATAAGCTAACGGCATCTTGAACTTTGGCTTGTTTAAATTCAATAAATGGAATTTTACTGTCTTTTTCTTGTGCTTGTGTTGTTGTTAAAACGAGACATAAGAAGCTACAGAAAATGAGTTTGGTGAAATTTTTTGTAATTAACATTATTGAACCACTAGCTTTTTGCCAAGCTTACCTGTTTTGATAATGATGTTATTTCGACTAAGTCCTTCTACGACAAGCACTAGTTCTTTAACTATTTCGTGAAGACCAATTTGGTCACCAACTCTGACGGTGTATGTGCCCATACCTAAAACTTCTAAAATACCAATAGCTTCACCTGTAGGTGATTTGGCATAGCCGCGGTATTTCATGATAGGTAAACCATCAGCAGTAAAGGCGGTGGTGGTTGCCAGTAATAACGCATTTGAGGCTAATTTATTGTTAGCGGTTTGCGCACCATTTTGCTTGGGTTGGTTGCGATACATTTGTTCGGTGTAAGAGAAGGGATCGCGGCTACTATTGGGCTGTACAAATGTTGAATGTTGATTACTGCTTCTGGGACTGTTGAGTTTTTTATTGACTTGTTGATAGTAATCATCAATGACTTGCATTTTTTGTTCTAGCTTATCTAAAACCGACGGTTTAACCTTGTTTTCTTCTGCTTGTACTAAGGCACAACAAAGCCAGTAAAGAAAAATAATGTATATATATTTCATAGTTTTATATTTGATTTAAAGCGTTGAAAGAGCGATTAAAACCAACGGAATTAAGGTAGGTAGAATTATACATAACGGTAATGCAAATAACAATTGTTATCATTTGATCGTTATCAAGGTTTACCCATAAACTGTACTTTATTTTGCATAAAGCTTAAGAACTGTTGAGCAGTATTGGCTTAGAGTGACTAAGCTACACACTACTTTTCTCAATTAAAGCGCTTTTATCTCGAACGAAATTTAACCGTGAAAGATCAACAGCCACTAAAAGGTGAGTTAAGAGGTTTAGTTTATACTTTGTAATAACTATTAAGTAGGTAGGCAGTTAACGCGAGCAATATTACAATTTTACTGGTCATAAAAAGCCCTAATGATAGTGCGCATATAGCATAATATTTTATCGCTTTTTTTAAGAATAATGGCGACATAAGTAACCCTTCTACAGCTTATGGTTATGACTAAGTGTAGGAGGGTTTTTTAGTTCTCGCCAATTTCTGCGGATTTAGAACTTTTTTGTGTTCGGTAATAGACTGCGTGCAATGTGCTATTAAAAATAATTAAATCAATAGCTAGGGAGTTACAGCTATTTTTAACACTTGCTATGGCAGTCGCGTTTGTTCTGAACTAAACCTGTACCACAGGTCGCGTGAAATTTTTCATCAGTAATCCTTTAGGTAATATTGTCCTAGGCGCTGCAAACGTTAATGTTATGTTGTGTGAACAGCGCTGTTAATTTAGGTTCGGGTGTGTAACCCACTGTTTTAAATACGAGAGT
>JASMAS010000112.1 GCA_030754235.1 Litorilituus sp.
TTGGGTGGTCGTCTCTGGGGCAGCAACTGTTACCCGAGGGGATGAGGTTTTCACCATCAATGTGAATGAGTCAACTTATATCCCGTTAGGCATTAAACATTCACTGGCTAACACCAGTCGTGAATTGTTGGAAATTATTGAAGTTCAAAGTGGCAACTATCTGGGTGAGGACGATATTGTACGTTTTGAAGATCAATATGGTCGGGTTAAATCAACGACTGAAACCTAGCTAATAAAAACCTTTATTTTTTACGCAGTAATATAGCGCTGAATTGAAAAGGCATTGGCATAAATGCACTTTGAGTTTAGTCGGTTAGTGCATGTAAATGGGTGTGAGGGCTTAATTGAGGGGCATAATATTTATTTAGGATAGTTGGTTTTTATGTAATACTATAGTTGAACTTTAGTATTACATGATTTTTGTGGCGATTATGATTAAAAGAGATATTACTCAAGAGTTGCTTGTACAATTGCAAGAATATCCGATAGTAACTATTTTGGGCCCTCGTCAAGCTGGAAAAACAACTTTGGTGCGCCATGTTTTGCCAGACTATGATTACGTGTCGTTAGAAGATCCCGAGCATAGAGAGTTAGCCGTTGAGGACCCCAAGGCTTTTTTAAAGCGCTATCAAGGCAATACAATTTTTGATGAGATTCAACGCACACCTATTTTACTCAGTTATTTACAAGGTATTGTCGATAGTGAAAAGGTTAATGGTCGTTTTGTACTCACAGGCTCTCACCAATTAGAACTGCGCGCTGCTGTCTCTCAGTCTTTAGCCGGACGTACAGGCGTTCTACATCTTTTACCACTTTCTATTGCTGAACTAAAAGGTGCAAAAATTGAATTTGATGATTTTGAATCCTATGTTGTGAATGGGTTTTTACCGCGTATTTATGATCAGAATCAAAGGGCTAATCGTGCCTATTCAAATTATTATCAAACCTATGTTGAAAGAGATGTCAGGCAGTTAATTAAACTCAAAGACGTCAGCTTATTTGAAAAATTTATTAAGCTACTCGCTGGTCGGGTGGGACAGTTAGTGGACTATCAGTCATTGTCAAATGATGTGGGTGTCAGCGCAATAACCATTAAACAATGGCTTTCCATTCTTGAAGCCTCATTTGTTGTGTTTAAACTACCGCCTTACTTTGAGGATTTTGGTAAGCGGGTTATAAAATCTCCTAAGTATTATTTTACCGATGTAGGGCTATTGGCTTATTTGCTAGGTATTGAACAGTCAGAGCAAGTCAGTCGTGATCCACTGGTGGGTAATATTTTTGAAAATCTAGTCGTCATAGAAGCGTTAAAAGATCGGTACAACCAAGGTCGAAGTGCAGACTTGTATTTTTTTAGAGATAGCAACGGTGTCGAGATTGATTTGCTCTGTAAAACAGCAGCAGGGCTGGTGGGTGTTGAAATAAAATCATCATCGACCTGGCATGCTAAATTTGCCAAAGGCTTACTTACTTTTTCTGGATCTAATACGCCACTATCTCGTGGTCTCGTTGTGTATAGTGGAGAATCTATTGCGTTGAGTAATCATATTGAAGTGGTTAGCTATAAGCAGTTTTCAATGCACTGAATATTGGCCCTTTATTTTATTCCTATTTGTTTGGGGTGTGAATTTGATGGCATTAAACTTAAGCAGATGATTTAAATATTTCGGTTGTTAGACCTGATAAGCCTGACCATTATCGGTATTAGTTGAGGTGGTGAGGGGGTTAGTTTATGGGTTTTATTCTTTAGTGTGGCTAACTTAATGATTAAGGCTTATTTGTTTGATTCAATGCGGAAATCTTCTTTAAGGTTTCGCCAATGTATTTTGAGTTTCTCTTTATGCGCCTCATCCATGGGTAAGTTTTCTAAGGCACTAGGCCATAATGACCGTGCTCTTTCCAATGTGTCATCCAAATGTGGCCTGATAGTGCGCCATGGAATACCCGATTTATTAGCCCAGATTTGAAAGTGCTTGGTAGTTGCGTTAAACCACGCTTTGTTTTTTCCAAGGTTTAGGGCGTATTGTGTTTCGTTTTCGATATAAACATGGGTTGTAACAATATCGTAGGCTGGAGATAGTGTCGGTGTATAGTGGTCTTTATACAAAAGGCTCCAATTCTTTAGATGTGCATCGCCATTGGCCAGCAAGATATTCACTAGCAGGCGTCTGGCCAATTGCTGGACATCGGCCAGCCCTTCGCCAGAAAATTGGTAAAGTACTTTCGCTATTTGCTCATAATTGGCAGCGTTATATTTTTCATGCGGGTATTTCACCAAGACTTGAGCAAAATCTTCCGTATGAATCCTTTTATTCTGATCGCGATCAAATCGCTTGATGGCAAAGGCTAGTTTTTCATCCGGCAGATTGATTGGTGGTAGTTTATCAAGCTGACTCAAATCAACTAGCAAAATGTCAGGAATATTTACACCGGCTAAAGATGCCAGAGTCATGGCAGTGTATTCGTTTAAGGGAACGTGTTTATGTTGGGTAGAGGGTGTTTTTATAATCCAATCTCCTAAGTCATTGCCTTTGGTTAAGTGATAGTGGCCGTTATTTTCCTGCATGGAAAATTTCATTTGAATGCCAGCGAGAGAGAATTTATTTTCTTTTGTTTCAGCGTTGAATCTAACAGCTTTCACTTTTCCGTAGGTGCTGAGAATGCTGTCAGGGACTTCTTCTGGTTCTAGGGGTGTGGCAATTAGCGCGCCGGGCAAATCTTGCCCAAGCGATGAGAGCAGTTGAAACTCGTTGTCAATGTGCGTTTTAAGTCGTTGCGCTATTAATTCTCTTAATGCACCTTCAGGTAATAAATTAGAGAGTGTGGGGTGTAATCTTTGGTTTTTTGGCCATGGCTTTGCCAGTAGTTTTTCTGCATTTGGAAAATCAGGGTGTGTAATCAAACTGAATGTC